>JBCCDM010000341.1:0-7144 GCA_039030795.1 Cyanobacteria bacterium P01_A01_bin.84
CCTACACTATGTTCCGGTCGCAATGATAAATCTTCGTTGCGTAAGTCCTGAGTATAAATAAATAAATAATTAATTAATTATGCCTCCTTACTTATTAGTTTTTAGCTAAAGTCAAGCAACAAGTCAAGCAATAATAATAAATAGTTTTATGCTTTTAAATAAAATTACCCCAAGCTTGAGTCTAAAATTAGTAATTCCCTTAATTACAACATCTACTGCTTTATTATTTACTCAACATAGTTTGGCAAATAATGCTGTTTTAAGGTCAATGTTTTCTTGTCAAGCACAAGGTCTTGGAGGAGTTACTCCTACTATTAATATTTGGTATAATCACGGTACTAATTTAAGTTTTATACCCGCAGGGGAAGTTATTAAAAAAGTCTGGATAGATGACCCAACTCAGGTAACATTAGATTTTGATGGTCCGATGTGCATACATTTTGGCAAAGAAGGTAATAATAGCTCATCTAAAGTGGGAGACTGTGAAAAATCAGCAGCAAATGTAATTCACCTCAAACGTATTGAACCTATAGAAATTCCTGGATTACCCGCAGCTAATCGTACAGCAACCCTTCTAACGGTAGTCACAGAAGGTAAAGGTTATAAGAAAAGGCTGTATACTTTTCGAGTGGTATATGAAGATGGAATGCCTGAATATAACACATTAGCAATATTTGCCGATCCACCTTCTACAAATGAAAATCCTTGTGTGAGGGGAAAATGATTTAGAGAGGTTTTTCTGCTCCTTCTCAATCAAAACTCAATATCTTTTCAGAGCGATCGCGTCCATAATAGCCCACACATTATTAAACTTCAGTTCAGCCTGAAAGTTAGACACGATATGTGTTTGTGAGGTATTGAACTTGTTTCCCTTAGGGATAAAATTAGATATTTTTGCTAAATTTATTATTTTTGGGCGTAAATGCTATCTTTGAAAGAGTAGTAGATAAAAGAGAGTAGATAAATCCTGCTCAAACTTGATGACATATATTTTAGGAGGGAGTAATGGATTTAGTTCGTATCATCTGCGCAATTTTTCTACCACCTCTCGGTGTGTTTTTGCAAGTTGGAATAGGTATTGATTTTTGGATTAATATTCTTCTGACTTTATTTGGCTATATTCCCGGTATCATCCACGCAGTTTGGGTGATTGCTAAAAAATAAGTACTTGGGTCACAGGGTTAAAACACAAATATGTATTAATTTAATCGTTCATTGAATATAGGACTTACGCACTGCACTCGTAACGAGAAATAAGGCTTTGGGATTACTTCCTACGGTCGCTTCGGACGGTAAATACGTAGTCTGTCCGTAAGTCCTGGAATAGTTAAATGTAATCAAAGAAGGAGAAATAATAAAATAATCTCTTCTTTGATTTTTTATGAGATTTTTTCTACCAATATGAAACCATAGCGTCTCCAATTTCATAAAAAACAATTCAAGTATTAATACTGATGTTTTTTATATAAATGTAATTTTACGACTAGTATTAATACGTAATAAATCAATTAAAATATTTGTTGATAAAAAATAACTTCCAGAAAATCATATTTGATAAAAAAATTAACATTTACTCTTGTATTATCAGAGATTTGATAAAATCCTCAAAATACTAAAGTACCAATAGTTAGGTTAATAAAACACACTGATTTTATAAAAATTGAGCTACTTTTTCCGGAAGGTTATCATGGCATAGTGTTGTTAAAGTTACTATGAATTAAAAAAGTGCTATGTCAGTTGCTGTAGAAAAAAAACGCACTAGTCGTTTTCGCGACCCTTGGGCTTATGTTGCTCTTGGGTCTACTGGACTTGTGTTGTTAGGATTTGTTGTGGCTGGTTTCTTTGAAAAAACCTTAGTATATGGACAAGCTAAGGTAACTCCAGGGAATTATGCACGGATAAAAACCTTTGATTTGGAACCCCAGGGTATAGGTGCTTTGCGGGTCGATGTGAGTGCGAATATACCTAGTAACACTTCTATTGCCTATGAGATTCAGCTTTTAGACTCCCAGAATAAAGTACTTGCTTCTGCGGTTAAAAATGCTTGGAAAGAGTCTGGTAGGTGGAATGAAGATGGCGAATCTGGAAGTTGGGCTGAGGATGATTTAAAGGGTGGTATTGATATTCGTACTAAGAAAAAAGAGAAAGTTACTTTAGCAGTGGGAGTGCTCGAATATGAAAATAAATTCGGACAGGAACTAGTTTCACCAACACCAAGTTTTATTGTCAATGTCAAAAATGGAGTAGTAGATACTCGTTCTTTGTGGCCCGGTTTATTTAGTACCCTGTTTATGGGAATTATGGCATTGTATACCGTGCCCCGTTCTGGAAAGAAAGTAATTAAGAAAAAAATTTACGATAGTGATGTCAGCGATCGCGCTACTGTGGGTGGCGAAAATAGCTTAGTTCGAGTCCAGGTAAATGTGGTGTCTGATGAAACAACTCCACAACGGTTAGAGGTAGATTTAGTTATTAATAACAGTTATGGGGAAAGAGTTTACGCTGGTTCTCATGTAATATCAGTTCTTTTGACTAGAGTTGACGATAAGGTTAAATCTGGTAGGGGTTCTCTAACATTATTTTTTGTTTTTGATAAACAAGATTCCTACAGTTTCAACGTGGAAGTTGTCCCTGATGGACCGATAGATAAGACAACTTTGACTGTACGAGATGAAAGTAAAACTCTTGGAGGAGTAGAAGCTATTCATATCACCTCTAATGGGGATGTTGGTTCAGATTATTCTCAAAATGAGAACCCTCAAGATGAGAACCCTCAAGATGACTATCCCCAAGACCAACATAAAAATTAGATTTAGATAGAGAATTCAAGAAAAACTTAATTTGAATCAGATCCAATTTGAATGAAATCTAATTTGAATCAAAGCTATTTAAAACCCATTGGAAAAAAATTTAAAAAGATAAGGTAATATTCAATGTTGACAAAAATATTTGCAGGATTGGCAGCATTTATGGCTTTTTGGTCAATCTACGACAGCTATAGCCAAAAATCAGCCTTTGTTCTCAGACAAGAAAAACAAGAAAACTTTTCACCCCGTTACGGTACCCGCAGTTCTGGTGGTTATCGCGGAGGTACGTGGATATTTTATCAAGGAGGTTCCCGCTCTGGATATGAAGGTTTTCGCGGTGGTGGTCCTGGTAGTGGAAAATAGGTACTTATCTCGAAAGATAGATTGAATATGGAACAGGAAATAGGAACTCAAGATATATCTTTATCCAAAAACAGTATTTTTAACCGCAACCAACGTCAATTATTATTAATTGCGGCGGCGGTTTCTTCCGGTTGTGGCTTAGCTGTAGAATTACTCTTAGGAACACTTGCAAGTTATTTAGTAGGAAACCAAGCTCTGGCTTATGGTATTGCTGTAGGTGGGTTTTTAGCAGCTATGGGAGTTGGTTCTTACCTAAGTCAATTTGTCGCTACTAAAACCGAAGGTATTGCTTTACAAAAACAATTATTAACAGGATTCGTTTTCGTAGAACTTGCGATCGCTCCTTTAACTGCCATTTTACCTGTAGCACTTTTTGCCCTATTTGTCATAGGTGGTGCTATCTGGTTAGAGCTATTTTTAGTCACAATATTATTAGGAATATTAGCAGGTTTAGAAGTTCCTCTACTCACCAGAGCTTTAGAATCCGAAGAAGGTGTAAAGGACGCTTTAGCAGGGGTTCTAGCACTGGATTATCTAGGAGGGCTTGTTGGTTCCTTAGCATTTCCTGTATTATTCCTACCCTGGTTAGGAATGTTCCCCACCGCTTTTGTTCTCGGTTCCTTACCAGCATTCATGGTATTTTTCATCTGTCGTAATTTTGGAAGATTGCGACGTTGGGGATATGTAGGTTTAATTTTAGGGGTAATCTTACTAACTTTAGCTCCAGTATCTATTCCTTTGAGCAATAACTTAGAAAATAACTTATATAAAGCACCAATCATCACCCGTACTCAAACACCCTATCAGCGCATCGTCTTAACCCGGAAAGGAAAAGACGTACGCTTGTTTCTCAATGGTGACTTACAGCTTTCTACTATTGACGAATACCGCTACCACGAAGGATTAGTACACCCAGCAATGAGCGCAACACCCACCCATACAAGGGTGTTAGTACTAGGTGCAGGTGATGGGATGGCAATTAGGGAAGTATTAAAATGGCAGGATGTAGAAAAAGTTACACTTATAGAACTAGACCCGGAAGTTGTAAGACTCGCTAAAAATCATCCCCAGCTACTCAAGGTTAACCAAAATGCACTTAGCGACCCTAAAGTAGAAGTACTCAACGCCGATGCTTTCTTAAAAGTACCATTACTCAAAGATAGATTTGACGTAATTATTGCAGACTTTCCTGACCCAGACCAAGACACCCTAGCAAAACTTTACTCAGAAGGATTTTATCGACGAGTATTAGGAAAACTCACGGATAATGGCATACTAGTAACTCAAGCCTCCAGTCCATTTTTTGCACCGAAAGTAATTAGCTGTATTACTACAACCCTGACACAAGTAGGTTTAGAAACTTATCCCTACACAATTAATATTCCTAGTTTTGGTCCCTGGGGATTTGTTCTAGCATCTAAAAATAACGTCAACTCAGAAAAACTGGAACTTCCAGTCAACACCAGCTTTTTAACAGAAACAAACTTACATCACCTATTTGACCTACCTAAAGACATACAAATACAGAATACAGAAATCAACCGTCTTTCTCATCCTGTTATTGTCAGCTATCAAAATGATTCGCGTTGGTCGAGTTATTAAGGGGAATAGGGGTGAGCAACCCACGAAGTGGAAATTCAACATTCAAAATTCAAAATTCAAAATTCAAAATTCAAAATATTTGCTACGGGAGGATCTTGCTACAAAATTCATTCTAAAACTAGAAAATTCTATTTACTCTTAACCTAAATTAGTGTGAATTAAAATAAATTAAATATTTATATTCATTGCATTCTTTTTTTATTGGTATTGATATTATCAGGGATTAAGGAGATTAAGTATATATGGTTTGGCTGGGATTTATTATAGTTGTTGCAATTGGTGTAACCTTATTCGTACTTCAGCAACGAGGAAGACTACCAGGTAGCAGTCCGCGAAAAGAACTACCATCACTTGAGAGAAATATATTTAACTTACAAATCGGTGATATTGTCCAATATATGGGTAGAGATTGGGTAATAGAAGGAAAACTTACCTACGATGATGAAGGTTACTCCTGGTTTGAATATTTATTGCAAGATGACAAAGATATCCGTTGGTTGTCAGTAGATGAGGACGATGTAGTAGAAGTTTCTTTCCTAGAACCAACTAATCAACTAGAAGTCAGTCAAACACCACCCTCAACAATTACCTTTAATAATGATACCTATCGTTGTGTAGAATCAGGAACAGCAAAAATGAGCCGTCAAGGAACCACCATGAGACGTGTAGCTCAGCGCTGTCACTACTTTGATTACGAAAGTACAGACGATAAAGTACTTTCTATCGAAGTTTGGGACGGTGAAGTAGAAGTCACCGTCGGATATCAAATAAATCCCCGTTCCCTGAGCTTATTACCTGGTGATGGTGGTCGGGTCTACGGTTTATGATTTTATGATTGTGATTGTGATTTTGTTTGAATTTTTTCTTCTTGCTAATTAGTAATTGGTAATTGGGTGTGTTGTAGCATAACGCACCTTCTATTTTAGTTTGGATAAGCGATCGCATTTACTGGTAGCTAGAAACAAACTATATATCCATACCTAATTTGTGATTTTATGAATATTGCCGTACTACATATCACTACATACTAGCCGCGATCGCAGATTTTTCCCATCGTCCAACAGCTTTAGAAATTACAGCTAACTCTTCCATTAAGCAATCGAAACGTTCTGGAGTTAAAGACTGAGGACCATCTGACATAGCCTTAGCTGGATTTGGATGCACCTCAATCATTAATGAATCACATCCAGCAGCAATAGAAGCCATTGCCATTGCTGGTACATATTCTGACAAACCAGTACCATGACTAGGGTCAATCATTATCGGTAAATGAGTTAATTTCCGCAATACAGGTATAGCTGATACATCCAAAGTATTGCGGGTATACTGACGGTCAAAAGTTCTAATTCCTCGTTCACATAAGATTACATTGGGATTTCCTGCGGCTAAAATATATTCTGCTGCCATTAACCAGTCTTCAATTGTAGCTGCCATACCTCTTTTCAGAAGTACGGGTTTTGATTGAGCACCAACTTTTTTAAGTAAGGAGAAGTTTTGCATATTTCTTGCTCCTACTTGTACTACATCTGCAACTTCCGAAATTTTCTCTAAGTCCGCAGCATCCATAACTTCTGTAATAATTCCTAGTCCGCTTTCTTCCCGCGCTTTTGCTAATAATCCTAAAGCACTTTCACCATGTCCCTGAAAAGAATAAGGAGATGTACGGGGTTTGTAGGCACCACCCCGGAGAAATTTGGCACCAGCAGCTTTTACTCGCTGTGCTGTTTCTATAATCATTTCTTCATTCTCAACCGAGCACGGTCCAGCTACTACTACTAAAGGATGATGTTCTCCAAACACTACAGAACCACCTGGAATATTAACTACTACATCAGATGGTTCCCCATGACGATATTGACGACTAGCACGTTTATAGGGTTTTTCGACTCTTAATACTTCTTCTATCCAAGGACTAACTTCTTGAATTTGTAAGGGGTCTAAACTAGCTGTCTCTCCTACCAAACCAATTACTACTTTATGCCTACCAACGATTTTCTCCGGTGTTAATCCCCAGCTAGTTAGTTCTTCATCAATACGATTAATTTCAGCTTCTGGAGAACCAATTTTCATTACTATAATCATTTTTCATTCCCTGTTGATTTTTAATGATGCTTTGTTATCGTTAACTAACAGGCACTAGTTTTAATTACTTTTGGCTGTTGGATTTTGAATTTTGACTTTTAATTTCTTATGCAATCTATAGCAATTTTACAATGATGCTGGTAAGTCCTGTTTGAGTCTAGTTTTCTTATCCACTTATGGCTATAACTGCTAAAAACAGAATGATAAGGTGTTTGTTAACACTGGATGCCGCCAACGGATAGGTTGACGGCGCTGCAGCTGAGCGTGGTCCCGACCAGGTCGGGCTCGTC
>JBCCDM010000342.1:0-7131 GCA_039030795.1 Cyanobacteria bacterium P01_A01_bin.84
TTACGTTTCATCCCTATGAGCGCTGACTCATAGGGATAATTTCTTAATCTTAGGAGTAATAAAAATGGTATTTTCAAGCGATCCAAAATGGATGGATATCCAGGAAGTTGTAGACGGGGAAACTAAGTTAGATGCAGAAACTATAAACAAAAAACTAAGAGCGATCGCATCTAGAACAGACTATTTAAAAACTCATCTCGAAGCTTTGATGAATGCATTAAAAATTATGTATTTGGAAGGTGACGGGCGATCGCAGGAAGAAAAGGATACTCAACCAATGTTTAATCAATCTGTATTGCAACTGTTGGCTGGATTGAAAGTGGAAGGACAGTTAGCGCCTCCTAATGGTTTAACGTCATTACCATCGGATACTATATTTACTACGGATCAGTCAGGGGCACCAACTCTTAAAGCTACTGAGAATGTTGTAAGTAGTGGTGGAAATAGCAATCCAGCGCCAACAGAAGATAAAGGTGTTAAAGGTGTAATTGTTTTAGAAGAAAAGAATATCAGAGGTACAAGAACGGCGGGGACGAGTTCTATAACTACATCTCCCGCAGAATTTAACAAGACTTTTTATCCTTCGGGATGGAACTATATGCAAAGATGGGGAGAGGAGATAATAAGTAACTTTTATTATTTGGACAATAATTCTTTGCCGCAAACCACCGCACCAGATACAGACGGTAACTGGACAAGAAATTACCCCTTATTTTTTACCTTGAAGAAAGGCAATTACATGATAGATGCAGTAATTGACTTACTTTATGCGAGAACAGGTCAAGCAAGGATAGCTAAACAATCAATAGGTCTTTCTAGCTCTACTGACGAGGACTTTGATGCAATTAATAAAAGTTCATTGTATGGCTCACAGGCTTTTGCAACGCGATTAAGTCTCCCCATCATTCCAGGTGAAGAGGATGAATTTGATGGCAGTAATATATATAATGCTGGTTTTGAAACGGCTAAGCAATGGGGTGATGCAAATAATTCAACATCTCAAATACATGGAATAATTACCGAACAGTTTTTTGAAGGTAAAGAAGAATTAGATATAGGATTTGAGGTATTTTTCGCAGATGCAAATTACACGGGTTTGAAACAACCTGCACCGACTCTTGGACAATTTGTCTGGGCTTTTGGATTCAATGGATTTAATGAAGCTCCTGAAGATACTTTTAATATATTCAAAAGACTTCGGATAGTAAAACTTGATTAAACATGACTGACATTGCACCCATTACAGATGTAATCAACGATTTGCTAAAAAGTGAAAAGCTAAAACAGCAAATTGATGAAAGCTTAAATCGCGGTTCTGATATTGGCAAAGCAGTTAGAGAAGCAATTATCACCGCGATCGCTTCTTACAACAACACTTTACAGGTGTGTTTTAACGAAATAACTTTAAAGTCTGACGGGGTTTTATGCGCTGATTTTGAAGTCTTAGGAGAAATCCCCCCTTTAAAAAGCTTTTTAACTTACGATGGTATCTCTGCATATGACGGGAACCATCATTACCATACTAAAGAAAACTCATGACTTTTACGTCTGACGGCTCCAAGTTCCCAGATGTCCCCCATATTCAAAATGATGAGAAAGCATTTGGAACCCGAAACCTAAATACTTCCCCAGGAAAACAATTACAAGCACTGTGCGATCGCACGGAATATGCGCGTTTAGAAATAATCAGGGTACTCCGTAAACTTGGGATTGAAGACCCAGTTGCAAAAAGTATTTTAGATTTAATTATCCCTCTTTCTCAGTTACTTGATGATGATGGGAAAATGCCGTTTAATCGATTGCTTGCTACTGATGAGATAGGGAATATTACAACAATTCCTATTCCCAGAGTCAGTTTTATTCGTACCGCAGTAGCAAACTTTACTGCCAGTAGTCCACAGGCATTAACACCAGATGAATGGGCATTAAGAAGAATAGAAGGGGTTATCAGTACTAAACCCAGTGGCATAAATCCTGACTGGGTTGTGGTATCTGGAGGCAGAATAGTTTTAAACTCTCCCGGACAATATTTAATAAATGTTGCGGTTATTGGTGGTATGGTCGATGCTCATCAAGTACGCATAAACCGAGACGGAACAATATTTAATGGTATTTTGACTCAAACTGCTTCTAGTCCTGTTGTTGGTCACACAATACTTACCATGTCACAAGCTAATGCGGCTTTTACAATAGGAGTTAAAGATAGTCCCCCCATACCCGCTAACATATCTATTGAACATTGGGCAGCTAGATCCAGAGGAGATATAGACGCTGGCTTTGCATCAACTCTTGGCTCCGTCCCCCTTTACATTGTAGGAAGTATAACTCACACCACCGTAGAAACTTTATCTATCACCGATAACAAAACTATTATTCAGGAGTTTAACCCATGACCCAAACAATAGAAGAAGCTTTGGCGATCGCTAAACAACAAGCCAAAATCAATGACGATTATCAAGACGCTTTACTCACTTCATTTCTGGAACAAGGTGCAGCTAAATGTGATGACGGCACTATAACTTACCGTCCTTTTATGGCTGCTGCATTTGCCATCTATACCACTCAATATAGTCAGATAATGAGCGATCGCTATAGGTTGGGCTTAATTTCCGCAGATAATGCTACTTGGATTTCACCACTTGAGGGACTTAAAGAATACATGGTTGGACTTCTTCGCATTCAGTCTGCTATGGATTGCAACCATAAAGACTGTATTCCTGAGTGCTGGAGTGCCGATAAACTAATTGATGATATTAATTGTGGATGCGAGAAGAAAACCGAAAATACTGCTAACTATTGTTTTTCTGCAACTGTAATTTAGCAACCTTATGTGTGTAGACTCATAAGGTATTACTGTTTCTAAAGTAAATATAAACGTACCATTATAGCTTTTCTTTGCAAGAATGCCACTAATTACATCAATTAACGAAAATGTAAATAAAGATATTTTTATTTACATTTGTTGATATTGCCAAAAATGTTACATTTTTTATTACTTGTACTGTTATTCACAACAAAAAAGGTTCATAATAAACATTATCTTGAAGATGAATCATATATGTTGTCTCTGCGCTTCGTTACAAGGATGCAAAAAAAACAAATCTCATAATCATATCATTTTTTATTAAAAATATCATCTGTGAAAACAGCTAGACAGCTATCACGCATACGTTGACGCAAAAAATAAACACTAATATAATCATAACCAGCGGCAAACATCTCTCTATTTATTCCGATAGATAGATATCTTTTTATTTACTACTTAGAAAGTTAGTTATAAATCATTAACTTTTATGAAGTAAATGTATTAATAGACTGTCTCTTGACGAGGCGGTCTATTAATTTTAAATTGTGATTAGTGATTTATAACTACTTCAAAGATGTCGGAAAATATAGGGGGGTGTTTGTCGCAAAACGTCCAATATATTCCCGCTCTTGTGGTTGTAAATCCAAGTAGTTAATCTTCGAGGGGATATAACTCTTATGAAAGAGAGGTATTTTCTGCAAGTCTCTGTAGAGGCTATGAAACCCTCTTTTTGCAGCATTAATCATACAAAACAGCTAGAACATGGTGCTTTGACATTGACAACCTTACTTATGTTGTTATTGTTATTACGCGCTCTTACTGCTTTTATTAAGGCTGTAAAGAACTAGGGTCGTTCTTTCCCGGTCTTTCTGACCGGGAACTAAAAACTCTTTTAAGTATCTACCTTGGAGTCTACAACATCATTCATTATCACTCAGGAAACGCTAATGATGTTCACTAATAGTGATAAGACGAAGAAGCGATCGCGTAATTCTTGCCCTGTACCTAAAACTCATTCCTGGGGATTGTTCAGATTGCCTCGCCTGTTTATCTCGGCAAGAAATAAAGTTTGAGTCAGACTAAGAAATAATAATTTTTCTATATTCTCTAAGGCTATATCCTGCTTACGTAAAAATACTGTGCATATTAATTTAAATTCATACATATGAATAACAAGTATTAACCTTGAGAAGGATATAACTTATGAGAAACTTAAACTTATCCACCCTCGATGGTAGAAATGGCTTTATTATCAATGGTATAGATGTTTGGGATTTGTCAGGTGCTTCTGTAAATAATGCAGGAGATATTAACAACGATGGTATTGATGATGTAATTATTGGTGCTCCTGGTGCAGATCCTGGTGGTAGAGATAGGGCAGGAGAAAGTTATGTGATATTTGGTGGCGATAATTTAGGTAGTACAGGTAGTTTGAATCTGTCTGCATTGAATGGTAGGAATGGATTTTTTATCAATGGTATTTATGCTAGAGAACCCCGTACTGGTGTCGATACGGCTAGTTTTTCTGTCAGCAATGCAGGAGATATTAACAACGATGGTATTAATGATGTAATTATTGGGGTACGTAGCGCAAACCCTGGAAATATAGAGAGAGCAGGGGAAAGTTATGTAATATTCGGTACTGAAAATGTAGGTAGTACAGGCAATTTTAATCTGTCTACACTCAATGGTAGAAACGGTTTTGTCATCAATGGTATTAATCCTTTTGATGGTTCGGGTCGATCCATTAGTAATGCAGGAGATATTAACAATGATGGGATTGATGATGTAATTATTGGGGCAGCAAATGCTAATGATGAAAAAGGAGAAATCTACATAATTTTTGGTACTGAAAATGTAGGTGGCACAGGCAGTTTTAATCTGTCTGCACTCAACGGTAGAAACGGTTTTGTCATCAATGGTATAGATGTTGGAGATGATTCAGGTCGTTCTGTAAGTAACCTAGGAGACATTAATGGTGATGGAATTGATGACTTAATTATTGGAGCACCAAATGCTTACCCCGAAGATATAGAAACTGCAGGAAAAAGTTACGTTGTATTTGGTAGTGGAAATATAGGTGTTGCGGGCAGCTTAAACTTATCCACTTTGAACGGGTCTAATGGTTTTGTTATCAATGGGATAAATATAGGCGATCGCTCTGGTGATTCTGTGAGTAATGCAGGAGATGTAAATGATGATGGTATTGATGATTTAATTATCGGTGCATATTCTTCTGGTGCTTTGGGAAAAAGCTATATTGTATTTGGAGAACAAAATATCGGTGTTACGGGTAGTTTAAATTTATCTACACTCGATGGTAGAAATGGTTTTGTTATTGATGTCGGTGATTCTGTAAGTAATGTAGGAGATTTAAATGATGATGGTATTGGCGACTTAATTATCGGTGTACCTGATGCAGACCCTGGAGGTAGAAATGGTGCAGGGGAAAGTTATGTAATATTAGGTAGAAAAGGTCTAGGTCGTACAGGCAGTTTTAATCTATCTGCACTCAATGGTAGAAACGGTTTTGTGATTAATGGTATAGACGTTGGAGATGATTCAGGTGCTTCTGTGAGTAATGCAGGGGATGTAAATGATGATGGTATTGATGACTTAATTATTGGTGCTCCTGCTGCAGATCCCGGTGCTAGAGATAGTGCAGGAGAAAGCTATATAGTTTTTGGTGCGCGTAATAGAGTAGTACCAGTAATATCTTACTTCAACGGTGATAATAAGGCTGATATTCTGTGGCGTAGTTTAGGTGGTTTAAACAGCATTAGTTTCCGAGATGTCGCGATTGCAAGTAATATTACTCCTTTAAATGACCAAAGCTGGAAAATTGAAGATGCGATTGATTTCAATGGTGATGGGAAAGGTGATATTTTATGGCGTAATGCTGGAACCGGAGAAAATGCTATTTGGACGGTAGATGGTACCGATATAACTAGTTATAGCTTCATTACCACTGTAGATGATAGAAACTGGGAAATTGAAGATACGATTGATTTCAATGGTGATGGGAAAGGTGACATTTTATGGCGTAATAGTGCAACTGGGGAAAATGCTATTTGGACAATGGATGGTACAAATGTTACTAGCTACGATTTGATTACTAGCGTAGATAATAAAAATTGGCGCATCCAGGGCACTTCTGACTTCAATGGTGATGGGAAAGGTGATATTTTATGGCGTAATAGTGCAACTGGGGAAAACGCTATTTGGACGATGGATAGTGCGAATGTTAACAGCTACGATTTGATTACTAGCGTAGACAATAAAGATTGGCAGATTCAAGCTGCTGATGATTTTAATGGTGATGGAAAAGGGGACATTTTATGGCGTAATAGTATTACTGGTCAAAATGCTATCTGGACGATGGATGGTATCAATGTCGCAAGCTATAACTTTACTGCCATATTAGATCCAAACTGGCAGGTTGAAGGTACTGGAGATTTTAACGGGGATGGTAAAGCTGATATTGTTTGGGGTAACTTCGATACCGGTGCAACTAGACTTTGGTTAATGGATGGTTTTAGCCTTCTTGGAACTGAAAATTTGGGGGGATCTGCATTTTCTGATATACCACCTTTGGAAATACCTCCCTTTGATTTACTACCAACTATATAAAAGCTAGCTATTTGAGTAAATTTACTAGACTTTTTGCAAAAGTGGGTCACCCTTTAACAGAAAACCAGAAAACCAGATTTATGGTTTTCTGTACCCTGCTAAGTTTTTAATATATAAGGGTGTTTTGTTAATGATGTTGCACTGACAGTACGGATATAGGGAAGCGATCGCGTAGTTCTTGTCCTGTACGTGCATCCCAAAATCTAAAGCTTGCGCCATTACCACTGCTTAAAACGTGTTCTACTAAAGGGTAAACATTTTGTTTCTCTGGGGGTAGATGTACTTGCACGCAGGTAAAACCGTATTGCCCATTGTTTTTAGTGCGGTCGGTGGCTTCAATTGTGTTGTAAGGGTATGTTTCCTTGCTGAAATCAACCTTAAAAATTTCTCGGTCTTCATCGTGCGAGCAACACAGAAATTCATCGCCGTTAATATCCGAGTAAAGTCTGATACGGGGTTTTATCCTTGCATCGTAGTTAAACGCCTCCATTAATGGCTTGGTACTGCCTAGATATAATAAACAATGGTTGAAATGGGTGTGTTTGCTAAAACTTCCCATCTTGTAAGCTCTTATGACTACTCCAGTGCGTTTAATATTGTTTACATCTACATTTTTGGAAATAGAAGCGTAAGCAAGATACCCAGATTTATAAATGTTGTAAGGTGGTTGACCTCGTAATTTACCTTGTGGAGAA
>JBCCDM010000343.1:0-7119 GCA_039030795.1 Cyanobacteria bacterium P01_A01_bin.84
GTTTTATCAAAGTCTACTAAGAATTATGACCAAGGAGATAAGTTTTTATATTATCGTTCCATTCCACAATTTAAAGAATATATTTTAGTAGACCAGTATAATTATCATGTTTTGCAGTACGTTAAAACTGCTGAGGACAAATGGTTGTTGACAGAACTGGAAGGAAAAGAAAAGACTTTATCGCTGCAAACCATCGATTTTCAAATTCAACTTAGCGACCTTTATGAACAAGTTGATTTTAGGAACACAGAAGAATAGTTTGGGTATTGGATATTGGGTATTGGGTAAATAATTTCCGTGTTTTATTTCATACAATTTTCGTGTATTTCCTGGTTCCCAGTCTCTGGCAAGGAACAAGTTAGGTCACATATAATGTATGAAATTTTATTTCCTAAAAACCTACAGAGTTAACAGCCTAGGAGAAGCCTGCAATACTGTATTCCGCAGCCGGAGACCGGAAGAAGTTAATCAAGGCAGAGCCTTGAGAAATGCGTTACCAGCCAGAGACTGGTAACGAGAACCCAGCCAGAGACTGGTAACGAGAAATCACGCCAATGATATTTGACTTCCCCGCTGCCGTAATATTAATCTCTGATTTGTACCGGCATTGCTAAATAAGTCATTTTCAATTCTCCTAGTGGTGTGAAGATTACGGGGGTTAAACTTGTATTTAACTGCATTTGTATTTCATTGCCGTTAATTGCTTTTAAGCCTTCCATAAGATATTTAATATTAAAAGCGATATCTATGTCTTCCCCGGATATTTGAGCTGGTATGGGTTCTCTACCACTACCAATATCTTGAGTTTCTACAGATAAAATAATACTTTGCTGAGCATTATCAATACTGAGTTTAACTATATTATTTTTTTGGTCTGCAAATACTGCTATCCGTTCTAAAGAACTTAATAATTGTTTTCTATCTAATACTATTTCTCGCTCAAAAGCTTGAGGAATAAGTAAGCGATAAGCTGGATATTGCCCTTCTAAAGTACGGCTAGTTAAACGTTGATTTTGCCATTCAAAGATGATTTGTCCTTGGTCGAATAATACTGTTACGGGTTCATCGGGATTAGAGCTATGAGCTAGCATTTTTTCTAATTCCCGCAGAGCTTTGGCTGGAACGGTTACTTCTAGTTCTGTAAGTGTTTCTTCTTCTGCAGATGTGCTATGAGCAACTTCATTTGTTGTCTCTACAACTGCTAAACGATGTCCATCGGTGGCAGCGAATTCTAAAATGTCTTGTTTTTGAGTTAGATGAATTCCGGTGAGTACCTGCTTTGTTTCGTCAGCACTGGTTGCAAACAAAGAACCCCGCAATCCATTGATAAGTGATTGGGCTGATATATATAGAGACTGGGCGTTTTCAATTACAGGTAATTCGGGAAATTCTTCTGGTTCCATTGCACGTAGCTGATACTTTCCACTCTCTGGGGTGAGTGTAACTGTAATTCCTTCTCCTACTTCAGATTCATTAGCTTCGTCTTCTAAAGTTATTTCTCCTTCTGGTAAGCGCGAAGTAATATCATTCAGTAACTTTGCTGGTAGTGCGATCGCGCCTGATTGGAGGACTTCGGCATTGAAACTAGTACGGATACCTAAACTCAGATCAAAAGCTGTTAAACTCACTTGTTTCGTCTCTGCATCCGCCTGTAGCAGCACATTAGCTAGTACCGGATGTGTGGGACGTGAAGGTACTGCACGACTAGTAAGTGAAAGATTGGTACTTAAATCGCTTTGTGTGCAAACTAGTTTCATTGATGTCTTAATGAAGGTTGATATTATTTATGCTTTTAGCTGTTGGCTAACAGCTATTAACCGTTTATTACTTTACGGCTTAAATAAGCCTATCATTTCTATTCTCTTTTTCCTCTTTACCCTTTTACCCCTTTAGCAAAACTATTGTTAGAAACTTCTAATCGTAATTTCAATCATAATTTCAATCATAATTTCAAGAATCAAACTAGATTGATATATAAAATAGTTTAGAGTCATCTTTATTGAACAAAACACCAACCTAAAAAAAGTTTATAATTCACAATAACTCGTGTTTCACTAGAACCTTAAGTAAGGATAGAATAATTATATAAGCTGTGGAAAACTTGTGGAAAACAGTTGATTTTTTCCACAAGGTAATTATACTTAATTCTATTTTCTTTCAACAAATAACGATTTTCCACAACTGTTCGGTAAGTTTTCCACAGAAAAATAATGTTTTCCACAGAAAGACTTTGTTACAGATAGATATATTTGAAAATTATTAGCCTTGAGAGAAAAGCTGTTAGTTAAAATAATTTTGTAAATACATTTACTATCAAATTTAGTGGCAAATTAATTTTTTGGACGAGAAGTTATATCAATGCGATCGCTCAACTGCTTAATTGTTTGAATTAAATCAGTATCTGTTTTCAGAAGTTGAGTAATTTTTTCGCAACTGTAGAGAACTGTCGTATGGTCTTTCCCCCCAAACTCTTCTCCAATCCTGGGTAAACTTAGCTCAGTATGCTTTCTGATTAAATACATCCCTATTTGCCGTGCCCAGCTGATTTCTCTTCTACGAGAATTACTTTTTAAGTCTTCGATAGAAATATTGAAGGTCTCAGACACTATATTTAAAATTACTTCTGGAGTCGCTTCGACTTTTACTAATGGAGGTTCCAAAACTGGAGCAATGTTTTCCACAGTCATTGGTAAACCCCAAATAGAAATATACGCTAATGCCCTAATTAACGCTCCTTCTAATTCTCGAATATTAGATGTATAGTTGGTGGCAATATATTCAACCACATCATCAGACAAACGAATATTTTCATATTCAGCTTTCTTAAGTAAGATTGCCATTCTAGTTTCCAAATTGGGGGCTTGAATATCAGCTATTAAACCCATAGAAAAACGGGAAGATAAACGTTCTTGCAAACGAGGTATTTGATTAGGGGGACGGTCAGAGGCTATTACAACTTGTTTACCAGCTTCGTGTAAAGTATTAAACGTGTGGAAAAACTCTTCTTGGGTATATTCTTTACCCTCAATAAACTGAATATCATCAACCAAAAGTACATCCGCAGCGCGATAATGTTCTCGAAAGCTTTGCATACCATCTTTACGGATAGCAGTGATTAAATCATTTGTAAAGCGTTCTGTAGATACGTAGAAAATTTTAGAACCAGGGTGAATTTCTAGGCGATAATGACCGATAGCCTGCATTAAATGGGTTTTGCCTAAACCAACACCTCCACATAAAAACAAAGGATTAAATTCCCTACCTGGTGACTCAGCAACAGCTAAAGACGCAGCATGAGCCATACGATTATTTGCACCAACAACAAATCTAGAGAAAACATATTTCATGTTTAAATCTATATTTATCGGTGGCTTTTCATGAGTAATTTCAGGTGCATTCCTGACAGGTGGTAAATCACCCCAGTTTGCTTCATACTCATTCATGGTACTCAGATCCAGACCCTGAGCTACGGTCAAATAAATTTCTAACGGATAACCTGCCACATCTTGGACTACATTAGCAATAGTTTTTATGTAATATTTTTGTAGCCAATTACGAGCAAAAGGATTGGGAGTACAAATTGTTAAACAATTGTTCTCTAAACTTTGAGCGCTTGCAGTTTTTATCCAAGTTTCAAAAGTGGGACGGGATAATTCTAGCTTTAATCGCTCCAGAACTCGATCCCATAAGTTTTCGATGGTAATATCCATTTCCACCAACTTTGTATATAAAAGTCACAATAAAAAGTATGTACTATTCAAAAAGCTTTTTGCTATTATCTCTTAACTATTAGCTTCTTAGTTGTTAACTAAGAATGAATAAGCCAACAACCAAAACTGATTAGATTTTTAATGAAAATAAATTTAGTAGGATGCTTTCCCGACAATAGCATTCAGGCGCTCTAGACCAAAGACAAGCTTATAAGTTGTAATTATTCTTAGATTCTTTCTTAGATTCATTCCTATTGACAGACTACTAGCATTCACAGATTCATACGGAGAAATAAAAACACATGAGAAATTTAGATCATAATCTAGAAGCACGAAACATTAGCCCAAATCTCAGTCAAAATATTAGTCAAAATATTAGTCAAAATATTAGCATTAAAAAATATCGTCAAAACTTGATGCTGATGTTATCAGGAAGTATCAGTTTAGTAATACTTTGTGGATGCTCCTCCATCGATAATATAGGGCGATCGCCTAGGTCGGGTGCTAACGCATCACAAAATTCAGAGCTAAATAAACAGGCACAGAATCAATCCCAGAGAGAAGATCGAAACAATTCCTCTGTTCCTCCTGGAATCGGTTCTGCATCCAAAGACCCTAATTTTGTTGTTCGAGTAGTACAAGATGTGGGACCTGCAGTAGTTCGTATTGATACTTCCAGAACAATATCTCAAATTCCAGAAGGTTTTGATGACGATCCATTCTTACGACGATTTTTTGGAGATAGAGTCCCCCAATCCCGCAGAGAACAAAGGGGTAGTGGTTCCGGATTTATTGTTGATACTAATGGTCAAATTTTAACTAATGCTCACGTAGTCAATGGAGCAGATCAAGTTAAGGTAACTCTCAGAGATGGTCGTCGTTTTGATGGTAAAGTTCTCGGAGAAGACCCTCTAACTGATGTTGCAGTAATTCAAATTGAAGCTAAGAGTTTACCAACTGTTACTAAAGGTAACTCTGAATCTTTACAGCCAGGAGAAGCAGTTATAGCCATCGGCAATCCTCTTGGTTTAGATTATACGGTGACTTCTGGAATTATAAGTGCTACAGGTCGCTCTAGTAGAGATATTGGTGCATCTGATAAACGTGTCGATTATATTCAAACAGACGCTGCAATTAACCCTGGAAACTCTGGTGGTCCATTATTAAACAGTAATGGTGAAGTCATTGGTATGAATACTGCAATTATTCGTGGTGCTCAGGGACTGGGATTTGCTATTCCCATGAATACCGTACAAAGAATTTCTCAAGAACTGATAGACAAAGGTAGAGTAGATCATCCTTTCTTAGGTATTCAGATGTTAACACTTACCAAAGAAATTAAAGAAAGGTTAAATAGTGAACTCCGAACTCCTTCTGTGTCGGCAGAAAAAGGCGTATTACTATTACGGGTCATACCCCGTTCTCCAGCTTCAAAAGCTGGGTTGAGAGCAGGTGATGTTATTAAAAGTATTAATGGTAAAAACGTAAATAAAAATGAAGAAGTACAGAAAATTGTAGAGAAAAGTAAAGTTGGAGTACCTTTAAAGGTTAAAGTAGACCGCAACGGTAGAACAATCGACTTATCAGTTACCCCTGGAGCATTACCCACTCGTCGTCCAGAATAAATTATTTATTTACCCTGGTTAGTCCACTGGTTAATTCACAAGTTATTTCTCCAGTTATTTCCCAGGTGTGTTATTTAATTTTCTTTAAAAATAATTATAAAAAAATAATTATAAAAAAATAAATAACACACCTTCCCAACCATTAACTTGCAAAATGTTTCAGATAGTTTTTAGAGAAACAAATTTTTACAAAATTTTTTAACCATGAGTACATTACCTCCAATTATTGAAATAGGTAATTCTAATCTAAGAAAAACATCATCCTTAGTAAGAAATATTCAAGATAAAACAATACAAAAACTAATTGATGATTTAATTTCAACAACAATTCAAGTCAACGGAGTTGGAATTGCAGCACCTCAAGTAGATAAACAAGACCGTTTATTTATTGTGGCATCTCGACCTAATCTCAGATATCCTCATGCTCCTTCCATGGAACCTACAGCTATGATAAATCCTGTAATTGTCAACCATTCTAATGATATGGTTGATGGTTGGGAAGGTTGTTTGAGCGTACCTGGAGTTCGCGGTTTAGTACCAAGATATAAAGTAATTGAAATTAAATATACTGACCGCAATGGTCAATTAAAACAGTTACAATTAGTTGATTTTGTCGCTCGTATATTTCAACATGAATACGACCATCTCGAAGGTATTTTATTTGTAGACCGAGTTAAAAATAATGCGGACTTGATTAGCGAAGAAGAATATCAAAAACAGATAGGAATTACGTAATTGCGACGATAAAATAGGTGCTTCAGACTTTTAGATTGCTTTCTTTGCTGACACTGTTTACAGGATAATAACGAATTCATCTACAAAAGCGATGAACCTTTTAGGATCCCCACAGAGCGATCGCAAAGGTGCTATCCTTAAAAAAATTTTGTAGAGACCTTGCTATTACTAGTCTCTACAAAATCTCAAATTCTAAAATAACAATATACTTAAAAGAAATATACTCAGATATGGCATCTGTCATTTTTATTTAGTATCGTTTTCACCTGGGCAAAATACGTGTATACTTAAAACTTAACTCCAAGTTGTCCATTAATACCCCGAACAGAGTTATATCCAGCACCAATAAAAACATTTTTAGAAGCATTTACCTGCACTCCCCCAGAATAGGCAAATCCTTTATCATCTGTGTAGTATCCTACTCCTACATATGGTTCGACAACTGGAAGATTGAGAAATTGTAGTACATCTACTCCAACAGAACTATCAGGACCCTTACCTAGCTCTACTCCAAAATTCATTACCTTTGCTCCCACAGAGAAAGTCACATCACCTTCTTGACTACCCACAGATACCCAAGGACTAGGTAGAACTTTGTTGACTATCTGAGCATCCGCTTGAGTAGGTGCAAATAAAATAGATGAAATAGATAAACCAATCGATGCAATCAAGCTTTTAATGATAAATGCTTTTTTCACGTTTTTCTCCTCAAACACCTAAAATATTGTATTGTTTTGTCTGAAAATTTGCAGGGATTAAATCACAGTATCAATAAATAAGAATAATTACTTTTATATTTAGGACTTACGCAAAGGCAATGTAATTCTGTCATTACGAGCGATAGCGACGTAATCGCAAAAACCTTGCGATTGCTTCCCTATACTCCGTTTCGGTCGCAATGACAAATCTTCGTTGCGTAAGTCCTGATATTAAAACTGTCATGTCCCGCCTGAAGATCGCGTCGTTCAACAGGTATCCGGTGCCCGGCCAGTTGAAGACTGTTTCGACAAGGATGGACCCGCCCAGCAGATAACCCAGTTGCAATCCCA
>JBCCDM010000344.1:0-7118 GCA_039030795.1 Cyanobacteria bacterium P01_A01_bin.84
AAAGTGATGTAAATAAATAATACTCAGTATTTCCGAGCGCCTAGGACTGGAAGTCCCAGACTTATAAACGAAGTCCTCTTTTAGAGGACTAAATAAACATTGAATATATAGTATTATTTGTTACTTCATATTTTATGTTTGACTATTTATACGTATAGGTGCAAGATTTGAGCGACCCACAAGGTGGGAATTCCTTCTGCAAAATTCCTTCTGCAAAATTTAACTCCTCCTTGCAACGAATGAAACTTGTACATTTTTCGATAAATTTTCAAAGCCTTGTTATATAAGGGTTATAAAATGTGCAAGTTAAGAGTTATAAACACCCTCTAAAGAAAAATATGATATCTGGCAATTAAATATGTGCAATCTTTAACTGTTCTGGGACTTAGACAAAAGCGACGTATTTCCGTCCGAGATTTTACCTAGCGCGACACTACGTGACCGTCGCTTCGGACAAATCTCCGTTGCTCCCGTCCTGTGCTCTAAAGACGTTAAATTTAACATCCCTACATTCTTCCCTGGTAATAGATATCTCCGGAAATTAAATATGTGCCTTTCTTGAAACTACTTAGAGACGTTAAGTTTAACGTCTCTACATTATGAATGCGGGAGATATCTAATGCCGTAGACACATAGTCCGTGGGTAAGTATTGTATTATTTACTCCTATTTGTTTCACTGAAACTGGGTAGCAATTGAAGTCACTTGTGTACTTCCTTTTAAAGATACTCCCACACCTTTATCAACATTAGGCATTTCCTGCCAACATCCCCGACAGAATAAGTATACTTGTTTATTACGAGTGCAATTTAATAATATATCTCCACAGCAGGGACAAGACTGATTTCGCATTTTTCTTCAGTTATTTTAAAGTAATTAACAACTTCCTATTAAGACCAAACTCTCTTACCATCTTCATCTACCCGTGCTTGACGAATTGTATCTGAAATCTCTTCAGCATCTTTAACGTGATGAAGAGCTTCTTTTTCTCCAGTTTCTTGATCTTCAACTACAAAATAAGTCGGAACTGTAATATGATCCCCAGTAATATCAGGAGCATCCACAGCAACTTGCTTAGCTTTTTCCTCTAAGCTCTTAGATTCATTTACCTTATCACCAGGATTTAAAACGGAGTTCTCTTTATCATTATTTAATTCTTGCTTCTGTTGTTCCTTCTGTTGAGGAGAAACTTCTTCAGGTGTCAAAGGTTGAGTTATAGGAGCATCTTTTTTGGAGTTAAATTCTTGCTGATTATTCATGCTAAAAGCTCTCTGTATTTTTGTTTGTATCTGTGCCTATAAATAATTATAAAAATAGATTGAGTAATTAGAATTCTATCTATGGTTATTATCCAAAGTAAGATAGTACAAATATGAATCTATTCATAAAGGTTTAATATTGTTACTGAATTTTTCGGAGATATCTAGATAAAATTGAAAACTAGTTTTTTGTGACTGAGGTAGAAGATTCAATAAAATGCAGACAGTAAAGCGTAATATAGAATTAAGAGTTGATGATAGTTTGATGCGGGTTTATATTGCATCTCCCCAAACATCAGGTAAGTATCCCGGAATTATCTTTTATAGTGATATTTATCAGCTAGGTGGTGCGATGATTCGTCTAGTTAATTATCTCGCAGGATTTGGATATGTAGTTGCTGCACCAGAAATCTTTCATCGTGTTGAACCAGTAGGAACGGTAATTGAACCGGATGATTTGGGAAGAATGCGGGGAAATGATGCTGCTCGTCGAATAGAAACGGCTGATTATGATGCAGATATTCGCGCTACAATAGATTTTCTCAAGACTGAGGATTCAGTAATTCCCAATAAAATTGGTACTTTGGGTTTTTGTATCGGGGGACATATAAGTTTTAGAGCAGCATTTGCGAGTGAAATAAAAGCCGCAGCTTGTTGTTATCCGACAGGTATTCCTAGTGGTAAGTTAGGGAAAGGGATAGCAGATACAATTCATCGATTTGATAAAATTAAAGGTGAAGTTTTATTAGTACTTGGTACTCTTGACCCCCATATCCCTGAGAGCGATCGCGATACTTTAATTACAGCTCTTCAGAAGAGTAAAGTACTTCATCAAGTTATATTATATGAAGCTGCACATACTTTTATGCGGGATGATGGTTATCGCTACGATTCAGAAGCTTCTACCAAAGCATGGTTAGAAATTACAGCTTTTTTCAAACGTATATTCGCAAAGTAGAAATTTAAATACTATTAGATATTAGATATCTTCTGTAAAAGATGTCCTAGAGATTAAATTTCAAACCTGGGACAGGAATTATAGGTTATACATATTTAATATTTCTGGAGATGTATATTTATTAGACATCTCCAGAAAAGAATGTAGAGACCTTCAATTTAACGTCTCTACATGGGTTCAAGAAAGGCACGTATATAAATATTTTTCACTTTTACGAGTTAGGACTTACGCACTGGTGAGGAAATTACCTTATTTTGCGTAAGTCCTCGGAGAGGATAGAAAATTAAGAACCTACAGATTGTACTTCTTTAGGTAACATCGAAGGATCGATTTCAACACCGATTTTTTTTGCAACCCGAGAACCGTAATCAGGATCTGCACGGAAAAATTGACATAATTGTCGCATTTGGATTTCTTCTGGTACTTGTCCCAAACTAGTAGCAATATTTTCTGTTAATCGCTCTTTTGCACCTTCGTCCATCAAACGATACAAATCACCTGTTTGAGTGTACTCATCATTTCCTTCGCGATGATCGTAACGATCTACAGCGACATTTCCTAAAGGTAAAGATGGTTCTCTATAATCAGGGTTTGGTTTTGGTGCAGTTTCACTACTATTGGGTTCATAGTTAGGGCTGCTACCTCCATTATCTCCGAAGGTCATTGCACCATCTCGCTGATAGTTCGCAAAAGGGCATTGAGGGGTATTTACAGGTAACTGCTGATAGTTAGTTCCTAAACGATAGCGATGAGCATCAGCATAGGACATAACCCGCGCTAAAAGTGTTTTATCAGGGGAAAAATTAATACCGGGAACTATAGCACTAGGGGAAAATGCAGCTTGTTCGATTTGAGCAAAATAATTGTCGGGATTGCGATTTAGTTCGAGAATACCGACTTCAATTAAAGGATATTCGCTGTGTTTCCAAACCTTAGTTAAATCAAAGGGGTTATCTGGATGAGATTGTGCTTGTTCTTCAGTCATAACCTGGATGCAAAATCTCCATTTCGGATAATTCCCTTCCTTAATAGAGTCCCATAAATCTTGGGTGGAATGGTCAGCGTTTTGAGCTTTAACTTTTTTTGCTTCTTCTTCGGTCAAATTTTCGATACCCTGTACGGTTTTAAAGTGAAACTTAACCCAAACACGTTGATTATCAGCATTAATAAAGCTATAGGTATGACTTCCGTAGCCATTCATGTGACGATGACTTTTAGGAATACCGCGATCGCTGTACAAAATTGTTACTTGATGTAAAGCTTCCGGACTTTGAGACCAATAATCCCAACGCATGATTGGGTCTTTGAGATTGCTACCGGGACAACGTTTTTGGGTATGGATAAAGTCGGGAAACTTCAAAGGGTCACGGATAAAGAAGACTGGGGTATTATTACCAACCATATCCCAGTTGCCTGCTTCAGTATAAAACTTAATGGCAAAGCCACGGGGATCCCTTTCTGCATCCGCAGAACCCTTTGACCCACCAACTGTAGAAAAGCGGGCTAAAACTGGGGTTTGTTTACCAACTTCTGCAAATAATTTAGCTTTTGTGTAGCGAGTAATATCATTTGTAACCGTAAAAGTACCGAAGGCACCTGCACCTTTCGCATGAACAACCCTTTCGGGAATACGTTCCCGATTGAAGTGAGCAAGTTTTTCATTTAAATGGAAGTCCTCCATCAGGACTGGTCCCCGCGCTCCTGCGGTCAGGGAATTTTGATTATCCGCGATAGGATAACCATCTCTAGTAGTTAAATCTTTGCGTTCTACCATGAAGTGATATTCTCTCTAAGTATCAACAGATTACTACACTGATTAAGATTGATTTTGCTTGCTCAATTAAGGTGAAAATTATAAGCTAATTAGGACTTACGTAGATAACTTTCATTAAATCGTCCTGGAAAGCGAATTACCCTAGAGGAGACCATAATGTCATCGTCTACAGTGATTACAGTCAATGGGGTATAACTAATAGATATCTCCGGGAATTAAGTTTTAGAACGGTAATCATAGGGATTTTAAGTTAATTATCGGAGAGGTCTAATGCTTAATAAGTAATACTTCCAATGGAAGTAGAGCTTTAAGAGGACTGAGATGCTTAATGATAGTGCAGCATGATATATGGATGGGTAAGTGCTAAATAATTCCAGCTTGTATTGTCTCTTATCAGTGTTTTTTTATGATTCAAATTATTAGTGTTTTTTCAATTTGAAATCATAATACTTATTTTAAGCCTAAATAAAACTATTTTAGTAGATTAGTATTATGTAATGACCTCGATCCTGTAATCTAATAATGAAGAATGTTGAATAATTCCCAGGATTAAAGTAGGAATGGCAGAATATCAGAAAGGACGTATGCTTCTATCGCATAATTTTAATATTTCCAGCGATATAGCTCCAGAACTGAGTCGAGAAGAGTTTACAGAAATATTTATCAGTGGACTCAGTTCTTGTAATGATATTACTTGCTCCCAAATCAATAACCCCCATTGGATTGTAGAAGTTTTGTTCGACTCACAAAAGAGAACAGCAGCACAAGTAGGAGAACTCTGTGCAGAAGCTTTATCCAACAAACGGCGATCGCATCTCTATGAGAAACTAAGTCAACCCACGATCTCCTTGGAATCATCGCAAAAAAAATCTGACTCTACTTATGATATTTTGGCATTAGGAGGAGTAAAAACAACTCCTGCAATAAGCAGTTCCCTAACTTCATTACAGCAAGGAGAATGGGGAGTTGATGTTGTAGAAACTCCCGACCGCGATTTATTTCTCCAAGGTTTAGGTTGGGAAGTAGTAATTGCTTCCAAACCCCCAGAAAATGTTTTTAAAATAGAGTTAACGGTAGGAGACTAAGTCAATGGTAGTTTCCAATTATTTCCTCCCCAGACTGGCTATTAACTCTTTTATTACTTTATTTCATGTGAACTACCCACACTGACCATCTTATTACCAATTGTATCAAGTCCACTTAATTAGTTACGATATAACGCTATTGAAAAGATGCTAGTGCTACTTATTACTCCTTATTCATGACTTATTACTTAGTCCCCACAGATATGACAACTGTTTAACCAGACACAATATTTTACCCATTACCAATTACCAAAAAACCTTCTTCCTTTCTTCCACAACCCTTTGATAAACCTCTTCTGTTTGTCTCGCTATTTTACTCCAACTAAAGCGCCTTTCTAAATCCTCGTAGGCATTATCTATCAACCATTGAGTATAGCTAGGATTTTTTAAAACTTCTAATATTCCCCAAGCTAAAGATTGAGAATTGTTAGTATAAGTTACAATACCCGTCTTCGTGTGTTTGACAACTTCTGGAAAACCACCTGTATCCGATACTACAACAGGAACGCGAGATGCAAAGCTTTCTAATGCCACAATACCAAAGGGTTCATACAAACTAGGGAATACGGCACAGTCGGCAATAGTTTGAAACTTATCTAAATACTCATCCGCCATGAAACCTGTAAAATAACACTTGTGCCAAATTCCTAAATCCCAGGCAAGATTTTTCAGATGGTCGGTTTTACCACCACCAATTATGACAAATTTTACATTATTTCCCATTTCGTGTAACACTTTGGGAGCCGCATTTAATAATGTAGATACTCCTTTTTCATGAGTCATGCGACCAACATAATAAATAATTTTTTCC
This sequence comes from Cyanobacteria bacterium P01_A01_bin.84, assembly GCA_039030795.1. Lineage (GTDB taxonomy): Bacteria > Cyanobacteriota > Cyanobacteriia > Cyanobacteriales > Nostocaceae > JBCCDM01. The sequence goes on from JBCCDM010000344.1 coordinate 5,887, forward strand.
TCATCTTGAGCAAATTGACGACGAAAGTCATGGGGGTAAAAGTTGTGAATATGTTGCTTTTTTTCTGGACGAATACCATTATAAATTACATCCATTTTGTCCCAAGGGCTGTACAATGTTTTTTCTACTTCCCGACGCATATAATCAGTACAGACAATAATTCGCCATGCGTTATGTGCTAGCTTTTGTTCTTTGCTATTTACATAATGTTGGGTTTGGGTATGTATACCATTGTGTCTTCCTGCTTCTGTTGCATGAATTGTACCGATCAGAGGTATTTTAAAAAGATGCTTGAGAGCGATCGCGCTATCTGCAACTAACCAGTCATGAGCATGAATTAAATCAAAATTTGCTTCTTCTTCAATTAATTTTCCCCCCATCAAACCCATGCTACGATTCATATTCACTATCCAGTGAAAAAAGTTATCCCCATCTTCCACAGGAACCCGATGAACTATCACCCCTTCCACCTTCTCATACATGGGTGCGTGTCCAAATTCGGGTGCAATTAGATGAACCTCATGTCCTAATTTCACCACCTCCGGATACAACTCAGCAACGTGACGTGCAATACCCCCAACAATTCGAGGTGGAAATTCCCAGGCTAAAACTAATATTTTCATATACTTTTTTCTCCAAGTTTTTGCAAAAAATTAACAAAACTCTAAATTTATAAAGATAACTCAAAATTTAAAAATGGCAATAGTTAAGGTAACTACTTCAGCAAAATAAATTACATAAAGTCGTTACGTTATCTAGCGTAGTAGTCCGGACACAATCACAAGGGTCATAACTAAATTTATTTATTCTGCGTATGTATAAGTATTTTTATTTACTTACTTAACTCAATTATGATTCTCCAGTAATGCAGTTAAATTCTAATAAATAAATATCGAAGAGATGATGTACTATATCCCTTCTCTGGGATTCGACCTCTGATAAAGCAATGGTGCGGGTAGCACCTGCCCTAGACAATCCCATCTAATACCATTTCTTTGTAAAGATGTGCTTAATTCAGCCCACGGAAGTGGGTTTCGTAACTGTAGCTCCAGTCTTCTAGGCTGAGAGCGATTTAGCGCAACCTCCGCCTAGAATTGGTATAAATAATTAAAATAATATCAAAAATTACGAAATTACGTCCTAAAAATATAATCTTGAAAAGATGTAACTTTTAATTATGTGAAAATTCTATCAATTCATAGTTAATAATATTAGATATCTCCGAAAATTAA
>JBCCDM010000345.1:0-7096 GCA_039030795.1 Cyanobacteria bacterium P01_A01_bin.84
CGGGTTTCAAATCACTATGCAAAAGGAAGAAGCTCTCAACTACTCTGGTCACGCAACTGAAACTGTTGGTTGGTTTGCTATTGATGCTGGAAACGGCAACTGGAGTCAAAACAATTATTTAGCAGGGCAAACTGGTGATAGTATTAATCATAAATGGCAGACTGTTGACTTTAAGAATAACTTCTCTGAGCCACCTGTATTTTTAGCTTCAACAGCAACCTCTGATGGAATCGATCCAGTATCACTTAGATACAATAACTTGAGCAACGATCAAGTTCAAATAAAGCTCCAAGAAGATACCTCCAAGGATGTAGAGATTAATCATACCTTTGAAGCCGTCAATTTTCTCGCTATTGCTGGAAACAACTCTCTTCGTGGAATACCTTTGGAGATGAACCCGTCAGGAACAAATTCTGGTTCGGGTCTTAGCGAGGTAGACTGGAATAACTTGGTTGAGCAATCTAAAACAGATAGCTTTATTCAGTATAATCAATCAGGACCAGGACCAAGAGTCAATTTTAATAGAACTCTTGTATGGGAATCATCGAACTTCAAAGGAGATTATATCGCTATCACTGCTCCCGATGCAAAGGCTATAACTTTTCATACGAAAAATAGCACAGGTGGACACGCTGCCTATGTAAATGAGTTTGTTCCACAATTTTGGAATGAACCCCTTAGGCTTGATGATATACACAAAGACGTTACTATTGAAGGAAGAGTTGAGCATAACTTCGACAACAAGAATCGCTGGGCATTTGGACCAAAGGTGTCAGCTCATTCCTGTAATAAAAGATCAGAATGTGAAGACACATGGGAATCAGGTTGGTACGAAAACTATATAGTTGAGAATTCCTCATGGACACCAGAGCAGATGCATGAACGCTATACTAAGCCAGAGTTTGATGGAAAATATCTTGGTGAGACGTATCATGATGGCAGTGTATATAAACATTATAGTGTCATGCATCCTGGTCACGGTAAATGGAAAATGTTTTGGGCAGTAAGACAAGACTACAGAGAGACAGGAGAAGTTCATATAGCTCCAATTTTAGAAAAATGGAGAGAAAATGGTATGAAGAATGGCTATCTTAGCTGGATTGAATACAACATGGAGTTATTTGGTAACGGTCCTTGGGAAGGAACATTGAAGATATCAGACTTTAAAACAACAGATAATTGGAAAACGGGGAAATAAGAAAATGGAATAAAAGATATTGTCATCTGACTGCCTGACTCATTCTTGCGAAACGTCTGATTAAAATTACTGATGAAGCAGCAAAAAATCAGCTTGAGGTATACTAAAGTAGAAAGTTTCTATCTTTATAAGATTAAACTAGTAGAAAATACTAACTATGTAGCAGCAGTAATAGTAGGTTGAGGAGGGAGCAGGTCAAATATGTCGATACAAATGAACTAAAGTATGAGGAATTGCTAGTTACAACTGACGAATTATCTACACAGTTCAAATGTTCTTACAAAACTGACCTGCTCCCGTTGAGGAGAATCAACTATTCATCGCTGGCTTCAATTATAAAATCTATTTGAGATTTTTTTAACCTGTACTAATCTTTTAAGAATCAGCCTAACAAAGCACAAAAGATTTTAGATATTGACCATACTTTTGCATCTTTCCATCTAGGAATTAGTTCTTTTTCGTTCGTGATGGATAAAGTCGAAATTAGTTGACAAGGTTTTATAAAAATAGTTAAATTAAATTTAACTAAAATAAAAATGTTTGGGTGTGTCATTATGCGGGTTTGCTTTGTTGTTGTTGGGGAAGCTAACAGCAAATTTATCAATATGATGGAACTATTGCTCTATAGTTTTCGTAAGAATGCAGGAATTTTTAAAGATGCACCTTTTTACATAGTTACTAATGGTGTGAGTCTTTCTCCGTCTAAAATTTTAGACTTACAAACAAAATTTTCTCCTGTCTATTCAAAAGCAATGCCTCGTTTAGGTGGTACTCCTCATACTAATAAATTTAATGCTCTGTATGCAATTGATGAAAATTCATATGATGTACTAATTTTCTTAGACTGTGATATTGTCATACTTTCAGAATTAAATGAAATTACCAATAATATCAAAATAGACAAACCATTTTTTAGCGCTATTCCAGCAGGTAAGGCAGCAGCATTTTCAGGTTATCAAACTTTAATTCAAAAATATTGCCAAATCGAGAAGAATGTTTCAAGTTTGAAAGATGCTGCGTTTGTGACAGAGTACCCTCTGTTTAACTCTGGAGTACTTGTAATGAATAAACAGGCGGTAACTATGATTCGTAATGACTCTATTATCATTACCTATGAATTATTTAATAAGTATAATCCGAATAATATTATTGAACATTTACGATTCTTTGTTTACAAAATCATACTAAAAGTTAATAAAATTAGGAATCAACGACTCAATATTTTTAAAAAATTAATAACAATATTTCTTTCTCCATTAGGGATTGATTTTCCATTATTTCTAAGTGAACAAGTTGGGTTATCATTAGCTGTTCTTAAGCATAATATTCAATACAGTGTATTGAATAGTAATTTTAATTATAATCAATCAAAATTATTAAGTAATGGCAAATTGCCATCTGTTTTTCATTACATGAATGGGATATATCCCATAGATAGAGAACATTTGTTTGAAGGTGATTGGATAGAAGAATATATTAACAGCGAATCTCCAGTAAAGCAATCTTTGGCTAAACTTGCAGTTTCTTATATTAATGAATAAGGAAGATTATATGATTATATATAACGCCTAGCGTGAATTAGGAAAAGAAGGAAGAAAAGATAGAAGATGGAAGTTACCAAGCAGTCCATATAAATATCTTTCTTCATGAATAGCATAGATTTTCTCTACTTTTTGAACATCACCTCTGCTGATTGCAGGAATATATTTTTCACTAATTTTTTACTTGTTCAAAATTTCTGCAACTTTTTCTGCCATGGCACTCCAAGAATATTTTGCTTCGATCAACTGATATGCTTCTTCTACAAGTGATTGATAATTTTCTTGATTCGCACAAGCATCAACTAAAGTATTGGCTACCTCTTCAACTGAATATCCAGATACTAATAAATGTTGGCGATCTCGAAATTCTTCTAGACCTCTGATTCCTTCTGGTGTAGATACTACTAATGTTTTACAAGCCAAGTAATCTAAAGCTTTATTTCTAGCTCCGCCAGCAACGGCATCTTGGGAAAAAGGTAAAAGTCCGACATCAGCATGTACCAAATGAGCCAAGAAATCACTCCGCTTAGGTAGGAAACCAGTGAATGTAATATTAGAAGGTAATGGTTCTTCGAGTCCATCGTCATCTCGTCCAATTACGACAAAGTGAATATCTTTACCTTTGCCGCGAGTCTCCAGATTTTCAGCTACTTGAAGAGTCATAGAAACCGATAAGTCGTTGCTGGGAAAGCCGAACACTTTGGGAGCAATAACAAGTACTATCTTGGCTGGTCGAAGCTTATGATAAGGATCGATAAACTTAGTTGAGTAGTTTGAAATTTCCAGTAAATCGCTTGTCACTCCATTTGCTACACAATAAGTCTCCTGCGGTTTGATACGATACCATTGAGTAATAAGTTCGCTAATTGATTCACTAGCAATAACGATTGGTTGATTAGCTAAAATTAGAGAGCCTTGTGCAATATATGCTTTCAAAAATTGCGCTAATTGTTTAGCTCGATTAGGAACATAAGGCAAAAGAGTCCAGTGTTCAAAAGCAGGCACAGAATGGAAGTCAAACACCAAAGAGCATTTTTTTTGTCTTTCGAGTATTAATGCAAATAGAGACGCTATTCCCGCTAAATTTTGTTGAGCATAGATAATATCTGGCTCAAAATCATCTATACATGTCTGGATTGCCTGAATATAGGAGAGAAAACTTCTTGACCCTACAGACACAGAAGGAGCATAATCTATTGCCGAACAATTTAGTCCAAGCTGACATACCTCAAAATGTTGAGTGAGATATTTTCCCAGATAGAAAGGTCTTGTAAAACTGCCAAAAGGTTCATCGGAATCTAAATTAGAAGTGATTAATAAACGCATACTTGTTCTATATTTTTTCTATTTATTTTTTTAGTTAAATAACTTACAGACTAAACATGGTAATCGCATATAATTCTAAAACTTATATATAACAAATGATTCAACTGTTAGTTCATAAAATCTTAAAAATGAAACTCATTTATTAGATAGGCATTTTATAATTTTTGTACGATTGTCTTGACAGATTTAAGTATGGTGTCGTTAAAGTAATTTGTAATGTATCAAGTATCAAAGACTGTTTGTTAAATAAAAATCAAATGCTTGTGCAGGTTGGATCAGGCGGGTATTTTTTTCAAATCAGTCTTTCAATTTGCTATTAGCCGTAACTCAAGAAAACAAGATGTTACACTTGTCTTAAGATTTTATTTATAAAGAGTCTCTTAAGTTTTTAATTTTACTAAATCTTGATCAATAAGGTGTTCATTAATTATTAGTCACCTCAATTTTTGATTTTTGATTTTAATTTCTCTTCAGGATTAAATTTATCCAAGAAAATACTTTTTTTTTGCGGTCTAAAATAAGCCCAGATATCCTTTAAAAATAGTTTGGCTACAAACCAAGGTTCTATAAGGTAACGCTGCCATAGTCTCTTCGGTTCAGTCCACAAGCGATATGACCATTCCAAACCCACCTTTCCCATCCAACGAGGAGGGGTAGGAATTGCTCCAGCTATATAGTCAATACATGCGCCACAAGTTAGAATTACGTTGGCATTAATAGATTCCAAATTGTCTAAAATCCAGTGTTCCTGACGAGGCATACCCATTCCTACCATTAGTACATCTGGTTGGTAAGAATTAATCTTTTCTATGATTTTGCGATTCTCAACACTGCCAGCAGTTACGTCAAAGTAACCATCGGCAGTCTCCATTTGTAATCCAGGAAATTTTCGGCGCAGTACACTTGCTCCGTACTCAACGACATCAGGTTTAGAACCTAAGTAAAATATACGCCAATTCTGCTTTGTGGCTTCTGCCATTAAAGGATATATCCAGTCTACGTAAGTGACGCGGTGTTTTCGGCGCAAAGGATAGCCCAGTAATTTACCTAACAGAACTATCGGCATGCTATCAATTCGCATATATTGTGCTCGCGTGCTGAAGGTCTGCATCTTGGCGTCATGATGATAAATATAGATACTGTGCAGGTTTCGACTAGCAATAATGCCATGCTTATTTGAGTCGATCATTTCTCTAACTAGAGCATTTAGCCCGAGAATGTCTAAAGGATTGATTCGTATCCCAAGTAAATAATAAGAAGGTATATTCATAAATACATTTTTTAAAAGCAGAGGAAATAATTGATTGTCATCAGTAATTGTACTAGTATTGAGTCATTACTTTCAAAATTTATATCATGATTTCCAGATGGAGAAAGTTTGCAATTCACAAAATTCAGTTATTTTTAGTATTCTCTTATACTCAAAAATAGAGAACTATAGTTTTTTTTGGTAACGATAAATAGTGATTATTGAACATTTGGTGTAAAGTACCAAGAAATTTATTTAAAAAAAGTTATCTGTGAATATTTTTTAGATGACTTGAGCATTATTTGTACTTCTTTAGGTTACATATCAGTTTTTTTGCCAATGCATAAATCCTAATTTATTTATTTTTTCTTAATATAAACTTTGGTTTAACCAATTATTATACATCTGCTAAATTTACTGCTGTTACTCTAGGAAGTTTTGTTTTTTCAAAAACAATTTATTTCAGAAATTTACTACTTTAAAGAGTTTCTTGTTTAACTCCTGGCTGATGGACACATCTCTATGAATCCCTTGAAAATTCGTACAATTGCCCAGGGCTATTTCATTCTCTATCGTGCCATTTTGTGTATTAACGGCAATACGCTTTTTCGGACTTTATATCGTCAATTTTTTTATCTGTGAAAGCCAGAAAAATCGTGAGAAAATTTTAGAATGAAATGACCCTGTACAATTGCCACTATCAAATCACGTAACATCAATAGCTTGATGAAGATGCGATTGCCAAAATATAAGTTTTGAGCCTTAAAAGTAAAACTTATACATAATAAAGGTTTGAGACACTTGTGTCTATCAGTCAAGTTTAACTCTTTTACTGAAAGAAGGAGACTTACTCAAATCTTTGTAACCAATAACAGAGCGTAAGTAAGGCATAAACCAGTAAATAAACCAAAAAGATCCAGAGTGTCTTCTGCAAAACACAGTCCAAGCTACGAAAGGAAAACCTTTAAGTCCAAATACCTTTCTCAAGCGTTTATAAAGAGAAAGATTGGTATCCGCCCAACTGCCACTAATAGAGTTTCTAGAACAAGTACCCACAAATCCTGGTGCTGCCCAGACTGAACAGCCTAGTTTTCGAGCTCTGAGTCCGTAGTCTATATCTCCCATCGTATGAATGAAAACATCATCTATATTACCTACCTTTGCAGCCACTAAATTAGGAATTAGTACGCAATTACCAAAGAATGTATCGCATTTTTGGGAAGTTTGACCTGGCTCAACAAATTCAAATTTTTTGGTATACCAAAGTTTCGACTGCACCGCACCACCGTAAGTAGGCTTTCCCGTATCTGCATCTTTTGTTGAGCCAACAACTATTGAGTTAGCATGACCAGATTTTGCCAGATCTTGGTAAATATCTAATAAATCATCAAGAGCCTGTGGTTCAAGTAAAGTGTCATCATTGAGCCATAGGTAGTAACTATAGTTGTGCTTCATAGCTTCAGAAAATGCTAGACGCATTCCTCCAGCCCAATACAAGTTACCATTTCCTTTCATTACATTAACATCTGGATAGTGATTATTAATAGCTTTAGTAGTACCATCAGAGCTACCATCATCCACTAAAAATACATCAATAGTTAAACCCTGCTGGTAGAGAGCTTTAAGACAGGCTAAGGTAGTATCGCATCTATTATGACATGTTATGAGAACTGCTAACTGTTTGCTATCAAATCTATCTTTTATATTTGTCATTACCTTATCTAATATGATGATAATAAAACTGTCTCTAATACAAACAATTTTGTTTATTGTTAGTTATCC
>JBCCDM010000346.1:0-7075 GCA_039030795.1 Cyanobacteria bacterium P01_A01_bin.84
AGCCGATAACCGGGTGCGCCCGGTTCATACTCCCCCGGATAGAGCCGGTTCAGCATCGCCCATCTACGACCTTGCAAAACAAAGTACATAACTACGATGGTTAGTAAAATACGTCCAATTGCCCACTTATCCCGTGCGATTGCGACTAGCGTTGCATCCAAGATACAAAGCACCACAAACATAGTTAGTAATGTATTTCGAGCTTTTAAGGTAGATGAATCGGGTTGAAGCATAGCTTTTTAATGATGCGTTAAGAATAAAATTAGAAAAAATCTTCTTTCAAGTCAACTTTTTAGCACTTATTGTTTCAAACTCAGATAATACTAAGTAAGTTATGTGAAATAAAAATATAAAAAATGGGGACATTCTACGACGGACAAACCGATTCTTTGCAGTCAGAATTTCATAATAGCATTGAATGGAGCGTACAGATGTAGAGAATCGTTGGTAAGTGTGCCGACACTCCTTTATTCCGGCAGGTGGTGCCAAAGGCGGTGATTAATGATAAGCCACAGGATAATGGTTATTATGAAATGCACTCTGCTATTACCAATCAAACAACTAAGCTTTCTTGGTACTCCCATTTAGGTACGATTAACTTCCAGGTAATTTCTGTTTCGGAGCCGAGTTAAAGTTTTAAAAAACATAAAAATAAACTTGTTAACGAATTTTATTTAACTTACTAATAAAGTTTATGCGAGCGCCATAGTATTGTACTCAAAGGAAATTCGCTATATATTTTTTGTAATAGTTTTAACAAAGGAGCATATGGTATGGCTGACTTTTTTGGAACAAATGGCAACGATAATATTACTGGTACGTTTGATTCTGATAATATATATGGCGGCGAAGGTGAGAACGTCCTTCGAGGAGATCCAGAATTTTCATCTGAATTTGGTGGAAAAGCTGACACTATTTATGGTGGTTCCTCAAAAGATACAATATTCGGAACGGGTGGTAACGATTTTTTAAGTGGTGGAGAAGGAGAAAACACAATTTTTGGTGGTACGGGAAACGATACCATTTACAGTGGTTCTGATGATGACTCCTTGTTTGGCGGATTAGGAGACGATGTATTTTTTGCTGGTGAAGGTGACAATGTTATTTATGGCGACACTCCCTTTGGTAATTTAGATGGTGATGGAAACGACACTATTACTACTGGTTCTGGGAATGATAGTATTTTCGGTGGTGCGGGAAGTGATACGATTTGGCTTGGTGGCGGTCAGGATGTAGTTTTCCTTGAAGAAGGTGCAGGTTTCGACACTATCAATAACTTTCAACTCGGTCAAACCAAATTTGACGTTTCTTTTGATACTGCATTACTTAGCTTCGCAGATACACAAAATGGTGCAGAAATTATCAAAGGTTCAGATGTATTGGCAGTTGTCAGTTTTCAATTAGCTAGTACGTTTACAAACAATCTCTCGGAAATCTTTGTTTAAAAAAATGCCAGTAACTTTTTTATGTTTTATTTCCCCATGCAAATAGTAGAGAAGAATTAATCTATTTTGCAGCTAATACTGCATTACTGCATTACTACATTACTTACTCATCTACTTCTTCCAGTGCTTCATCCAGCAAAAACCTTATAATAAGTAGAGCGTGCAGCATATCTACAAGTAACTACAACGTTCCGCCTTGAAGCCGTAGTATACAGGTTTAGAAGCAATTATAGATTTTTTACGAAAAGTTTTCCTTTTAACTTTCCAACTAAAAATAATAAAAGCTATATACTAAGCAACCAAGATACAGTTGTGTGCATTATTTTTTAGTATACTGATGAGCTACTTCAGGTCAATTACAAACGTGAAAACATTATGACTAAACCTGATAATAATCTCTGGGCGTAAAAAAAACTAATTAGACGTATTTTGAACATAATTGTATCGCAATGACAAATTTATACTTTATGTCTAAAATTAACTTCGGATAGCGACTAGCTGAAGCTACAAAATTTGACTAACTTTTTGCCAATTTCTCTAGCAATAGGCGATGCCGGACGCTGAAATTTATTTAAGCAAAAAATAAGCTAAAGCTGTAATATTAACATCCGGGTGAAATTCACTTCCAGATAATTTCTGTTTCAAAATCAAGTTAAAAGTAAATAAAAAGTAAAATAAAGCTGTAATAGCAGAAATTACATGATTGATTTTAAGGTATAGAAAATACCCATAACTTATGAATATTTCCATAAATAGTATTCAGATTTTTTACTTAAATGCGTGCTTTTAAAGTAGCAAGTTTTTGTAGTGTAATTTGCGTCTGATGCTGTAAAACCCAGACTGCACAGTGTTGGTTATAACTGTGAAAATGATAAAACCAATATTAGTTTATATGTTTTCCCGCTATCAAGTTTGATAGCGGGATTTATTTCAACAGAAACGACTTAAAAAGTGAACTCTGTTGAATGTTAATGTGTTGTATTAAGTTAAGCGATGGTTTAACTATTTATACTCTGTTTTATAGCAAGAATGACCGCCATCGCCTACAAAAATTCTTCCATTGTTGTCAATAGGATTAAAAACGTAAAAACGAAGGGCATATTTTTGTCTGCACCACTCGTTTAAATGATATGAATTTTGTTGATTTGTATAAACGGCTTCCCAACCGTTCTTCTCTTTAGCAGACAATTCTAGGCTCCCCCCAATTCCTTCTCTTTCTGCGGAGGCTTTCGCAATTGCTTGGGCTTCTTCCTCGGAATAAGCTTTGAAAGAAATTTTAACTTTGCAAAGGACATGAGTATCAGCTAGAACTGCCACTATTTCACCTTTAGTTTTTTCCATCTTAGAAGCACAGTAAGCTTCACGGTCTTCTTTATTTATATCTCCTAATTTATTATTAACTGTTTCAGCTATCGCAGGTGATTGTAAATTTAAGATAATGCTGCTTACGAATAAACTAGAACCAATAGCTACCTTTGCAGCTTTTTTGATAATATTCATTTTCGCTCAAAGCCTCTCTAATACAACAGAATTGCGTTAATTCGGGCAATATATTCGCTAACTTTCTGGATGTTACATATACAGAAACATCCGTTATTTATAAAACAACCAGCACTTAGCCAGCTAAAATAAGTTTACGAAATCACAACATATGGTAAAGTACTAATTAATACCTTTAATAACTGTCATAAAAAAAGTTGACAAATCTACTGTATTATGGATGAGTTGCAAAGGAGCAGTTTGTTGGTTGTGCTTCTTAAACCCGTATATAAGTTTTAAATATTACATTGTACTTAGAATTCAAACATTACGAAAAAAACGAAACTCCTGTTATCGCAAAATAGGTACGATATACTACAAATAAGCAAAATACTTGTACAGCAATATTTTCAGCAATTATTCAAGAAAGACTTAGCACTAGTGTTGCGAAGCAACGGTTTAATAATAAAACCTAAAAAGTTTTAACATCATACATTACATAAAATTCAAGCTAAATGATGTGACAGTACCTTTTCTTACTTTTCCCTTACTTTTCTGCGTACTACGATAATACATAATTAAACTGGCACACAATTTATGGTCAAGCGGTTTAGCCGAATCCTTTAGGTTTTGTCTTGTTTTTGCAGCGGTCTTTCTCGTATATCAAAACCTTAGCTCTGACGCCATCTTTGTCGGTACGGAAAACCTTAACTCTCGCTCTGCCATTCTCGTTTTTATCCGTCGCAATGCTTTTAATATCCCCTACTTCATGAGGGTATGGGTCGCGAATGTAATAGTCCGCAATTAAGTTCTTTTCAAAAAACCTGCGATCGCGCTGAATTTGTTTGTCCCTAACAGTATTCCCTTCATCTGTCTCTGTAACCACAAGACAACCAGAGAGTTTATAACTTTGGTTCATTTAAAAAATAATCCCGTACCAAGTAGCTATTTAATTTTACCTTTGACGTGATACAAAAAGCGTCGTTCTTTAGCGCGATCGCGACCGAAAAGAAGCAACTACAGACATTGGGTTAATACAATATAAATGCTGTCATGAAATGCCAACTCTCTAGCTGAACCAGCAATCCGCCACACGCTCATGACAAGATACATTTACGCTAACGTAGAAGCTGATAGGTTTTATTATGTGTCTCAGTTACCTTTACTACATAGAGTTTATGGGCTTTTATAAAGCTTGCTGCTAGTTACCCGTATTTAATGAGAACAGTAATAACTAAATGGGGAAAATCTTTTAAAACTAAATGGGACTCTTTGAAACCTAATCAAAAAATCTTAATACCTACAATTTTTGGACTAGCAATATTTGGTGTTTCATTACCTCATTTATATAAAGTTGATTGGATTGGTTTTGGAAAAGAAAAGATTATAACAATAGCCGAAGAAGAGGTATTAAACTTCAATAATGGAAAAACCATTAAATTAAAAAAGAAAACTGAGCAAATACAACCTGCCAAGTCACTTTGGGATTGGATAGGATTACTTATAGGATTAACTGGTTCTATTGGTGCTATTAGTATTCCTATTTTAGCTATACGTTTAACTAATGAATTTCAAAAAAACGAACGAGAAAGAGCAGAACAAACAGCTAAGGAAGAAGCAAAAAAAGCAAAACTAATAGGTGAGGAGGAAGCATTACAAAATTATATTGATAAAATGTCAGATTTATTAATTGATAAAAATTTAGATGAGTTAACAGATGAAAATCCTTTATCCAATATAATTCAGGCTAGAACAACATCAATTATAAGAAGACTTGACGAAAATTTAGAACTAAAAAGAAACATTATTGTTTTTTTAACTGATACAAAAATAATCCAGAAATTAAAAATAGATTGGTCTACTGCTGATTTAAGTCACATAAACCTCAGTAATGCCAAGCTCATTACTGCCAAGCTCACTGGTGCTAACCTCACTAGTGCCAAGCTTAGTGCTGCCAATCTTATTGCTGCCGACCTCACTGGTGCCAACCTCACTAGTGCCACCCTCAGTCGTGTCAAGCTCCTTGCTGCTAAGCTCAGTGGTGCTAAGCTCATTGATACCAAGCTCAATGGTGCCAACCTCTTTATTGCCACACTTTTTAATGCCGACCTCAGTGCTGCTGACCTTAGTGGTGCCTACCTTAGTGGTGCCTACCTCAGTGGTGCCACCCTCAGTGGTGCCGACCTCAGTGGTGCCGACCTCAGTGGTGCCACTCTCAGTCGTGTCAAGCTCATTGATGCCAACCTCAATTGTGCAATATTCTGGGATAAAAAATCAGGCAAGCAAACTCAAAACATAACCCCAGAACAAATCAAACAAGCCAAGAACTGGAAAAAAGCAATATACAGCCCAGAATTTCGCAAAGAATTAGGTCTCCCTCCCGAAAAAGAAGAATAACCGTCGCTCAACAAGAATGGGAATAATTTAGTTGATTGCTGCATTGATTACTGCATTACTGCATTACTTAATTAATCATCAACTTCCTCAAGCGCCTCATCTAGCAAAAACCTGACAATTTCAGCCTTTTTCTTGCCTGTGGAAGCTGCCAACATAGAAAGCTTACAATGCATTGACTGGGGTAAATCCACAGTTAACCTTTAATCAGCATCAATAATTTGTAATTCGGGGGGACAACAGATTTTTCGATTCGCTTGTACCTAAATTAGTAGAAACCAATTTACGATACGTCCCACTCTGCTGATAAATGCTCCCCCTTTTAACCATTGGTTCAATTACGAATTACGTTACTCTGACTCCTTGTGCCGTGCTGAATGCTTCCTTCCATGTCTCCCCTCTGGAGATAGTACGAATTACGGGTTAATTTCGTAACGATTTAACAGGGAGATGTCCTAATCTTACTAATCTCAAACCAAGTGCGATTGCCAACGATTCCGTCAACTGGTAAACCAGTATTTTGTTGTAAATTTCTTACAGCTAATTCTGTTTGGGAACCGAAAATCCCATCAATAGCACCAATGTAGTAACCACCAATAGCTATACGCTCTTGAATTTGCTTAACGAATTCTCCGGTGCTACCTCTTCTTAATACGGGCATATCAACAGGTGCGCCTATAAAAAGTGCTCGCCAGGTCTTGTTACCAACAATGCCGTCTTGCACTAAAAACATTTTGCTTTGAAACAGTTTTACTGCATTTTCGGTTTGAGGACCAAATACTCCGTCAATTACCTCTATACCGTGATATTCACAAAGACCATGGCTATTAAAATATATATACATCCCGTAATCTAAAAGTAGCCTTTGCAATTCTTTTACTGTTTCACCTGTAGAACCAACTTTAAGTACTGGCTTGCTAATTTGATTGCTTGTAGTAACTGTCATAATTTTTACCTTTTTAACTGTACTAAGCAATTCATCAATTACAGTCGATTGGATTACGAAAAGTTTATGGTACCCAAAAGGGTAATATTACGAATTATTCAATTAATGCATTCAACTGAGTAAGTAATTTTTCGCTCGTGAGTAGCAATAGAATAATTTGCTGGTTTAAGCTTGAAAAACAGATGGAGTAAGGATTACACATCAGTTGCATATCAGTTTCTTTTGATTATTATTAAGAAATTACTCAACGAGATAACAAGGATTTCAGGTCATGAATTACATTTGTATTGTTGATGTAACGTTGCTTATCACGATTTTCTGTTCTGATGATACTTGTAGACGAATTTACCCATAAATAAAATTTCTTACCCTCACCAGTTGTATTCAACCACATCAAACGGTAAAATCTGGCTTTGTTACAAGCAATATTTATTACAACTGCAATTTATAACTCGTGACCAAAACCCGCATCATAGCGTTATTTAACCAGAGTGGAGGGGTGGCGAAAACAACGCTAACTCAAAACCTTGGCTACCACCTTTCACTCAAAAAGCGCCGCGTTTTACTTGTAGACATGGACCCGCAGGGGTCACCAACACCTTTCCCGGGTTTAGAACCCGATACATTATCCCAAAGCAGTCAGCAATCAATTGTTGATGGTAAGCCATTACCCGTTTACCGGGAATTTATTAATGGTATGGCGCTCGTCCCCGCCGACATTAATCTTGCTGCTAGCGAAATGCAGCTTAGTGGTGCGATCGCCCGCGAATATCGCCTCAAAAATGCACTCGTCAAGGTGCAAGAAAACTAC
>JBCCDM010000347.1:0-7031 GCA_039030795.1 Cyanobacteria bacterium P01_A01_bin.84
ATCTCATAGCTTTTTAAGGACTATATCAAAAAACAATAAGAAGATAAAAAATATAAATCATATGAAAATAGATTTATCAAGAGTTTATGGTCTCAAGCCTCTTGCTTAACCGAGGTACTGATAACTGAAATGACCTTCTTGAACCGATCACTCTAAAAGGGTTGCGCGGAGCGATGGTGCGTTAGCATACGCTGCTCTGCGATCGCACAATATAACCTTCCAGAAATTAAAAAAATAAATATAATCATTTGCGTAAATTTGTGCTTGGTATCTGTAAGTTAATCAAGTTCAGTCAAAGTTAGTAAATCGCTTACTAGGTTTTCATACAGGTCTTATCAACCTGTAACTATTGAAATTAATGAAAGCATATTTACTGCAAATTCAAAATCAACAACCAAGTTAATTTCTAAAACATAAAAACTAGGAAAAAAACTATGAAAAGTCAATTATTAACAAACGTATCTACTCAATTAAAGGGAAAGAAAATTTCTGTAAAAGCATTATCTTTATTTCTAATTGCTTCGGGTGGTATATTCGTTAATGGAGCTATTTTTGCTCAAAAACAAACTGCTCAAGCAGCTTCTGGAGTTAAATCCCGAACAGTTCTTCTGGATGTCTTTAGTGCTGAAGCTTTAAGTAAGTTCGATACAGGAAGTCACCCTGACTTTTATATTCAGTCTCGTTTAGATGGTGTAGCTAAACCTAATAGTCCTACAAAGGGTAATAACAATAAACCTACTTTCAATTATCAGTCATCTCAAAATTTTTCTGCTGATAAAACTTTTGTGATTGTTAAAGTCAACTTACGAGACCATGACCCAGTAGGAAAGGATGAACGTGCTGATATCAATCCTTCTAATAAAGCTAAAGGTATTGAGATGAAGTATTTCCCTGCAACTGGAGAAATACGTAACAAAGCTGATGATACATTCTTAGGTCGTGCTAACACCATTTTTACAATTGAAGGAGATTCTAATACCAGTAACCATAAGGCTAGGATAACTTTAAGAGTTAGTCATCTGGATCATAACTAAATTATAAAAACTAACAAGCAGATTGTTATGACTGATTGAGTAAGCTTTCTTCATTAGTCCTTGTAGAAAGTTTCCATAGAAAATTTCTACAAGGTCTATTTCTTGCATATTAAAGAGTGTTTGTAGGTTAGAAAATTTTTCAGAAAGAAGAAGTCAAGCATTCGATTGATATTTTTTATCGTAAAAAGTGTCTTATTTCAATCCATATAGCAGACTTGGTAAGGATTTAAGGAAGAAAATAAACGTTTAAAACTGCATAAGTTCCTAAAAGTGTAATCTATAAATTTTATAGAACAAAATAAGCATTCCTAGGGATAATTTTTAACCGATGATGATTACACTAGCAAAAAAATCTTCCTCTGATTCTAACTATAAATCAATACCCAAAACTCTAGAACCATTCTTTTTTCACACCTTATGGGGAATCTTCAACCCTTCAAGCTACTTTGAGACCATGCAAAAGCGTTATGGAGATATGTATAGATTTCCCCGATTCTTTGGATTCTCAGAGCGGATAGTTATCAGTAATCCTAAAGCTATACAGCAGATTTTTACAGCAGATGCTAGTTTGTTTGAGTCAGCTTCTAAAGTAGTTCAACCTCTTGCTGGAGACAACTCTGTTATATTACAGGATGGTCAGCGACATATACGACAACGTAAGCTGTTAATGCCTCCCTTTCATGGTGAAAGGATGCGTAACTATGGAGAGCAAATACGTAAAATTACACAACAAGTGATGGATAAAGTAAATCCAGGAGAAACATTTGTTGCTCGTCCTGTAATGCAGGAAATTTCATCAACTATAATTTTACATACAATTTTTGGTCTTACAGAAGGAGAAAGATATCAACAAGTGAAAGATATTTTTACTGAAATTTCAGATATATTTAATAAACCTTTTAACTCAGTTTTCTTATATTTTAAAGTACTGCAAAAAAACTTAGGTAAATGGAGTCCCTGGGGAAATTTTCTGCATCAGAAACAAAGGTTAGATGAATTGTTGTTTGCGATAATTCAAGAAAGACGTGCTCAAGGTGAAACAGAAAGTCAAGATATTCTTAGTATGTTACTTGCTGTTCGAGATGAGGAAGGGAATCCTATGAGTGATGAAGAACTCAAGGACGAGTTAGTAACCATGTTTTTTGCAGGAACTGATAATACAGCAACAGCATTAGCTTGGAGTCTATACTGGGTTCATCATTTACCGGAAGTTCGAGAAAAGCTTTTAGCTGAATTAAAGTCTGTTGATATTCAAACTACAGACTCGATGAAAATTATTAAATTACCTTATTTAAATGCTGTTTGCTCGGAAACTTTAAGAATATATCCAATTGCTATCTTTTCCATTGGTAGAGTTTTGCAAGCTCCCATGCAGATATTAGATTACAATGTACCGAAAGGAATAGTTCTTTATCCATGTATATATCTTACTCATCGTAATCCTAAAGTTTACTCAGAACCGGAAAAATTTAAACCAGAAAGATTTTTAGAAAGACAGTTTACTCCCTACGAGTATTTACCTTTTGGTGGTGGGAATCGTCGCTGTTTGGGTATGGCTTTTGCTCTGTTTGAAATGAAGCTGGTTTTAGCAACTTTGCTATCTTGTTATTCATTTAAATCTATGGATAAAAAGCCTTTACCAGTTGTAATTAGATCAACTTCCTCTGCTCCTAAGGGGGGAGTAAAGCTAATGATGGAAAGAAGTTAAATTGGTATTAAAGAGTGAGTGACTTGTACGGTTAAATAATTATCATATCTGTGGGGGCTAAGTAATGAGTAATGAGTGATGAGTAATAAGTAACAAGCAAAAGGAGTAGTAGGTGATAACCGACATCTTTTCAATAGGGTCATATATAGCGCTACGCGCAAGTCAAAAGTCATTCGCGTTAGCGTTCTCGTCAGAGTAAGCTTAATAAATTAGGTTTGAGCATTTATAGATGTTCTAACCTAATAATGTAGCGCTATAGTAACTTAATTAACGTCAGTTCGGTTTAAGAAGGTTTATTTAACTTTAAATAGCTGAAACAACACAAACACGTTGACATATCCCTAAATCAAGCAATGATTGAATAAGGGTTTCAGCTTATCCCGAACTCAGGTTAATTAAGCGGACTTGATATAAATCAAAACTGTAAGGACGTTTCATGAAACGTCCTTACAAAGTATTAAGGATTTGTCTCTAAAACATTAAACAACAACCCTTTACACGCTGAAATCAAATTCGATAATTACATCATTAAAGTCATTGTCTCCACCGTTAACTAAATCTTCAAATCCCAAGGTATTGGTAGCTATACTATGGATATGGTCAACTTTGTCTGAGTTTGCACCAAGGAAAGAGAAGTAAACTTCGGGGTCATTGCTGATATCTGCGTCTACGAGTTGCTCGTAGTTACCATCAGCGACAATCATTGTTCCCAGAATCGATCCACCTTCAATAATTGCATTTCCAGTGGTTATACCTTGATTTTCACTGGAGAATTCTACAATTTCACCACTTATAATGTCTCGAATAACGTTATCCAGTGCAGCTTGGAGATAACCTGACTCATCAGGATTGATACCACCAGTTAAACCATCGGAGTCATCAAGTTTATAGAAATAAACTGAGTTATTGAAAGCTGCTTCGCGATAAATATTAAAGTTTGCTGTAACTTGACCTGTGATATCTGATAGGTCAATTAACTCTGCATTCTCTACCTGGGAACTGACACCAATAGGTAAGGTTTCATCGCTACTTTTCAGGGTTAAATTAATGGAAGCATCGCTAAATTGAATACTAAATTCTTCGTTCCCTAAATCGGTTATTTCTACTGGATCAGAACCTAATACAACTTGATCTGTGGATACTTTACCGTTAACAACTCCGTCAGCAGAACCTTTTTCTATTTTGTAAAACACTAGTTGCTCCCCAGGGCTAAAATTGGGGAGATTGCGTATACCAGGGTTATTGAAACCGTTGGGAAGGTTAGGGAGGTTGGAAAATAGTATTTTTGATTGTTCTAGAGCTGCTTTGATATATTCATCTCCATCTGCTGGGGTAAATGTATTACCCCCAGAATCTGTAATTGTACCTATCTCGTCTTTGGTGATGAAGAAACCAATTTCGTCCGTAGTATTGGAATCAAAATCTGCTAATTGTGCTTTCAGATTAACTGTACCTGTTCCGGAACTGAATTTTAGTGTACCGTTAACAAGTTCTAATTTGGGTAAGTCTTGGTTATTTACAGGTGGATTACCAGAGTTATCGGGATTATCAGAACCTGTAGAACGAGGATTATAACTGGTAGTATCTAACTTAATTTTATCTGGTAAGGCTTTCACTAACTCAGATAAGTCAACAAATTTGAAGTTAGTGCTGACATTTTCTAATTCTTCATCATCCTGTACAACTACTTGGGGGTCGTTTGCTCCATCTTGGACAACTAATAAACCATTGGGATATTCATCTCCTAATGGTACGTTAATAATATCTAAACCATCAGTTTCATTAACTTGGTCAATATCCCCGTTTTTCCCAATTGTAAAGCTACCCAAGTATTCGTTATTACCTTCCCGACTGAATACTGCGTAAGAGCTATCTCCTTGAGAGGAAGCAATTAGGTATCCCTCACCGTCAGCACCGTAGTAGATAGTTAAACCTTCGATATCCGAAACAAGGGGTGATTCAGAATCATCTTCGAGTAAATCTATTTGCTGTGTAAACTCCTTAATAGTAAGTTCTGAAACTAATTCATAAGCAGCAGCGCTAGGATGCAAGGAATCCCACCAAAAGAACTCGGATGGATTAGGTACTATTTCCTCTGTTTGTTGGTTAAATGCTGGGTCTGTAACGTTAGTTAACCTAAAAGCTCCGGGGTCTGCTTTTATTTCGTCGAATCGTTTTTCAACGTCTATTTCAACGATATCGATATCAGGATCGACGTTGTTTTCTAACTGGTTTTCTAATTCATCGAGCTTAATATCAAGCAGGTCATTATACGCAATACTAGCTGTATTTAACTGCTCGGAAGTTCCAGTGAACTGAGCAAATGGGGTATTACCTAAAGGAACTAAATTAGGAACTACAAAAGTTTTAGCACCAGCAGAAGCTAAAGTTGTGATATGTCCGCTTAATAGATCGACGACGCTTTCGGGGTCAGGTATATTCGCAATGATTTCTTGGGGAGTGACATCTGTATTTAAATTGGGGAAAAAGTTATTTGCTCCACCAAAAATATAAAATATATCATCTGAGGATGGAGTATTTTGGGATAAATATAAGTTGATTAATTCCCCAGTTCTTGGTTCTCCTCCAAAGTTATCATTCCCAGAACCAAATTCAGAACCTCCTAAAGCAAAGTTGTTACCGTTTGTAAAAGCAGGTGTAGAAGCAGATAAACCTAGCTGTTGAGCAAATAATTCAACTCCCAGAAGACCATTCGATAAGCGTCCTTCAAAATAAGGTGGAGAGGGTGGAATACTTTGATTTGTAGCATTAAATGCGTTACCAACATCTGCAAGACTATCACCGAAGGTAACAATATTATCAAATTTGGATTGAATAATACTAAAATCATTACCGCTATCGGGTTCTGCTCCAAATTTGAGGATACCAACTTCCGACTCCATCGCAACGTAGAGAATACCAAGTTCTTTATCTACTGCTAAACCTTCTGCTTGGGAGTCTTGTGGGTTTCCGGTGGGTACTGGTAATTCCAGCATCCGGACAATTTTACCATCGATAAAAGGTTCGTCAGCAGGACCTACTTGAGGGATAAGTTCGATTTGTGCGACTTTATTACCATCTGCTTGGGTAACAAAGACGTAGGATTTACCGGAGGTGGGACTGGTATATGTGGTTAAACCGTAAGCTGTCTGTTCTCCATCATCAACACCAAAGATGGTGGGATTATCGCCAAAAATAGATTCAGATGGGTTATATGTAGATGTTGCAAATTCAAATAATTCACCGGTTTCAGGATTGATGGTAAAAAATGCAAGTGAATCATTCTCCCGGTCTGACACTACTACTAAATCAGTTGTAAATGTCCCGGTGGGTGTAAATCCTGCTGCTTGGAAGTCGTAGATAATATCGACGTTGTTATAACGAACGCTACCATATTCTCCTAAAGTTTGGTCTAGGGGATTGGATGATTGACTGGGAAGAATTCTTTGTTTGAGTTCCCCTGCTAAGTTGAAGGTTGCTAAACCTCCATCTTTTAATGTGCCAATTACTAAACTGTCACTAGGATTGTTGGGATTTACCCAAATTGCAGGGTCGTCTGAGTCTCCGGGAATTGCATTTTGCGCATCTTTGATATCTACAACTTCCGGTGTTTCTACTTTTGGGGTAATAACTGGGGTTGTATCTAAATTTAATCCAAAAGCGAGAAACTGAGTTTTTTGAGTCGCGTTAAAGTTATTATCGCTAACAACAATTAAACTTTGACGACCATCTGGAAGTTGAGAACCAAATGTAATACCTTCTAAGTTATCGGGTATGACACCCAAGTCGGAAACATCAAGTATTTCTCGTTTGGTAACAGTGGGGTCGATTTCAAAGGGGACATTATCAGCTTCGTTAAATAAATCGTTTTCTTGACTGACGTTTAATGCTCCCTGGGTTTTAATTTCATAGAGTTTAACTGTATTACCTTTACCAACAGAAAAAGCTCTTTCTAAAGCAAGGAGAGTACCGTCATCATCTATTGCTAATAGTTCTACCAAACCATTGGTACGAAAACCATCATTTGGAGTGGGTTCTTCGGGTACTTTCTCGACGGGATATACAAATTCTCCTACAACTTCACCGGTTGTCAAATCATATTTGATAATCCGCGATAAACTTTCACTATCAATATCTGAAGCTGAACCATCTTGATTTAAAGCATTTTCAGTTGCAGTATACAAAAAGCGTTGGTCTGGGGTAATGGTGACGCTTTCTAAGGATAAGTTATTACGAATACCGCTACTGTTATTTGCTGTAGGTAGGTATTTTTCAGGTATGGGTAATTC
>JBCCDM010000348.1:0-7023 GCA_039030795.1 Cyanobacteria bacterium P01_A01_bin.84
CCCAGTAATACCTTTGTCCTATAAAGCCATAATTCAAGGTTGACAAGACTTCTAAGTCTCTGTAGTACATATGCTCCGGGGGAACTTCAGGTTAAGAGTGCGTAAATCCTAAGACTGTAAAAGTTCTAGAAAAAGTACAAAAAAAGAACTCGACTTAATTTATTAGCCGAGTCCTTCCTTTCAATTTAAGGTAGGTACTGCCCATTATTTTCATTACATATTTAATTAAATTCTATCTAAACTAAATTTAAACTCCAATTATGAATTTTCAAAAGCCTTAAAGATTAGAGTTATTCTTAAAAGTGTGATTCTATTCTCTCAAATATTTTCATTAAATGGAGAAATATACTTTAAAGAAATATTTGATAAATGAACTATTTTATTAATCTAAAAACCACTTTCTATTTATTAAGTAATCACTGATTTTACTGCATTTATTAAATCATACTTAGAAAAAGGTTTGGTTAAATACATCGTCGCGCCTTGTCTCATCCCCCAAATTTTGTCTATTTCTTTGTCTTTAGAACTACAAATAATAATTGGTACTTCATTAGTTTCTCTAGTTCTTTTTAATCGACGACAAAATTCAAAACCACTCATCTCTGGCATAACTATATCAGTTATTATGGCATCTGGCGGATTAAAAACAGCTTTTGATAAAGCTTCTTTGGCATTTGTAGCCGTAATCACAGTGTAACCACTATCTTTCAAATAAAGGTTAATGAGTTCCAGCTGAGAGGGAGTATCATCAACTACTAAAACTGTTTTCATATTTGCCAATCCTTACCACTTATATCTTAAATTAAGATTCTACGATCGTGAAATTTTTGCTTATACTACAAAACTCGTGAACTTAGATTCTAGCTTGCCATGGGCAGTATATATCTTTTAACTGAATTATTAAAGATTAATAAGTGGGAGGAAAACAATCAAGTCAAATGCATAAATACCATCTTAAGTAAATCTGCTCTTGTAAATGGCTTGGTTAAATATCCAGATGCTCCTACTAGTCTTGCTTTCACCTTATCTACAATTCCCTTGCTACCAGTGACCATTACAATTGGGGTATGCTTAAACATTGAATTATTGCGAATTATTCTACATAATTCATAACCGTCAATTCCTTCCATGTTTAAGTCGAGCAAGATTAAATCTGGTTTGTGTCGAATAATAGACATAACCGCCTTTACTGAGTCACTAATAGTAACAACAGAAAAATTTTCATCGTCTAGAAATCTACTAATTTCTTTGAGAAAAGTAGGGCTATCATCAACTGAAACAATTTTATATACTTTTTTTACAGTTTTTATAGCCGGTTCTGCCGTTGTAACATTTCCTTTCGCTTTTGCTTCTGCAACTGGAGTTTGTCTATTTCCCCGGGCAACTTCTGCAACTTGAGGTTTATTATCTCGAGCTTGTACTTTATTTGTAGGTCTGATTAGATTAGTTGTAGGTGTAACTCTATTTTGTAAAGTTGAAACATCTAGTATTTGCTGGTTATTAACTTCCCTATCGTATATTTGTTGGGCAAGATGTTCTTCAAAAGTTTTTGGCAATATATCAAATGGTGGGTCAGGCTCATGCATCAAAATTGACCCATTGAAAATATATGGGTATAAATTTCTAGCTAATTGTATTTCGTCTTGACCCATTATTACAGCAAGGTGTCGTAAGCTAAAACCTTTCATCCAGTTCGCTAAGTTTTCCTGTATCTGTGGTAGCTTGTCTTGGGTATTATTACTTGTATTTATTATTAAGTATGGTCTCTGAAACGGAGAAGAAATTTGTGGAGCCAGCAAACGCCATTCCTGGATTCTATCTTGAGAACAATCTAATAATTTATCTAAATTTAGCTTGCCAATTACTGGTATATTTTTGTTATCGGCAAACAATTCATAACTACCTTCTTTAATTAATAAAAATGATTCTACGACTTCTTTGAGTATTTCCTGTAGTAATAATGCTGCCTGATTTGCATTTAGGTGTCCCTGACTCACTAACCAACAAATAGCCTGATATTCTTTATGTTCTGTAGATTGATTAGAAAGATCAGTCTCAAACATTAATCTGGCTTGAGTACGAATCTCGCTATTTAAAGACTGAACTTGATAACTTAAACGACGTAAATGACGCTCTAGCCTATCAAAGGGTTCTACATTGTGGGACGCGTAGACTAAACTACCGTTTTCTAAATAAATTGACCACGTAATAGATTCATTTTCTACTTGCACCCTAGCACTTTCTGCACAGCTAGATAAGTGCCTGAGCAAGCTCAAAGGGCGTAGCTTAGTAAATGTGCCAAAAACATTCATAGACTTAGAGAACACACGGGTATAGACAACAATTTTACGTAAATAAGCAAAGTCCAGTTTAGTTGTATCAAGCTTTATTAAACTCTACATATTTATATACCTTATATAGAATTACAGATTTAAACTTGTACTGCTATTAAAAGTTATACATCATTTTTTTCCGCATTTTATTCATTAAGAGCAGCAAATATTACATTGAAATAAGTCTATATGCTTGTCAATGGAAATCTACTTTTTCCAAAAATGAAGTATATTTCCGAAAATGACTCAATTATTTTCATCTAAATTCAGTCTTTTCTACATCAAATCTTTAAAAATATTTGGAATCTCCGCTGCTCGGCTATTGTATTCTATAGTTGAGCCAAAATTATTATGGACTCTAAGTTTAGATAAACTATGTAGCCATCTCTTAGTTTTATTTTCAAACAGTCGTATTTTAGTTAAAATTTTATGAAGGATTTAATTTGTTTTATACAGTATTAATTTTTTTTAATGAAAAGTAATTAATTAGAGAACTTAAACTTATAAATTTAAGTTCTCTAATTAACTTTAAACTATATACTTTTAGAAAAAGAAAAATAAAGCTTTGGAGTTTAACATAGCATCAAACGTTATGCTCGATACACTAAAACTAGATGAAGTAGTTGAGTTTGCTGAAAATCCAGAGCCACGTTGCCCCTGCGTGCTGCTACTGGATACGTCTGGCTCAATGCAGGGTCTGCCTATCGATGCCCTGAATCAGGGGCTACTCAGTTTTAAGGACGAACTGATAAAAAATTCCTTAGCATCGAGAAGGGTGGAAGTAGCTATTATTACATTTGATAGCAGTATTAATATTGTTCAAGACTTTGTCACAGCCGATCAGTTTAATCCACCAATTTTAACTGCCCAAGGTTTAACCAATATGGGTTATGGAATTAATAAAGCTTTGGATATAATTCAAGAGCGAAAGGCTCAATACCGAAAAAACGGTATAGCTTACTATCGTCCTTGGGTATTTATGATAACAGATGGGGAACCACAGGGGGAAATGGATGATGTTGTAGAACAAGCTGCGCAACGTTTGCAAGATGATGAAGCAAATAAGCGAGTTGCATTTTTTACTGTAGGGGTAGAAAGTGCTAACATGAATCGTCTAAATCAGATTGCTGTACGTACTCCTTTAAAGTTAAAGGGTTTAAATTTCGTAGAAATGTTTGTATGGCTCTCAGCAAGTATGTCAACGGTGTCTCATTCCAAAGTTGATGAGCAGGTGGCACTACCACCTATTGGTTGGAATTCAGTATAGTATTGCTGGCGATCTGAATGCATAACACAGCTGTCGGAAGACAAGATATGAAAATTTCAAAGCAGGTAATTAATTGGCGGGTCGTAGCCGCCTCTGTGTGCGGTACTAGCCATCAAAAAAGTAAGCAGCTGTGTCAGGATGCTCATCACTGGCAGTTATTGCCAGATAATATATTGGTAGCTGCTGTTGCTGATGGTGCAGGGTCTGCAAGTCAAGGTAAAGTTGGTGCGATGATTGCTGTGGAAACTGCGGTGGAAAATCTATCCATCAAAGAGTTTAATCGTAATTCCCTTATGGATGATGCGACAGTGCGATCGCTACTTTCAGAGGCAGTATCTTCTGCTAAAAAGGCAGTAGAAGAGGAAGCTTACGTTTCTAAGAGGGAAGCATCTGATTTATCTACTACATTAATTGTTATTATTGCTACACCTGAGTTAGCAGCTGTCGCGCAAGTGGGAGATGGTGTGGCAGTAGCAAAAGATATTGAAGGAAATTTGCTAGCACTAACTATTCCTGATAACGGGGAATATATTAATGAAACAACTTTCTTGACATCACCTACAGCTCTAGATACAGCACAGTTAAAAATCTGGCGTCAAGCTATTGTTAACGTAGGTGTTATTACTGATGGCTTAGAGATGCTAGCAATGAATATGGCTGTTGGGGCACCTCACGAACCCTTTTTTCTGCCTTTATTTGAATTTGTAGCCAATGCTGAAGATAAAACAGTAGCAAAAGAGCAATTGGTGAAATTTTTACGTTCTGACAAAATAACCCAACGTACAGATGACGACTTAACTTTAATAGTGGGTGCCTTAAGTGGTTAGTTGTAGTCTTAAATAAATAGGTAATTAATAAAAAATTAGCCTTTATTCGTGCATATTCAATATTGCACTATATTGAATTTTAACTTTATAAGTTCTTGCACTAGCAGTTAGTAGTAACAGTTTAAATTTTGGCTATCGGGCATTAAATGTAGATGTAATTTTATTATGCAGGTATTACGTTGTCTTCCCGACAAAAAGAATATTGCTATTGGTCTCACTGTCAGCTTAGGACGCGGTGGAGAAGCTTGCGTTTATGCAGTACCAAATGAAAATGATTTGGTGGCAAAAATTTATCATCAGCCGACGGATGAAAAGGCAGATAAGTTGAAGGTGATGCTAACTCATCCGCCAGAAAATCCTACAGCTAGCTTAGGTCATATTTCTATCGCTTGGCCCCAGGAAATTTTGAAAGCTGCGGACGGGAGCGATCGCATTGTTGGTTTTTTGATGCCACGCATCCGGGCTATGCGACCAGTTATTGATTTTTATAATCCCCGTACCCGGAGGCAAAACTGTCCCTTATTTAGCTATCAATACCTGCTCAGAACTGCCCGTAATTTAGCTGCGGCTTTTGCTGCTCTCCACTCTAGTGGATACTGTGTTGGAGACGTTAATGAGTCCAACATCTTAGCTAGCGATGCAGCCTTAATTACAATTGTAGATACAGACTCATTCCAAGTACAAGACCCAGTTAATAGCAATATTTATCGGTGTCAGGTAGGAAAACCAGAGTTTACTCCACCGGAATTACAGAATAAAACTTTTGCACGGTGCGATCGCACCGTGCAACATGATTTGTTTGGATTGGGAGTTCTAATATTCCAACTGTTAATGGAAGGAACTCACCCATTTTCTGGTATATATCAAGGTGCTGGGGAACCCCCAATTTACGAAGCTCGTATTGCTAGCGGTCATTTTACTTACAGTCGCTATAAAAAAGTTCCCTATGTTGCTACTCCAATTGCACCTCCATGGGAAATACTCCATCCTGCATTGCAACAACTCTTCATTCGTTGTTTTGAAGAAGGTCATGACAATCCTCAGATGCGTCCTTCGTCTCAACACTGGTTGTTAGCTTTAGCAGAGGCTGAAGAGGCATTAGTTACTTGTCGGACTAATTCACAACACCGTTACAGCAATCATTTAGACAGATGTCCTTGGTGCGAGCGTACCCTGCGTTTAGGAGGACGAGATCCTTTCCCATCACCAGAAGCGATCGCAGCGAAAGAGCACCTCAAAGCTAGAAATAAACCCACCAGGAGAGATCGGATAACTTCTCCTATGGGAGGACGAGTACCAAGAATAGGTAAGACCCCAGCATCCACACAAAAAGCAATACCATGGAAACCAGTAAGCTTTCATCAGCAGGTTACTGCGCGAAATACTCCTTACTACCAATCTCAAAAAAAACTTAGACTTTATCCAGTCGTTTTCTGTTTGCTTGGCTTTGGTCTTTTAGGATATTTGGATTTAATGGTAAAATTTACTAGTCGTTCCTTTATCCCTCAAAACTCATATAGTCAGCAAACTTTGAATCAGTTAAAAGTTAATAAGAATAAAAGTCTTACTTTCGAGGATTATTACAAACAAGGTCATGCATCTTATAAGCTGCGTAATTATCAAGAGGCTGTAGAGAAATTTACCAACGCTATTGGGAAAAATTCTCGTAACGCTAAAGTTTATATGAATCGCGGGAATGCTCACTATAACTTAAAAGATTATCAAGCAGCGATCGCAGATTACACTAAAGCTATCGAAATAAACCCAGGTGAATTCAAAGCTCATGTTAATCGTGGTAATGTATACCATATTTTAGCTGAGTATAGTACAGACCCTGACGAAAAGTATAAGCTCGCAATTACTGACTATAATCGGGCTTTGTCTCTTAACAATCAAGAAGTAGAAGCTTATATCAGACGTGGTATAGTCCGTTCAAAAGTAGCAAAATATAGCGGTGATTCTCAGCAGGATTATAAGCGAGCGATTCTGGATTTCAATCAAGCTTTAGGAATTAGCTCTAATAGAGCCGAAGCATACTATCAGAGAGGTTTAATTCGCTATCAATTAGCTCAATATAGTAGTAATTTTGAAAAAGAGTATAAGCAAGCAATTCAAGACTTTAGTAAAGCTTTGAATATCAATACTCAATTATCAAAAGTATATTTGAAGCGAGGAATTGTTCGTTATGAGCTAGCTCAATATGGTTCTGGAAAATCTAGTAGCAATCATAAGCAAGCAGTCGATGATTTACAAACTGCTGCTAAAATTTCTTTGGAACAAGAAGATATGGATAACTACCAACAAGCACTAAGTAGTATCTGTGTAGTTTTAGAAAATAAGTGTGATGCTTTTTTCCAAAATACTAGTATTATCAGAAGAGTAAATTAGCTTTTGCTCTTCATTTATATTATGTGAATTGGTTTAATTGTTAAAAATAAATCTGCTTAAAGACTATTAATAAAAAGTTATTAGTAGTCTTTAATTATTTTTTATATTTAGATTTTTTATATTTGTATATAGGGCTTGCTGAAAGAAAGTGAAAGTATTGCCAGATAAAGGTCGCACAAAGTTTTTTCACCAAACAAGTGCAAGATTA
>JBCCDM010000349.1:0-7022 GCA_039030795.1 Cyanobacteria bacterium P01_A01_bin.84
AATACAAATGAATAAATTTTTTAGAGCATAATATTAAAGAATTTATTAATGGAACATAAAATATCAATGAAGAATTAAGATATATATCTGATAGCTCTTGACTAACTGTAGGTAATGTTACTAAATAAGTAATTAGGATTGATTCAAAACAGAGGTTTGAGGTGTATTTCTTTAAACCTAGTGTTTTGATTTAATTCATTCATGTACCTCTTGTGACTGAGAAGTACTAGCATCAATTATTTAAAACATTTTAGAGTTAGTATCATGGCGGGAGACTAATTCATGTTATGGGAAGTCTAAAACTTCCTTATTCTGGAGATAGAATTATCTACTGTGCCAGAAAGTTTCTAATAAGTTCAATTTGTGAATGTACTTAGACTATTACCGCTACGCGGAATTTATAATGTTATGAAGTTATTGTCTGAAAGACAAATAGCTTCATAAATGCTCGTATTAGATATGTATGAATAGATTGTAAATAGTCTATTCATTTGATCCGATGTGTAATATTATTATAAATCTAAATTCTTTTCCCATAATGATTTAACAAGACTCATCCCGAGTCTATGTTTACTTACTTCTATTGTCAGGGTAAAAATTCAAATCAATGAGTAAAGTTTTTTCAGATAGTCTTTTTAACATCTTTTCTCTAGGAAAAACTAAATTGTTAATTTATGTTATTTCTTAGTTAAACTTTGTTTCTCAATTTCAAAAACTACAACTATAGTAGTTAAAAAAGCAGTATTGTGATAAGTAGATAAAATAACTGTGATAATTGTACACCAATAAAATCTATTTGTTTGATTTTTAGAAAAACTCTTACTTCACATAATCTTTTAAAAACCTTTTCTATTGAATTCCCAAATTCCAATAGTCAAGATATTTCAAAAAAAGTGATGTAACTTCTTTGCAGATAACCTAAGAATAAATCCTCTCAGACTCCCAAAGCACTGAGAGGAACATTCTAAGGTTTATTACAAGTTCTATAGCACATACTAAACCAATGCCACTGGTTTATTCAATTGGCTGCTACATACTAACGCGTCCGTTTACCGATCTCACGGCAACATGATAATAATTATGACATACCAGTTCGAGAAACTACAAGTTTTAGCTATTGGCGATCTCTATAGATATATTGTTTGGTTGCTTACTGTACGATCCCTTGATTCAACAACAGACTTGCAAATAGATACGATAGTTCCCACTATATGTAAAAAATGTCAATTATTAAGATTTTTGACTGTATTTCTACAACTTTGTGGTTCATACAAAGTTTGTGTGGTGTGAGAATATCTAAATTTTTAAAGAGCCGTATAAAATTAATTTGCGTAATTTTCTAAATCTAGCCTGTAAATTACTTACAGTCTAGCAAAGAGATTTTAATGCTTATTCTTACAGTATCCCTAAATATGTCTTAGGCAAAGATTAGATATTTATCAGGAGAAGAAGAAATGCCGTCAACTGTCTCGCAAGCTGAGTTAGACAAGCTGCTTGCTGTTGCATTGGGAGAAAAGCTTTCAGAGAGGGAAGTAAAAAGTTGCTTAAAGTCGGCAGAAATAGTAGAACCGCAGGTAACAAAATGTTTTTGGGAAGCTGCTATCTCAGATAGCGGAATTTATATAGTACTTGCAGGCAAGGTTCGCTTACTCGATATCGCAGATAATTTAATCGCAAGCTTTATACCGGGTGAGTCCTTTGGTGAATGTACCTTATTTGCATCGGAATTATTTCAGCCTTACATAGCAAAAGCATCTAATAATTTAAAACTTTGTTATCTCAAATCAGAAGCGGTAAATGGTCTAATTGCAAACTATCCGAAATTAGGCGATCGCTTAAAATCCCGTGCTGAATCTTGGGATTTACTGATGTTATGTCGTCAAAATTTCCAATTGCTTAGCAAACAATCTCCACAGAGCATTTTGGATGCTTTATCACTATTTGAGTCACATCATCTAAATACATTAGATGAGATGTCTTTAACACCCGATGATAATTTGTGGCTGCTCAGGCAAGGAGAGCTAGTTGATAGTGATGGAAAAAAACTAGATGCTGGAATTATTTATACATCTGGTGAATTGAAAGAAGGTAATTGGCGGGCAACAAAGGCTACAGTTATTTATATCCTGAAAAATTCTTCTTTAGCTAAGGCTTTGGAGTATTGTCCTGAGCTAGAAAATTTTACTGGTGAATTAGGGGAAAAATCACCTAACGAAAAACCTAAGGTTCGTCTCCGTTCTGTATCAAAAACTTCGGGGAAAGCTGCTAGTAACGTCATTCCTTTTCGTCCACCAGGGAAAAAGCAACAGAAACCACAGAAACAACTACCATATTTTCCCAGTCCCAAAGTTAAAGCCGGTCATTGGTGGGGAAAACTAACTCGGCAATATCCTTTTTATGCCCAGCAGAGTATATCTGACTGTGGTGCTGCTTGTCTAGTAATGATTGGTAGTTATTGGGGTAAACGCTTTAGTGTTAATAAACTCCGGGATATGACTAACGTTAATCGTAGTGGTGCTTCCTTAACTGCTATTGCAACTGCAGCAGAAAATTTGGGTTTTTCAACTCGTCCTGTAAAAGCGACCTTTGACAAATTTGCAGAGCAATCTTTACCTGCGATCGCCCACTGGGAAGGTAAGCATTACATAGTAGTGTATGAGATTACTAATAAGCGAGTAATTGTTTGCGATCCCGGTCTTGGTCCGCGCAGCCTCACTTTTAAGGAATTTAAGGAAGGGTGGACAGGCTATGCATTATTAATACAACCAACCTCCCATCTCAAAGATGCTGAAGAGGGGGATGTTGGTTTTTGGAAATTTTTTGAGTTAGTCAAGCCCCATTACAAGGTACTTACAGAAATTTTTATCGCCTCGGTGGTGATGCAAATGTTTGGGTTAGTAACTCCTATATTTACCCAATTATTGCTAGATCGGGTGTTGGTACAGCGCAGTCTCGCAACCTTAAATGCTGTTGGTTTAGGGATGATCGTCTTTGGTTTATTCAAGATAGCCATGAATGGGGTGCGGTCATATCTCTTAAGCCACACAGCCAACCGTATCAGTATTTCCCTACTGGTGGGTTTTATCAAACATACCTTCCGATTACCCCTTTCTTACTTTGAGTCTCGTTATGTTGGAGATATAATTTCCCGTGTCCAGGAAAATCGAAAAATTCAGGCTTTCCTGACTGGTCAAATTTTATCAATTACGCTCGATATGCTGACATTAGTAGTATATCTGAGCTTGATGTTTGTCTACAGCTGGAAAATGGCATTATTTGTGCTAGTGACAGTACCACCGTTTTTTATAGTGGCATTGGGTAGTACAAGTATTTTGCGCCGTATATCCAGAGAAGTATTTAATGCAGGGGCAGAAGAGAACAAATATTTGATTGAGTCCCTAACAGGAATTCGTACCGTTCGTTCCTTAGCAATTGAGCAGTCGGTGCGTTGGCGTTGGGAAGAGTTACTAAATACCTTGGTGAAAAAATCCTTTAATGCCAAAATAATAGGTATTCGTCTCTCTATGTTAACTGGTGTAATCCAAACTTTTGTAAGTACGTCATTGATGTGGTTTGGAGCTTGGCAGGTGATTCAGGGAGACCTAACAGTTGGTCAATTAGTCGCTTTTAATATGCTCGTAGGTAATGTTTTAAGCCCCTTCCAAAGATTTGCTACGCTCTGGAATACATTTCAAGAGATTATTATTTCTACTGAGCGGATTAACGATGTATTGGAAGCCGAACCAGAAGAAGATTTATTTAAGATACCCCGCAAGTCTATGGGTAGATTTGATGGTCACATTTGTTTTCAGAATGTAACTTTCCGCTACGACCCGGACAGTAAAACCAATATACTAGAAAATATTAATATTGAAATTCAACCCGAACAAATGGTTGCCTTAGTAGGACGTAGTGGTTCGGGAAAAACAACTCTTAGTAAATTAATTTTAGGTTTATACCCACCAACAGATGGCAAAATTTTAATTGACGGTCATGATGTGAATGGAATTTCTTTGCGATCGCTCCGTTCTCAAGTTGGTGTTGTGGATCAAGATACTTTCTTATTTGGTGGTACAGTACGTGACAATATCTCTGTTGCTCACCCAGAAGTGACTCTAGACGATATTGTTCAAGTAGCCAAACTTGCAGGCGCTGACGAATTTATTCAGAAATTACCATTAGGTTACGAGTCTCAAATTGGTGAAGGTGGAGGAATGCTTTCTGGAGGACAACGTCAACGTATAGCTATAGCCCGGGCTTTGTTGGGAGACCCTCGCTTATTACTCTTCGATGAAGCGACAAGTCATTTAGATACAGAATCAGAACGTATAATTCAAAACAATCTAAAAACTATTCTCAAAGGACGTACAAGTATAATTATTGCCCATCGCCTTTCTACTGTCCGTAATGCAGACCTCATTTTGGTTTTAGATCGCGGTTTATTGGTAGAGAGTGGTTCTCATGACGAATTAATTGCTAAAAAAGGTCATTATTACTATCTGAATCAACAACAGTTGTCTCAGGTTGGTTAGAGCGTCGTGGGAAACCAAATTTTGACAATCTAATTTCCACAACTCTTTGCACATATCTTCTGGGAAACACAATTATGCCAAACATATCTCCCAATTACTCATCTGTCATTAAAAATGATCTACAGGATAAGCATAAACATTATATACAAGTTGAGGAAAAGAATAAGATTAATCCTAATTCCATTCAAGAGTCCTCAGAAGACAATACTGAAGATATACATTATGCTACAGAGGAGCTATTAGATGCCTTACCTAAACTTTGGACCCGTGGCTTAATGTATGTACTCCTAGGTTTTTCTCTCTTGGCTATACCCTGGGCAGTTGTCTCTAAGATAGATGAGACAGGAAACGCCAGAGGAAGGATAGAACCCAAAGGTGCAACCCAAAAAATAGATTCTCAAGCCAGTGGTAGTGTCAAAGCTGTGAAAGTTAAAGAAGGTGATACTGTCAGAACTGGACAGATTTTGCTAGAGCTTAACACCGACGTAATTAAGACAGAGGTTCGACAGATTGAAGAGAAACTTTCTGGGCTATTAAATCAGCGATCGCAACTAGAAGTAATAAAAAAACAATTACAGTCAACTTTAACCATTCAGGAGCAACAAAATCGCTCCCAAGCCCTGGAAAAAATGTCTCAGGTTAACCAGGCACAACAAAATCTTGATACAAAACAGAATACTTACCAACTGCAAATTTTAGAAAA
This sequence comes from Cyanobacteria bacterium P01_A01_bin.84, assembly GCA_039030795.1. Taxonomy (GTDB): domain Bacteria; phylum Cyanobacteriota; class Cyanobacteriia; order Cyanobacteriales; family Nostocaceae; genus JBCCDM01. The sequence goes on from JBCCDM010000349.1 coordinate 5,236, forward strand.
ACAGTCATCAGTCAATCAGACAAAGCAGCAGATTAGCAGTATTTTAAACGATCAAAAGTCAGTTCAAGCTCGTCTGGAGATAGATTCTAGACAGGTCAAACGCTTTAGTGATCTTGTGAAGGATGGTGCTGTTTCCATCAACCAAGTTGAGCAACTTATAAAAGAAGAACAAGAAAGTAAACGACTCTATAACAAAACTTTATCTGATACCAAACAAGCTCAGTTCCGTCTACAAGAAGAACAAAATCGTTATCAAGCAACTGTCAACCAGTTAAACTCCGATATCAAACAAGCAAAATTAAGACTACAAGAAGAGCAAAGCAGTTACCAAAGCTTATTACAAGCAGGTAAACTAGCAATTTCCAAAACTCAAGAACAACTCAAAGATATAGAGAAACAAATAAGTGGACTAAAATCTCAGATTGCTCAAACCAGGAGTCAAATCCTATCCTTAAAACTACAAAAACAGCAACGCATAGTGCGATCGCCTATTGATGGGAAAATATTTGAATTCCCTATTGCTAAGCCAGGAGAGGTAGTACAAATTGGTCAAAGAATTGCTCGAATTGCACCCAAAGATACTAATTACATATTAAAAGCCCAAATGCCAATTCAAGATAGTGGGTTTTTGAAGGTAGGAATGCCTGTCAAAGTCAAATTTGATGCCTATCCTTTCCAAGAATATGGTATCAGTACAGGGAAAGTAATTTGGATTTCTCCAGACTCAAAAGCTATTACAACTCCCCAAGGTAATATCGAGAAATTTGAGCTAGAAATTTCTTTGGATAAGCAATATCTCCAAAATGTTGACAAGCGCATTTTCATCAAAGGCGGACAAACTGCAACTGCTGAAGTTATTATTCGTCAACGTCGCGTGATTGATTACGTCTTAGATCCATTTAAGAAATTACAAGCTGGAAATACAGAGTTATAGATTAAGTAATGATTAAGTACTGATTAAGTATGTAATATCTGTATGGCAGTATAAAAAATATTTTTAACCAATCATGTTTGAAGATTTGAGTATTTCCACATCAGACATTATTCAAAACTTGAAAATATCTTGTGAAATGGCTGATGTAATCAGAAAAGCAATGATTCAAAAAATCATTGCAATAACAGCTCAGGAAGTGAAAATTGAAGTCACCACAGAAGAGATACAGGAAGAAGGAGACCGATTACGCTTAGAAAAAAAACTGGTTACAGCTAAAGATACTTGGATGTGGTTAAAAGAAAATCATCTCTCTGTAGAAGATTTTTCCGAGCTAGCCCGTAGCAATGTCATGTCCAAGAAATTAGCTAATCATTTACTCTCAGATCACATAGAGAAATTTTTCTATGACAACCGACTAAATTATGATGCTGCTGTAACCTATGAAATCATATTTGAAGATAGAGATTTAGCTTTAGAAATGTTTTATGCCCTTGAAGAAGGGGAAATAACTTTTCCAGAAGTGGCTCGTTTATATATTCAAGATCCAGAATTACGTCGTGCTGGTGGCTATCAAGGAATAAAATATCGCCAAGAACTTCGTCCAGAAATTGCAGCAGCTATATTTTCAACATATCCCCTCCAACTTTTAAAGCCTATCGAAACACCCAAAGGAGTGTATTTAGTTTGGCTGGAAGAAATTATCAAACCAGAATTAGATGAGGAGTTACGCGAAAAAATACTTTCTGAGTTATTTGATGATTGGCTCAACAAACAAGTTACTGCTATTCAAATGATTACTAAATTAGAAATCAATAAAGAAGAAGTACAAAAAAGAACTGGTTAAAAATATAAG
>JBCCDM010000350.1:0-6976 GCA_039030795.1 Cyanobacteria bacterium P01_A01_bin.84
CTCACTACTAATGAAAAAAATTAGCTTTTAACAAGCTGAGAAAAATAATAGGACAGATAGATTCCCGTAAAGATAAGTGAGTGGACAAAATAGTTTGTGTCATTGCGAACGGTAGTGAAGCAATCTCCAAGTATTGCGATTGCCACGTTACGCTACGCTCTACTCGCAATGACAAATATACAATTAATTTTGTCTGAGTACTTAGCTTGTAATAACCCAAACACCACAGGATGGTCATAATCGTTTGTTGAATTGATATTGTTCATAAAAATTAAAAAATAAATATGTTTATTCTAATCAATTCATATATCTCAAGTACGGCAAATCTCACTTCTGTAAGACTATTAGAGAATCTATAAAACCTAATTTTGGTAACAAAAAGAATTAATATATACATTTGCTAGTATTAAAGCTATGTATTCTTCAAAATTAGTTAATCAGGTTCTACTTTCATTCTCTCCAAGTTATAAAAAATACAGAGAAGACTTGTCGGCATTGTTATTAACACCAGATAATAATTTGTGGTTAGCTTCAGATGAAACCTCTGCAATAGAAAGACTTTCGTATATCGAGCGAGATAAATTTGCAGAACACAAACAATTTCGGGTAGGGAGCTTTATAAATTTACCAGCCCCAGAAGATGAAGAAATTGATATTGAAGGGCTAGCATATACTGATAATTATTTATGGTTTGTTGGTTCTCACAGTTACAAGCGTAAGAAAGCTAAAAGTAATAAAACAAAAACAGAAAATATTCAACGATTGTCAACAGTCGTATCAGAAGCAAATCGTTATATACTGGGGCGAATACCTTTAATAAATGGAGAACTGCTCCCGTCTTGTCAACATCCCCAAGAATCGAATTGTCAATTAACGGCAGCAAAATTGCAAGTTACCGATAGAGGAAATGTATTAATAGAAGCTTTGGAAAAGGATCCCCATTTAGGAATATTTGTTAAAGCTGCAATACCAAGTAAAGATAATGGACTTGATATAGAAGGTATAGTTGTCAATGGGAATAGAATATTTCTGGGTTTAAGAGGACCTGTATTAAGAGGTTGGGCTGTAATTTTAGAATTAGAAATCGGAGATACAGCTCCAGGAATAATGAATTTACTTTCAGAAGAAGGAAAACTATACAAAAAGCACTTTGTCTATTTGCATGGGTTAGGAATTAGAGACTTATATCAAGATGGTAACGATTTGCTAATTTTAGCTGGACCGACCATGGATTTAGATGGTCCAGTTCATTTGTATCGTTTTCAAAACGGTATGAATTTATCAGAAGATTCATTTAATGAACCAGAAGTTATTCTTGATATCCCTTATGGTGAGGGAGATGACCATGCAGAAGGAGTGACCTTATTTGAGCAAGTTACAGGTATCCCTTCAGTACTTATAATTTACGATTCTCCCCAGGAGCAAAGACTTGTGAATGAGAGTGGAATATTAGGGGATGTTTTCGATCTACGAGGAGGAAACCATGAATCTGTGAGTGGTGGGTCTTTTAGTTTGAGACAAATTTTTGAGAAGATTCTCAAATTTTCTCAGGTGGTTTTGCGAAATTGATATTCCCTGTCCCATGGTTTAGACTATATCTCTGAGCAGCAAATAAGTTCAAAAATTAGTTGAAATCAAAAATTAGTTGAAATCAAAGATTAGTTGAAATAGCTTGTACTGGACAGGTAGGAATACATTGTTCACAAACAATACAACGCGATCGCACAAATGTGAGTTTGTAGGTATCCGGATGTAAGGTTAATGCTTTAGTAGGACAAACTCCAGTACACAGACCGCAATGAACGCATTGTTCTTCATCAATGGTAATCTCACCTAAACCGGGAGAAACATTTATATTTTGCGATCGCATCCATTCAATTGCTTCATCCAAGCAGTCAATATCACCCGATAGCTCCACTACTAATTTACCAACTTGATTTGGAGCCACTTGAGCGCGGATAATATTAGCAGCTACATTAAAATCCTTTGCCAATCGATAAGTAATCGGCATTTGTACAGCCCGTTGGGGGAAAGTAAGGGTAATTCTCTTTTTCATGGTAATTGGGAATTGGTGATTGGTAATTGATGATAGCTTCTCTATGAGAGACTAGGTAAACTCTATTAATTTGTTTTTCCTTTCCCCCTCGTCTCCCAGTCTCGACAACTTCTGTGAAAGAATAACTTTGATGAAGAAACAGAAGGAGTAAACTGAGGATGTGAGCAATTAATAAGTCTTAATAAGTTTTATATGTCTACAAAATCACCATCTATTTCTCCAAATTTATCAGAATCAACAAAGGGTAAACGTTTGAGAAATTTTTTGATTGCAATGGTTGCGATCGCATTAGGGGTTGCCTTATTTTTAGGAATCAAAAGTGAAAATACTTCCACCTCTTTGGCTCAGTTAGATAGTAGTTCTACCCCACTTGCAGTTGCTACCACCAATGGTAAACCGTCTTTAGTAGAATTTTATGCCGAGTGGTGTGGGGTTTGTCAGAGTATGGCACCAGATATTGCTCAATTTAAACAGGAGTATGGCAAAAGTATTAATTTTGTCATGTTAAATGTAGATAATACTAAATGGTTGCCTGAAATGGTGAAATATCAAGTTGATGGCATACCTCATTTTGTATTTTTAGACGCAAAAGGTACAGCGATCGCTCAGACTATTGGTAATCAACCCCCGACAATTATGGCAAGTAACTTAGAAGCCTTGTCGAATGGTTCAGCTTTACCGTATGCTCAAACAAGTGGAGAAGTTTCCGCATTTTCCGCACCAGTGTTACCTACGGGTAGCAAAGATGACCCCCGCAGTCATGGGGCTCAAGTAGCAAATTAGAATCTATTTATTTCTAATGATTGTCTGGAGAACTTATCAGGACTTATGGTATGGCTGTCTGTTAAAGGGAATAAAAAATATTTAACCCTTAATATCTAAGATGCAATCCCTTGTATTATCAAACAACCATGGATTTCTAACTTTTGAATTAAAGCCAAACAGATTGAAAAAATTCTATTTTATATCTGTAGGAGAGTATTAAAATATGTTTGCATCAATGGTAGGATACTTCCTACAGATTTCTTCTGTTATGATTATTGATTGAAAAGTTATGTATTAGTTGCTACCCACTCCTGAGAATTAACTTACAATTCAACTGTCGAACAATAATTTACATTCCCAAGTAAGGGAAACACTATGCTACAGCTTATTCTTATCGTTATTACAGTGATCGCAGGTTCAGCGCTTTGTTCTGGGGTAGAAGTAGCATTATTTTCGGTTTCTCCTTTGAGGGTAAGGCAGTTAGCACAATCAAAAAACCCTTCTGCAATGGCGTTATTAGCGATTCGGGATAACATGAATCGTCCCATTGCCACTATTGTAATTCTCAACAATATATTCAATATTATTGGCAGTATAGTTACTGGTAGCGTCGCAAGTTCAATATTGGGGGATCAATGGTTAGGAATATTTTCTGGTATACTGACCTTCCTAATTATCATTTTTGCAGAAATTGTCCCTAAAACTATCGGCGAACGTTACGCAGAGAAAATTTCTTTGTTAGTAGCTTTACCTGTTGCAGGTTTAACCCTATTATTTACCCCTTTGGTCTGGACTTTAGAGAATATCACTGCACCAATAACTAAAGGGAAAAAACAACCGACTACTAATAAGGCAGAAATTCAGCTTTTAGCAGATATTGGTCATCAAGAAGGTATCTTAGAAAGAGATGAAGCCGATATGATTCAACGGGTATTTCAGTTGAGCGACCTGACTGCATCTGAATTGATGACACCCAGAATTATGTTGACTTATTTGAGAGGAGATTTAACTCTTGCAGAGGCAAAAAATGATATAATCGCCTCCCAACATACTCGGATTATTATAGTTAATGAATCTATAGACCAAGTAATGGGAGTCGCATTAAAACAGAACTTACTTACTACCATGGTAGAAGGTAGAGATAGTCAAACGATTGCGACTCTTACCCGAAAGGTAGGTTTTGTCCCCGAGACTATTAGAGCTGATAAGTTATTAAAAAATTTTCTGGATTCCCATGCACATCTAGTTGTGGTTGTGGATGAATATGGAAATGTCTCTGGTATTGTCACTTTAGAAGACGTATTGGAAGTGATCACCGGGGAAATTGTAGATGAGACAGATAAAAATATTGACCTACAAGCGATCGCTCGTAAGAAGCGTGAGAGAATGTTACAGTCTATGAGTGCAGATTATCGTATTTTGGATAAGAGTTAAAAGTTAAGAGTTAAGAGTTGATAGTTAATTTAGCCTTGACGATAAGCGATCGCTATCCATTCATTTAATTGCTGAGTATCAATTTTTGTAAATTTTTGTTGTGTAAATGCTGATGTAACTGATTCTTCGTAATCATTGGTAAAACCAGCAGTTAAGAGAATACCTCCAGTTTGATTATTTTTACACAAAGCTTGGGAATATTCAGCAGCCAAGGATATATGTACTCTTGCAAATATATTAGCCACAATTAAATCAAAATTTTCCTGTGCTGGAATAATATTAGATATGTTCGTACTAGTTTCTCCTCCCATCCAGTGTCCTAATGTCGTACCATGACCAAGACTTGCTTCTAAAACTTTTATTTGTGTTTCTAACTTGTTGAGATTTACGGTATCCTGAGTTGATTTTACCGCTAAGGGGTCATTATCTATAGCTAAAACATTTGCTCCCAGTTTTGCTGCTGCTATACTTAATATTCCAGAACCAGAGCCTAAATCTAGTACCCTCATTTGTGGTTTAATATATTTTTCTAAAAGTTGCAAACTTAAAACTGTTGCAGGATGCAAACCACTACCGAAAGCTAAACTTGGTTGGAGTTTGATAATTATTTCGTTTTTTTGGGATGATCCTTTTGGGGATAATTCTTTTTCAGATTGATAAACTATCTCAGGGGAGATGATAGTGAAATTTTCACCAACGTGATGAATGGAACTATTGGGTGTTTTGACTAAAGTGGGTATTTCATTAACTACAGATATCTCTAATTCACTAGCCATTTTTGTACGACGTAGTGATGATAATAATTTATCAATTTCACCGATACGTACATTTATATTTGTCTCATTAGCTAGATATAGAGAAATAGTAAATTTCCAAGGTAAAGAATTTGAATTGGAGTTTGAATTGGAGTTTGAATTTGAGTTTGAATTTGAGTTTGAGTTTGAATCTAAATTTGAGTTTGAGTGTAAATCTGATTTAGAAGATGGAATCGTAATAGTATTAACATGAATATCACCCCCATACTTTACTTGAGGAAGCAGCGTATAAACCCAGTCAACACCTTCATCTGTCGTATTAATACTTAATTTTATCCACCCCATAATTAATTCCTATTTTGAATAGCTTTTAGCTCCCATCCTTTTTTATAACCACTAGAAAAAAGTTGATAAGTTAATAGTTTTTAAAGAGTTTCAATATCGCTAACAGCTAGTTTCAACCACTTCGTCAAATCTGCCAAAACCTGTACTTTTTCAGGTTCGTTAAAAACTTCATGATATAACCCATCATACAGCTTTAATAGCTTATCATTTGAATTAGAACGAGCAAATAATCTTCTACTACCTTCAGGATTAGCTAAAATATCTTTAGTACCGTGCATAATTAATAAAGGTAAATTTAGTTCTGCCATTTTCTCCCGAATTTGACGAGTTGCTCTAATAATTTCAGTTGCTGTTCTTGCTTTAGTTCCGCCATGATAAACCAGAGCATCATCATTATAAGATTTTACAACTTCTAAGTCCCGGGATATAGCATTGCTGTCTAACCTTAAAGTTTGTAATTTAGGAGTCAGATAACCGAGTAAATATGTTATGGGAAGCAATAAAGGATGAATATTGTTACCAAATTGTAAAATAGGAGCGCTGAGAATTAAACCATTTAATATAGATTGATACTCCAAGCTAAAAAGTATTGATATTGCACCACCCATACTATGACCTAATAAATAAATAGATCGGTCGGTTTTATCTTTAATACCTTTGATGAATATATCTAAATCTCTCAAATAATCATCAAAAGACTGGACAAAGCATCTTTCACCTTCCGATTGACCATGTCCCCGTAAATCAAACGTGTAAACACAAAATCCTTCATTTGCAAGATATTTACCAACATGAGTATAGCGATCGCTATGTTCTCCGTAACCATGAACTATAACAATAACTGCATTATAGTTTTCTACCAACCAAGACTGTATATAAAGTTTTAAACCATCAAACGAATTAAAATTACTTTCATAGTGTTGAATTTTCTCTATCTGTAAATTTGCTTTATTTTGCTGTTTCATTATTAAGTTTTATATTCTGTTCAGGGTTTGCATTTAAAAAAATAATATTATTTTTTAGAGTTTAATCGAAGTAGTTTTTAAAGTAACTAGAAATTTCACTTATACTATTTATTTATAAAGATATGCTTAATTCAGCCCACGAAACTGGGTTTCGTAAATGTAGCTCCAGCCTTTTAGGCTGAGAGCTATTTAGTGCAACTAATACATCTCTACAAGAATTTTCACAAATACAAATATTTACTTCCTAATTCCTAATTCCTAATTCTACAAAGTGTAGTAACTCAATATCTGATACACCTCATCTACTGCATTATCTTTTTTAAACTGAAATTCTCTTGGTACATCATCTCCAGAAATCCAAATTTTAATTTCAGCATCTAAATCTAAATTCCCAGCGCTTTCCTTACTAAAGTATTTAATAGATTTATATGGAATAGATAAGTATTCAGTTTTTCTACCCGTCACTCCCTGTTTATCAATTAAGATGATTCTTTTATTTGTAAAAACGACCAAATCTCGGATTAACTTAAATACCTTATTTACCCTTTCTCCATCTATCATCAAAGGAACGAGTTCTTTTTCTAATTTCTCGGGATTAATCTCAGATACATTACCCATTAAACCACTCAGGATTCCCATATTTTCTCCTTGGCAAA
>JBCCDM010000351.1:0-6968 GCA_039030795.1 Cyanobacteria bacterium P01_A01_bin.84
CTGGATTGGTGAGTGCAGTGCGGTCTTGGGATTCTCCCAAGTAAAGCAACTGCCGAACCCGAAGGGATACGTCCTGTTCAGTTACGGAAACTCGATGAACCAAGAATCCTCGCACCTTATAGGTCGAGGAGTGTCAAATACCCACACTTCCCTACGGGTAAGTGATGAGCTTCTCGGCGACTCTTCTATGAAGACATTTACCGTTCGCGTAGCGTCTCCGTAGGAGAAACTTTTAAGCCGCGTGCCCCACGGACTTGCAGTTACAAAAAAATTTTGCTTTTTTTTATTGTAGGCTGCATTTCTGCATTTAATTGGGTTACACCTACATATCGTATTGTAACATAAACCCTGACTTAGCTTTCATGAGGCAGTGCGTTGGCGGGGTTCCCCCGCTTAAAGCAACTGCCGTCTCACCGCTTCACTACGTGTAAGCGGGAGACTTCCCGCCAAGAGTGTCTTATAGATGGATCGGCAATCCTGCTAATCTGGTAAAAAATTAATATGAACTATCAAGTTATATACGACGGAAATTGCAACCTATGCGTCAGTCTTGTACAAATTCTGGAAAATATAGACAAAGGAAACTTATTTACTTATTTACCCATGCAAGATGAGCAAAAGCTCGCTCAATGGGGCATTACACCTAATACCTGTGAAATGGGAATGATTTTAATTGATGCTGATGACCCGGAAAAACGCTGGCAAGGAAGTGATGCAGCAGAAGAAATTGGCAGATTATTACCTTTCGGGAAAATCTTTGTGGATGCTTATCGTACTTTACCTGGGATGAAATCTGTGGGGGATAATTTTTATGATTATATACGCAAAAATCGTTATGACATATTTGGTAAACGTCAAAACACCTATAAATCCTCTTTCTGTGGTGAGGAAGATAGTCTTGATAGCTGAAAATATTATCCACTGCTGCTTTGACTTTAATTTTGAAAATTGGCACAGTAAATAAATATTCTGGAAAGATTTATTCATTGAATAGTTAAAATCATCAAAATCATCAAAAAATATAAATGTATAATAAATAGATTTGACCTATAAATTTCATAGGATATACTGGTATAGAAGCAAAACGTATTTTAAAATACATTTGCAAAAAAAAATGCCGCACTTTTTAGTTGCGACATCGTTTAAGAGTTTCAAAGAATATTTTGCGTACTTTATAGGTAATATAGCATACCTTTATTAAGGTATATAGCCAAACAGCATAATTGTTGATGAATAAATATTATTCCCCTGACTTGCTATATGGTTCGGGGATGTTTTTTATTTTCCTTTGTAGCGCTACAGGTACATTAATCGCCTTTTCTAAACCCTTAACTTTTTGCCATTCTTGTTGTTCGTTCCACACAATTTCTTCGAGATTAGCATGAGTTAAATCTGCACCTGTAAGAATAGAGTAAGTGAGATTTGCCTTGGTCAGGTCGGCACTATTAAGTATTGCACAACTAAGATTACTACCGTTCAGTTTTGCTTTATTGAGCTTAGTGGAAGTGAGGTCTGTACCAAGTAGAATTGCATTACTCAGGTCTGCTTGGGTTAAAGTCGCTTCACTCAGGAGTACTCCACTTAAATCCGCTTGATTGAGAACAGCTCCAGTTGAATCAACACCGCTTAAATCTGCACCGATGAGAATGGCATTTTGCAAATTGCTTCCTATCAGTTGAGCGCCGTTAAGCTTGGCATAGCTGAGATCGGTAGATAAAAGGATAGCGTTTTTAAGGTTAGTACAAAATAAAATGCTATCGCTGATATTTGCACCTTTGATATTAGCATAAGTGAGGTTAGCTCCACTTAAGTCGGTGCGACAAAGGTCAGCATATTGAAGATTTGCTTGCTCAAGTAGGGTATCGCTGAGATTAGCACCAAATAAAATTGCATGACTTAAGTCGGTGTTATTAAGTTGGGCATCTCTGAGAATTGCACCTGTAAGATTGGTATGATTGAGGTTAGCACCATCAAGTTTGGCACTATTTAGATCGGCAGTACTTAAATCGGCATTACTAAGGTTAGCTCCGCTCAGGTCAGCCCCACTCAGATCGGCTCCGCTCAGGTCTGTGTTTTCAAGATTAGCACCGCTCAGGTTAGCTCCACTTAAATTCCCATCTCCTAAGTTGGCAAAACTGAGGTCAGCATTGCTAAGATTTGCACCTGTAAGATTTGCATCCCCTAAATAACTATTACTAAGATTTGCACCTGTAAAATTGACACCGATCAGGTTTGCATCTCCTAAATAAGCTCTGCTAAAATCATTCCCATACAAAAACTCTCCAACTAAATTGCTAAAATTACCAATTGCGATCGCATCGCTGTAGTTGATAACTCGTAGCAGTTGGGATGTGAAAAAGTTATCTTGGTTAGAGTCTGGTTCACCAGAGGGAGAAAATTTAATTTTCTCCTTGAGTTCCCTGTGTTTTTGAGCGATGCGGTGCAGTTCGAGCAACAAAATCATCACATTCAAACCAGTATGTACATCTATCTGCCGCAGCCCTATAGAAGTATTATATAATTCTCTTAGTTGCAGCATTTTTTGCTGGGGTAAGTTATTTTCGGGTGGTGCATCAATGAATTCTCCTCTACACCAACGCTGATAAAAGTCTTTGAGACTTTCAAACAATTGTATTGACAATAATTTATTATCGTTTGTTAACTCATGTATGAGTTTTGAAACGATTTCTACCTTTAATGTATCATTACCTAATAAATCATATATCTGTTGATACATTGAAGGTTCTTCTTGATTGAAGCTTATATTACTGTAATTTTGCCCCCATTCGTGTAAGCTGTTTTTTAAATTATCTGGAAGTAAAAATGTTTCATTATTACTGACGTTTTGATTTGATTGAGGAAAATTTTTCGCCTTAATTAATGATCCTTCATGTTTTTTAGGTGATGGCTTGTGAAGATTTTTCTCTATCTGGTTCACTTTTTCTTGAGAAAAAGCTATTTTATTAACTCTATCTTCACTTGTGATAACTTTTTTCTCTGCTACGCCTTGGATATAATTTCTTAGTTGTCTCCAAACTTTAATAAAATATGACATTTTTATACAGTTAGCTACTTGAAAATACGGGTGACACCTAGCTCAATTTAAATATTTTTCAAGGCTTTATACTTTTATTCATAAATAAGCTAGTATTAATTGGAACAGTAGATAGCAAGCAATTTAGGTCATCATTACCCCCAGATTCCTGGTTTAAGTTTTCTATGCAAATAAGAATATCCGCCAAAAAGGTTTCCGATCTTCTCTCACCTCTAATTATTGGTAGAAATTGTTATACTCGGAGCGCCAGCATATTTCCTTAACTGATGTACAAATAATACGTACTGTTTTTTACCAAGATAGTCGTTAGAAAAAATACTACAGTAAAACAGTACAAAATTGCTGAATAAAGTTAATAAAAACTGTATTAAAAGTTAACTGCTTGATATTAAGCAACCATGCGTGTTTAAAGTCAAGTCCAAGAATAAGAAAACTGTAATGGTTTGCATAGGTTACTAGATACTTGAGAATAGGTGGCAGGGATATATAGAATGAAGAGATTTGCTTTATATCTTATTGGTTTACAGAGTTTTTTTTCGGTGCTAGGTATAGCATTTAATAGCCCAGGTACACCTGTGGCTCATGCATTAGCTAATAATCGGGCTGCACAAAAGGTCGCTAAAAAAGTTTCAGGGAAATTGTCAGGGCAGCAAGGAAAATCATCAGAGCAACCACAATTACCTGTTTCGACAGTATGGACGATAAATAAAAATAATCAGGCTAAGTCTCAGCGTTTTATGTGGGTAGTAGATGATGTTAAGAAAAGTGCGCAACAACCATTTTTAAAAGTAGATAACAAATCAAGTAAACCCGAAAAACCGAAGAATACCCCTAAGAAAGATGAAGACAAATCCAAAAAAGATAAGTTTGAATCTTTTGAAAAAGTAACTAAAGATACAGAAAAAATACCAGGCTTATTTAATTTATATAAAGATAAAGAAAAAAACAAGATTTACTTAGAAATAGACCCCTCACAACTAAATAAAAACTTTCTCACCACAGCTACTTTAGAGTCGGGTATTGGTGAAGCGGGTATTTATAGCGGAATGCCTTTATCGGACTTTTTGTTCTATTTTCGTAGGGTAAATAAAAATTTACATTTTATTGTTCGTAATGTGAACTTCCGGACTCGTGAAGGAGATCCCCAAGTGCGATCGCTTGCTCGTTCTTTTAGCGATTCGGTACTCTACACGATCAAAATTAAAAGTATTCATCCAGAAAGGAAAACGATCTTAATAGATTTGGGTGATATTTTACTGAATGATTTAGCTGGGTTATCAGCGAGTTTAGGGGTTTCTGGAGGAGGATCGGATCAATCTTATTTTGGGGGTGCCAAGGCTTTTCCTAAGAATATAGAAATAGAATCAATTATGAACTTTGTTGGTACTCCCGGAGGTGCTAATAATAGGAGTAACAAATTCGCGACATTAGCTGATAATCGCGGTTTCACCCTAAGAGTTCATTATAGTCTTTCTGAATTGCCGAACAATAGCTACCAACCTCGTTTGGCAGATGAGAGGGTAGGATATTTTATTACTGCTTATCAAAATTTATCTAATCTTAATCAAAAGGATCTCTTTACTCGCTACATTAATCGCTGGAACTTAGAAAAACAAAATCCTCAAGCTACTATCTCTCGTCCGAAGAAACCGATTGTTTTTTGGATAGATAATGCTGTACCTTTTGAATATCGGGATGCGATTAAAGAAGGCGTACTGATGTGGAATAGGGCTTTTGAAAAGGTGGGATTTAAAAACGCCATTGAAGTACGTCAAATGCCAGAAAATGCGACTTGGGATCCTGCGGATATTCGTTACAATACTATTCGCTGGATTAACACAGTAGATGGTTATTTTGCTATGGGACCATCTCGTGTCAATCCTTTAACTGGAGAGATTTTAGATGCAGATATTTTGGTAGATGCAAGTTTTGTACGGGCACTTAAAGATGAATATCGGAAGAAAGTACAGCCGATTCAAATTTCCGAACGTACTTCTTTAACCGCGATGATGCAAAATAGGATGCTATGTGCCAATGGTTTAAGGCGGAATGAAAATAATACTCAAACTCAAAATAGCAGTCAAACAGACAAATTCTCTGCTATAAAGCGTATAGTCGGTCGTTTATCTAACTTAGCCGAACGTTATGACCTGTGTTATGGAATAGAAGCTGCAAATCAGTTTGCTTACGGTTCTTTAGCTCTGAATTTATTGCAGAATCAAACACCGACTCGGAATAGCATTAAGGAATATACCCATCAGTATTTGAGATTGATTATTGCTCACGAAGTCGGACATACCTTAGGTTTAAGACATAATTTTCGTGGAAGTACTTTGCTAACACCAGAGGAAATGCACGATAAAGACATAACTCGTCGCAGAGGTTTAACTACTTCTGTAATGGATTATTTACCACCAAATATTGCACCCCACGGCACCCCACAGGGAGATTACTTTCCTCGTCAAGTAGGAGTATATGATGATTGGGCGATTTTATATGGGTATCTTCCCATTAAAGCTGCATCTCCAATTGCCGAAAAACCACTGTTAACAAAAATTGCCAATCAATCTTATAAACCAGAGTTAAGCTACGCTACAGATGAAGATGTATACGGTCTTGACCCTACCGCAGATGCTTGGGATAACAGTGGTGATGTACTTAGTTATTCTCAAGGACAATTACAAAATGCTCGTTTGATGTGGAAACGTTTAGATAAGTTTTCTGGTTTAAATGATGAAACTTATAGTGATGTGACAGACCGTTTTAGTACAGTACTAGGTCACTATTTCCGACATATTTATTACACTACAAAATATATCGGCGGACAATCGTTTTACAGAGTTCGTCCTGGTAATTCTCAGGGAAAATTACCCTTTCAATCTGTGCCAGTAGAACAGCAAAGACAAGCATTAGAAACCCTGCAAAAATATGTTTTTGCAGAAGATGCGATGAAATTTTCTCCCGAATTATTGAATAAATTAGCACCCTCAAGATGGCGACATTGGGGTAGCAACCCTCAAACTGGTCGTTTAGACTATCCCATTCACGATTTAGTACTATTTATGCAGTCCTTAGTATTGAGGGATTTACTTTCGAGTAATCGTATTTCTCGACTTAAAGATATTGAACTCAAAAGTGAGGCTGATACAGCTCTGACTTTACCAGAGTTATTCGATACTTTACATTCAGGTATTTGGACAGAAGTCATCAAACCCAAGAAGGATGTGAAGATTTCTAGTTTGCGACGGGGTTTACAACGTCAATATATAGATTTACTTAGTTCTATGGTTTTGCGCAAGCAATATGTACCTGAAGATGCTCGTACTTTAGCCTGGTATAAGTTACGTCAGTTGCGGGATAAGCTTAAGGATGCTGATGGTAAGGTTGATGATAAAGATCAATATACTAAAGCTCATATTTTAGAAGCTCGGGAACGGATCGATAAAGTGCTGGATGCACCTTTACAAACCAATTGATTCAATGTCGGTTTAACCGAACTGAAGTTACTATAGTAATTTCAATTAATTTTCGTAGGGCATTAATAGGTTACTATGAAAATCAAGAATTGGGGGATTCTCCCCCAAACCCCCTATTGAGGGACGGTCGCGTCCCTCAAACCCCCTCCGAAAATCCTTACAAAAGTGACAGCTACACAGTGTTGTCACCCTTTAAGCTCTTTATCTGGTTGTATTTAAAAAGTACCCAAAATTGGTAATACTTTCTTTTGCAAAATTTTTATTAAGGTTGGTTCCATATATTCATATTCATCGGGAATATAGCGGTTTTCAGTTGGGTGCAATACAGTAACCACAGTGCTGAAACCAGCTTAAAATATCGTTTAAGCTAACAGTTTCAAACGCTTCTGTAATAGCTTTATCTAAATCTGAGTAAGTTCTCGTTTCCTGGGAACGTA
>JBCCDM010000352.1:0-6959 GCA_039030795.1 Cyanobacteria bacterium P01_A01_bin.84
CCCTCCGCTCCCCCTGCTCCCCCTGCTCCCCCTGCTATCGCATACACAATCTACACCTCCGGCTCTACGGGATTACCGAAGGGTGTAATGATTAGTCATCAAGGTGCGGTGAATACAATATTAGATATTAATCAACGCTTTGGAATCACAGAAAAAGATTCCGTTTTAGCCTTATCTTCCTTAAGTTTTGACTTATCTGTATATGATATTTTCGGAACATTAGCCGCAGGAGCAACTTTAGTTATTCCCGATGCTGATTTAGCAAAAGACCCCGAGCATTGGGCAAATTTAATACATCAATATCGAGTTACAATTTGGAATTCCGTTCCCGCTTTAATGCAATTATTAGTAGAACATTTAGAATCGGTTGAACAAAAAACTGATTCCTTACGATTAGTATTGATGAGCGGTGATTGGATACCTTTGAATTTACCCGAAAGAATTTGGAATAGATTTAATAATAAAGAAAATAAAGAAAATACAGAAAATACAGAAATAATTAGTTTAGGTGGAGCAACCGAAGCATCAATTTGGTCAATTGCTTATCCTATCAAAGAAATTAATCCAAATTGGAAAAGTATTCCCTACGGTTATCCATTGACTAATCAACAATTTTACGTATTAAACGAAGCAATGGAACCTTGTCCAATTTGGGTAACAGGACAACTTTATATCGGTGGAATTGGATTAGCTTCATGTTATTTAAATCAACCCCAATTAACAGCAGAAAAATTCATCAATAACCAATTACCAATTACCAATAACCAATTACCAATTACCAATAACCAATTACCAATTACCAATAACCAATTACCAATTACCAAATTATATAAAACTGGGGATTTGGGACGATATTTACCAGATGGTAGCATCGAATTTTTGGGAAGAGAAGATTTTCAGGTAAAAGTTAATGGTTATCGAATTGAATTAGGGGAAATTGAAACAGTATTGCTCAAAAATCCTTTGATTCAAGAAGCGGTTGTGACAGCAATCGGAGATTTTGAAAATAAACAATTGGTAGCTTATATTGTCCCCAATCCTGTTGAAAAAATTGATTTTAAATTACAGCAACTTGGTATTCGTAAGGATGAAGGAAGAAAACAAATACAACTTCCTCAACTTGAACGAGACGATAATACAAATCAAGCTTATCTCAGAAGACAAAGTTACCGTCAATTCCTCGACAAACCAATTAGTTTAAATCAATTTAGTCAGTGGATTGGTAGTTTAGCTCAAATGCAATTAGAGGATTCTCCACTACCAAAATATCGCTACGGTTCTGCTGGTAGTCTTTATCCGGTACAAGCTTATTTACACGTCAAAGATAATCGCATTGAAGGATTGGAACCAGGAGTTTATTATTACCATCCCGGAAATCATAATTTAGTTTTACTCCATCAAGAATCAGTTATTGATAATCAGATTTACGCTAGTAATCAAGAAATTTATGAAAAGTCTGGTTTTTCATTATTCCTAATAGCAGAACTAGCAGCAATCACTCCCGTTTACGGAGACAAAGCGAGAGACTTTTGTATGCTAGAAGCTGGTTATATCAGTCAACTTTTAATGGAAACAGCACCGGATTTTGATATTGGTTTATGTCCCATCGGAATATTAGTCAAGGAAAATTTGTGTATAACAACAGTTCCCGTTATTAAAGAGTGTACTCGCAAGTTAGCTCAGAGGAATTTGAGTCAGAAATTATACAATTTTGTCCCTGTAGAAAAATCTCGATGTATCCAGTCATACTAAATTAGTTATCGGGGGAATCAAAAATGGTTACTTGTACTGTGCCAAAAAGGGTGCATATTCTCAAGAATAAATTTAGTAAAAGTATTAGATTGCCTTTTAAAGAATTATTATCAGAGACGCTGATAATTAAAATTATTTTGTGAATTAAAAATTAAATATAGATGTCGTTTATTTGACCCTATAGTAACATTGTGGGCATTTTTATCTCAAGTTTTAGATGTTGATAAAAGTTGCCACAATGCAGTTAGTAGAATCATTGCACAATTGGTTGAATCAGGAGTATAACTTCCTTCAACAAATACAAGTGGCTACTGCCAAGCACGTATTAGATTACCAGAGTTATTACTAGAAAAAGTATTTTACAAAGTGGCAGTTGGTATTGAAGAAAAAGTATGTGAACAGCATTTATGGTGTAGTAGAAATGTAAAGGTTTTAGATGGTTATAACGTTTCAATTCCTGATACAGAAGCCAATCAAAAAGACTATCCGCAACACAAAAATCAAAAAGTAGGTTGTGGATTTCCAATTGCAAAAATCGGAATGCTTTTTAGTATTGCAACGGGTGCAGCAATTGCCTTAGTTATCGATGTTTTTAATACTCATGATATTCAGCTTGCAAGGAAATTATATGAGTTTTTAAATCCGGGAGATGTGATTCTAGGTGAAATTTTGCCACGGGGATACTCTCCGTAGCAAAGTTTCACGAGATAGAGCTTTTTGTGCATATGCAGATTTAATTAAAATTACATTAATAACCTTAATTCATAATATCTAACAAATGTTTTCCGACACGTAGTGCGTTTGCAATAATAGTTAAGGATGGATTGACGGCAGCACTAGAAGGGAAAAAGCTACCATCTACTACATAAAGATTTTGAATATCATGAGTACGGCAATTTAAATCTAGGACAGAAGTCGTTGGGTCTTCTCCAAAACGACAAGTTCCGCATTGATGACCAACTTCTTTAACTGTCATTTTTTGGGGAATATGTAGAGATGGGAGGAATGCTTTTGAGTCTTTATCAATAGATTTTAAAACTTTAATCCAACGTTTAATAAAGTACTGAAATGCATTTTGATTATTTGCTGTATAGTCAAGATATATTTTATTGTCTTCTACCCGCACCCGATTATCTAAACTTGGCAAATCTTCTGTGATTAAGAACCAAGTAGAAGAACGTTTGGCAATAAATTCACCAACAATACCTGGAAGAAATAAAGGTGCATCAGCAATAATTCTATCTTTATTAAGACTTCCTAATAGTTGGATATTTCCCATAGGATATGGAAAGCTTTCATCACCCCAATAAAAATCATTTAACGCTAAAGTTTTCTGAAAAATACTGGGATTAGGTTCAGCAGATAAACTCATTACCACCGCAAAATTATGTGCCATGTAGTTGCGTCCTACAAGTCCGGAGTTATTTGCTAATCCGTGAGGATGTTTATCATTAGCTGATTTGAGTAATAAGACAGCAGAATTAATTGCACCAGCAGCAACAACTACAATATTGGCAGAAAATATATGTTGTTGGCTATTAATTTCAACTTCTACTCCATTTACTTCTAATCCAGAACTACTGGTATGGAGTTTTAAAACATGAGCGTTAGTCATTAAGGTGACATTTTCCTTTCCTTGTACTGGTCGTACTCCAATTACATCAGAATCAGCCTTAGCATTGATAAAACATGGAAAACCATCACAAGTATCGCAACGAATACAGTTACTTAAGAAAGAATTTGCTTCATTTAACTTGATACCTAATGGTAAATAAAACGGATGTAATCCTTCATTCTTGAGTGCATGATTAATCTTTTGTACAGTTGGTTCGTGACTAATTGGGGGATAAGGATAATCTCCACTAGAAATATCCCCTCGACAATTTGGTTCTGTTGGATCTAGACCCCTTTTCCCATGGACTTCATATAGTTTCTCTGCTTCGTCATAATAGGGAGCAAAATCAGGGTATTTCAAACTCCATTCAGGAGATATTCCATCTTCATGAACTACACGATGGAAGTCTTTCTCCCTTAGTCTGAATAATGCTGCACCATAAAACTTTGTATTTCCACCAACATAGTAATGCGTTACTGGACGTAAAGGTTTGTCCTCTTTGTCGTACCAGATATCTGAATTCAGATAACGATGTTTCTGAAATACTTCCTGAGAATCCCAATTAGCTTTTTCCTGTGGTAAAAAATTCCCTCTTTCCAAGATTAGAATCTTTTTACCGCTAGGTGCTAGTTTTCTCGCAAGGGTTCCTCCACCTGCACCTGTACCAATAATGATGACATCATAATGAGTATTACTCATATTATTTCCCTGATTTATTTGGTGATTGACTAGTGGTGTATTTCATTATTCTAATGATTTTGTTTATAGTTCAAATCCCCGTATAGATGTATCATGGTACGTCTCTATAAGCTTTCAAAATTAATGTAATAGATATCTCCAAAAATTAGATATGTGGAATCTGAAACCCATGTAGAGACGTTAAATTTAACGTCTCTATATTTTTTTCTGGGGATGTCTAATGGAGTGCTAGATTTGTAGTTCAATAAGTAAGTATTGATTTAATTATTTAATTAATTACTTAATTACTTATGTATCTATTGATTTATCATTTACCGCAATATCAAATTAAGTATTATGTTTAACTGCTTTTGATTTTACATAAGACTCATATAACCCAGTTATACCAATTTTACGATAGATAGTATCGACAAACTCTGGGAAAAATTGCGCGATCGCAAATAATAGTTTTGCACCAAAACCATCAATTATTACTTCTACTTTTCTGGATTTTATTGCATCTAATACTGCTGTCGCAACTTCTATTACTGGTGCAACTCTAGCCGAAGAAGGGGCAGTTAAGCCAGATTTAGCATACATTCCAGCATCGGTATACCCAGGAGAAACGATAGAGACTCCTATATTAGAGCTACTTAATTCCTGACGTAATGCATCCGTCCATACCCACAACCCAGCCTTACTTCCAGAATATACGCTGTTATAAGCTATTCCCTTTTTACCAGAACCGGAAGTTATATTTACAATATGACCGCGATCGCGTTCTATCATCTGAGGTAGAACTAAACGGGTCAATTCCATAACTGCAAATAGATTAGTTGTCAGAATTGATTTTATATCTTGCTGAGTGTATCTCTCAAAAGATTCATACTTTTCAATAGCAGCATTGTTAATTAAGATATCAACATCACCAACAAGTTGTTTAACTTGCTTTATAAGAAGCGGTAATTCTTCAATCTTACTAATATCCCAAGGTATACTAACTCCTATTCCACCATTAGCATCAACCAAGTCAGATACTTTCTGTAAACTTTCCTGAGAACGAGATACGCAAACAACTGTTGCTGCTTCCTTTGCTAAAGAAACTGCAATGCATTCTCCTATCCCTCCAGAAGCACCTGTCAACAAAACCACCTTACCTTCAATATGATTCATAATTAGGAGCAAATTAATGTGTGTTTTAGACTGACAATGATTCCACACTTGTAAATATAAAACAGTATCAGCAGATGCTCTTGTTCTAGGAATCTAGAATACAATACGGTTGCACTTAAGCAATAGCGTAACTCAACTTTCGGGATTGATAATCTTGGGTTGTAACGACTTACTTATTTAGGACTTACACAAAAGCAACGTAATTCCGTCCGAGACGTTATGCGTAGCATAATACCACCAAGATATCGTAGGAGCGCAAGATTTGCGCCCTCATTATTGGTAAAATTATTTTCACAAATCACCTAAGTATAGTCATTCCAAGAAAAAAACATACAATTATCGTTGATACTATTTGGAGAGAGTTTATAGTGAAATCTCTGATTCTTGCTTTGACCAATAAAAGCTATTGAATAGCAATCCGGAAATTAATTGGAATGACTATAAATGAAATTAAACGAAACGAAACTGATTGCTATTATCTAAACTCAAATCCGAAACTGAAATATCTGTAATAATTCCAATCAGTTCTGGATTTGCACCATCATTGAAAAATATACCCGTCCCTGACGGTAAGTCCTGTGGAGAAGTATCGAGCAAATAGTCACCTGCTTCACCAATTAATTGAATAATATCTTTTTTCGTAAAGTCGGTAATTAACCCATAATCATTGATTCCAGAACTGGAAGTATCGCCGTCATCATAGAATACAGATTTAGTACCATCTATAATCTCTCCTGCTAAAACGAACCTATCTTTACCAGTCCCACCGGTTAAAGTATCAATTTCACCTTCTCCTAATCCTTGAGGAGAATTAGGTGTTATTCCAAACAAAGTGTCATTCCCACGACCACCAAAAACCTTATCGTTTCCAGAACCACCGTTAACTATATCATCCCCATTATCGCCCTTAACTGTATCATCTCCGTCACTACCAAATACTTGGTCATCACCTCTACCACCGCCAATATAATCATCACCACTACTAGCGAAAACTATATCTTTACCATCTTCCCCAAACATTGTATCTGCACCTGCTCCACCAGCTAAATTATCATCTCCAGCACCTCCATAAAGTAAATCATTTCCAGACCCAGTAGCATTATTATTATCACCAAAGAGAACATCATTTCCCTTCCCACCAAGGACGGTATCATCTCCATCTTCACCTACTAAATTATCGTTACCGGTGCCCCCATCAAGGTAATCGTTTCCAGAACCAGCAAAAATTGAGTCAGTTCCACCTCTACCTTCCACTCGATCATTACCACTCGACAGGATTGCAAGGTCATTACCTCGACCCAAGTCAACAATATTACTACCATTGAATGCAATTATCCGGTCATCACCGCTACCTGCAAAAATAGTATCATTACCATCAACTGTGCCTACTACGTCATCACCGCTACCTGCATCAATAGTGTCGTTACCACTAGCAATATTTATATTATCTCCACCAGAGAAGCTTTGAATAAAATCATCATCCGGAGTGTCAAAAAGTAAATCTATACCTGGCGTACCAATAATATTACTCATGTTAGTTATACCTCTTTGTTTCAAAAACTAAATATACTCAGTATACTTAGCCCGAAATCATTATAAGGAATAAGTAAAAAAATGAGATACCAACCTTAATGAGTATATTTCGGTTAACTATTTTGGATTTATTTTTAAGTTTGCTATATTATCAATCTACAACTTTCTAAAGACATATTTTTTTGTTATTTTTACTTTTTTACTTTTA
>JBCCDM010000353.1:0-6958 GCA_039030795.1 Cyanobacteria bacterium P01_A01_bin.84
AAATATAGGTTTAGAAAATGCTCAGGAATTTATAAAAAAAACTGGTATTTGGGCACCAGTTGTGTTTATTTTTTTATGTGCTCTAAGCCTGATTGTTGCACCTTTAAGTGGTAGCTCAATATTTATTACAGGTGGAGCTTTATTTGGTAAACAAGTTGGCTTTATTCTTAGTTTTATTGGTACTCTCATCGGTTGTAGTACTAACTTTTGGATATCGCGAAAGTTAGGAAGAAAAATTGTTAATCGTTTTGTAGGTGAAAATAATTTATCAGATTTAGATAGATTTATTGATACTATTAATAATAGTCGCAGCATTTTATATATGATAATAATTATGCCTATATCTCAAGATATTATCAGCTATGCAATAGGTTTAACTAAAATTAAATATTGGAATTTCTTAATTGCACTAATTATAAGTGCAACTGTGGTTATTTCAGGCTATATTTACATAGGAACTAGTCTGCTGGAAAGATTAATTAAGTTAAGTTAATATCTTATTTTTTGTGATTTTTTGTATAATTCTATAAATAAATATTATTTGATATAAACAGGACTTACGTAAAAGTAACGTAATCCCGTCCGAGACGTTAACGCTTCCGCGTGCCCGCTAGAACTTTACGTTTGCGACGTAATCGTATGAGTTCTGTGTTAACTACGTTATGCTACGCAAACGCTTCCGCGCGTCCGATAGGACTCATGCTAACCCTACCCGTAATGACCGTCGCTTCGGACAAATTCTCGTTGCGTAAGTCCTGATAAAGTTATCAAGTAAAATTAAGTTAAGAAAGATATTAACCAAAAGCCCGAAATCACTACTGTCGGGATGAGTAAGTTGTCAAACTCTTTAGGGCTAAATGCCTCTGCAATAGTTGCCAAGAATGTAAGTAAAAATATTTGATAAATTTGATTGAGATTGACTTGTAATGGTAAAATTAGCCAAACGAAAAAAATACTAGCAGCAAAGCCCAATGTCAGCATCGATAGACTTCCTTCTAGGCTTTTTTTGCTGAGAATAGTATATGTTGTTTTACCATAGCTAGAGCCGATAATAGGTGCAATTCCATCTCCCCATGCAAGGGTTGTCATTGCCACAATTCCAGGAAAAGTTTTGTAGAAAAAAGTACCGCAGATAGTAGCCACTATTACAAAATATAGGGGTCCTTTAAGTAATTCTTTTCTATCGCCATTACGGGTCATAGTTTTTAGTGCTTCATCATCATCACTAGCGAAGAATGCTTTTTGCACTAATAGTATTATCCATAGAACAAATATAGCTACATTCAAGTATTTAGACCAATGTGAATCGTCATATAGTGGTAGGAAAATAATAATCGATCCAGCACCAATATGAGTAATTTTACGACTTATATCTTGAGGTAACTTAAATTTAGTCACCCATAAATTCATGAAAGCAACTAAACTAAATACATAAGTAAAAGTTAATACTGTGATGACTAAATTGTTGGTCAAAGCATTCATATCGTATTTTCATTCTAATAACGATTTAGTTTTATATAACTTTCTGAAAATAGTAGGGTTTGTTCTTTGCACCCCAGACTTGCTTTCCTTCAGCATTAAAACCTCTATCCCATGTTTCCATTCCTGTTCTGCGCAAGAGAATGCTATTAGTTATACGTACTGCACCTCGGACTTTAGCAGGACAACCCTTGGATGGGGTTTTACCAATGTAAGTCTCATCGGCAGGATGTAGAGTAACGGTACAGACTTTTTCTCCAATTTGAGTGTACTTTACAACTTTTGGTTCTGCTTTTTTATTGCAGAAATTAATCCAATTTTGAAGATTTTTAGGTTTAAAAGCAACTGAAAATGTAGTGGGTACTTTATTTACCGAATTATTTCCTGACTTATTTCCTAAAACATATGATGATATCTGCAAAAAGCGTTGACGATAGGGTTTGGATAATTTATCCACCATTGCCTGTTCTTGATATAAAAAAATAGAGTTATCTTTTATATTAGTTTTATTCTTATCTAAATTCTTATCTAAACTCCGGTCTAAACTTATCCGACAAGTGGTAATTCTAACTTTCTTTGGTTGGGATTTGCTACTAGGAATAGAAGTTTCCATTTTTCCTTCTAACCAGGATGCAATTTCTCTACTTTGTTTAATTGATGATACCTTTGAAAGGTGTAGTGCATGAGAAACCTTTGTAAGCGATGACACGGTAGTCTTTGTCATAGACGATGATACATGGGTGTCCCCACGAGGCGATCGCTTATTTGCATAGTTTGTACAAGAGTTCGTGAGAAGGGTTGTCAGCCATAAAATAGGCAACAAGTAGATCGCAATTTTTCTCAGCCTCATAACAAATCTAAGTTTAGCTAGTTTGTATCCCCGTTCCCAAGGTTATGCTTAAATTAATACTTGGGATGGTTGTCAGGCAAGCCGGGTTTATAATTTGTAATTAGAATACATAGTTGTTGACGGCTGAAAACTATTATTTTTCATCCTCTCTGAAAAAACTGTTTTAAAATTTCTCCTGGTTTTCTGTCCCAATTATCAATGTGTTCGTATATTAAGTATGTAGAGTTAAGTTTGTAAGTTGAGTCGCCGTTAAAAAAGATTTGAGCATTCCAGGGTACTCTTAAAGTTCCTATGACTGTCCATTTCGCGATGATGGTATTTTCTGCAGAATGATATACGTCATGGAGGTCAAAATTAATATTTGTAAAGAATAGCTTTCCGTGAAACCGGAGAGTCCAAAAAATTATTCGATAATTAAATTTTCCTTGAAATGTATTTACTGGATCGCGAAAATAAATATCTTGGGAATAAATATCATAGGATATATCTTTTTCAAATAGATTTGGTAAATCTTGTTTGAGAGTGTTGATAATATTTTGAACTGGTAGTTTTGATTTTATTGACATCTTGATTTCTGGTGTAAATGTTATTTATAAACCTCTACAATCCAAACTTGGAAATGGAATGCTTCATGTATATGATAGATTTATTTCTGCCCATCTACTTAAAGCGATCGCGAACTTGTGTAGTTAATTTCAAAGGTGTCTAGGAGAAATCAAGTCTTCACCTAAAACTACGTGAGTATGATTAATCGAGAATTATTACTATAACTCTTTCTTTTCAGGGAACATATTCATGGCTTGAATGACTGGTTAATTTTGGGATGTGGAGTAGAATAAGATGCTGATTTTATTTGCTTGAATATTTAGTTGTTTTGAATTAGTGTCTAGTTCTAAAATTTGATTAAATGCAGATGTAATTATGTTTTCATCTGCGATAACTATTCTTGTTTGCACTAAATTTATATTGCGATCGCGATTCGATATGGTTTGATGCCATAGTGATATCATATTCGGTAAATCACTTGCGATACAAAATTGTCAGAGTTGTTACAATACGGTTTATTTTTAGCATTTACAGGTAGTAGGAGCAATCTTAATCCACATTCCTTACCGTTTTTTAATTAAAGAATCTGATTTTCCTGGAGAGGAATTCCCTAATACGGATTGTAATGCGTACATTGCCGCATATCTACCACCCAAACTCATTAAGGAAGAGTGATTACCCTTTTCTAAAACTTCTCCAGCTTCGATATACACAATCAAATCTGCATTTTGAATAGCTTTCAAATTATGGGAGACAATAAAAGTGGTGCATCCTTGGGTTAACCTATCTAATGCTTCATTAACCGTATGTTCATTTTCTTGATCTAAACCCGTCGTCGGTTCATCTAAAATAATTATAGGAGATTGACGTACCGCAGCGCGAGCGATCGCTATCCTTTGTCTCTGTCCTCCCGAAAGTGTAGCACCCCGTTCCCCTAAAATTGTGTCGTAACCTTGGGGTAGTTGCATAATAAAATTATGGGCATTCGCTAATCGTGCAGCTACTTCAATATCTCCTTCTGATACCCTTAAGTTACCATATGCAATGTTATCTCTAACACTTGCTGCAAATAAAACACTATCCTGTAAAACTACGCTAATTTGGCGACGTAGCGATTGTAATTTATACTCCCTCAAGTCATGTCCATCAATGAAAATTCCTCCGGTTGTGGGGTCGTAGAGACGCAGTAACAAACTCGTAAGAGTAGATTTCCCTCCTCCAGAAGCCCCTACAAAAGCCACGCGCTGACCGGGTAAGACTGCAAAGGAAATATTTTTTAAGATATTTTTACCTGGGTTGTACCTAAAACTAACATTTTTAAACTCGATGGAACCGTAAAAATCCGGTGCCTCCTTAGCCCAACAAGTATCGCGGATATCGGGTACTATATCGAGTATATCTAGAATGCGATCGCCCGATGCAGTCGCTTTGGCAATTTGTCCGACATATTTTGCTAGTAAACGCATGGGTTTAAAGGCAATGCGGAAATAATTGACAAATACTAATAAATCTCCAGGGGTAATATGATTGCCTATAACTAAATGCACTCCTCGCCATAATACCAAAGCTGTGGCAACCCCGATTAAAAGTTCTACCATTCTTTCCAAACCTGCGGAAAGTTTTTGTGCTTTTGCACTTTCTATAAGACTTTTACGGTTTTGACTTGCAAAGGAATTTTCTAACATGGACTGTAAGGAAAGAGCTTGGACAACCTTAATAGCACCAAGAGATTCAGCCGTTACTGCGGCTAATAAACCTTCCCTTTGACGACGAGATTTCACCACCGTGCGAATTTCTTTAGTTAAGCCAATAGTGGCAAAAATAAATAGAGGAAATATAGCGATCGCAATAACTGCTAGTTCCCAATGTAACCAAAACATGATTATAATCATGCCAAGAATAGTCAGAGAATTAGCGACTAAAGGTAACAACGCCATAACAGTAGTTTCTCGCAATCTTTCCACATCTGAAGTAACGCGAGTAATCAAATCCCCACTTTTAATTTTATGATGAAAAGATAGGGAAAGATTTTGAATATGACTGTAAAGTTCTGCTCTAACTTCCGTTAAAATATTACTGGCAGCTAATGCCATTCCATAAACGCTAAAATAAGCTGCAACAGCCCGTAATGTGACAATTATTACTAAAGATAATGTAAAAAGACTAACTAAATTAAATGAGGTTAGTCCATTTATGAAATGTAATTCTGATACTTGATTTTTAAAGTCAGGAACAAGAACATAATCAAAAATAAACTTTAGGGGCCAGGGTTCCAAGAGATGTAAAATAATTTCAGTTATTAATCCAATAAAAGATGTCAAAAGTAAAGATTTTTGTTTACGAAGTTGGGGCAAAAATCTACGTAAAATTCGCCCTATCCCTGGAAATAATACCCTGACATTTTTAGAGTCTTGATTAACCATTTAATTACTTTATTTACCTCTAAGTTTAAAACAATTTTTATATTAGTTATGCTCTCGTTCCAGAGTGTTATATTCTACGACGATTCAATTAAGAATATTGTAGGTTGGTTTGAGCGACAGCGTAACCCAACTTTCGGGGCTGATAATGTTGGTTATCCGTTACCTCAACCCAACCAGGAGCTATTTTTAGTTTTTAAGCTTAACGACAACCGTATTGGGTTATATTTTAGTTTGTCTATTTATTGTTGTATTTGTTTCTCTACTTAATAGGTTCAACCTTAGTGATGAGTTGTCCATGAAACTTTGATGAGAAAACTCTCATGAAAAACTCCACCTACCAGGAGATGGAGTTAGCATGAGGAATTAATGCAGGAATTCTGAAATTATCTTGGTCGCTATGGATACCGTTCTAAATCCTTATTTTGAAATGGGACTTTGAATCTCGTTTATTTCTTATTCTATAGAACTGTAAATTCTTGTTACCGCTCTATTAAGGGGTGATTGCAGTGTGATTCAAACCATCAAAAATCTTAAAAGGTTGATAAAAATTTTATGAAACAGGAGTAGCGATCGCTTGATGTGATCCAGATACACCATCATACAAATATGAGAGCAAATTCTCTCTTTCTTGTACCGTTAGGGTCTTCTCTCCAGCTTTAGCATTCATTACCGCTTGTTCTATAGACTTTGCTCCAGGAATTGCGATTGGTTGTACCGGGTGGGAGGTAATAAAACGTAACGCAGCAGCAATCATTTCTTCACCAGGTTCAAGGATATTTTTAAGTCGTTCCACTTTAGCCATATGACGTTCTAATTTTTGTATTCTGGTATCATCCATGTACCATTCAGAACGTACATTATCAGTAAATATTGTATCCGATGAATATTTCCCTGATAATAAACCCTTACCCAAAGGACTCCGCACCATCACAGCAATATTATGTTCTTGACAATAGGGTAAAAACTCAGCTTCTGCTTTTCGATTTAACAAAGAATATTCCACCTCAACCACACTACAAGTATTATTGATATTAAACCGTTTTAATACCTGTAATTTATCAGTCGATATACCGTAATGACGAATTAAACCCTGTGCTTTTAGAAGCTCAAAACCTTCAAGGTAAATACTAGGGTTTTCAATTTTCCCTTCATGACAAAGCATGACATCAATATAATCAGTACGCAAACGATAAAGAGAAGCATGAACGCAGAGACGAACCATATCCACCGTAGTCATTGGTACAGTTTGACCAGAACGTCTACCCCAGCGTCCCATTTTAGTCACAATATAAGCGCGATCGCGGATACCAACTAAGGCTTTTCCCAAGCGTTCTTCAGATAAACCTGCGGGAACACCATAGGATTCTGCTGTATCAAACAGGTTGATGCCATTTTCAAAACCACTACGAATAGTCGCTAAGGCTGTAGATTCTTCTATCTGACAGCACATCCGAACCGCTCTTCAAGAAACTAGAACGAAAATATTGTCGATTATCTTGAAACCAAGTTGCATAATTTTCTCGCACTGCTTGTACAGAAGTATCTACCCACTGTACTCGACCTGTTTCTGCATCCACCGCTCGAATCAAACCAATGTTAGGTAATTCTTCTTCTCTCGGGTCATATAAATGAACACCCACTACATCATGCCTTCTACTCG
>JBCCDM010000354.1:0-6951 GCA_039030795.1 Cyanobacteria bacterium P01_A01_bin.84
ACCAAAAAGAATCAGTAAAATATCGCTTAAAACTTATCAAGAATTAAGCCGAATTGGGAACAACTTAAATCAGTTAACAAAAGCATCTAATACTGCTATCAGAATGGGTTGTCAACCGCCAGTTGATTTAGAAATATTAGAAGACCTTTTAGACCTAGTTAAACAAGTAGGAAGACAACTTACCTCCCTTATAGATTGTGACGAAGATTCAGAAGAATTAGAAGAGGATTCAGTTGATGATTGGGAAGCAGAAGAAAGGTAGAGGGTTTAGGGGTTTATTAGATTATGTAGAGCAGGATTCGGATGACACATTAATCGGCGGGAATATGTTCGGTCAAAACGCTAGGGAATTGGCAAAAGAGTTTAAAATTTCTAGACAACTAAACCCAGAAGTAGAACGCGCAGTTTATCACGTATCTTTATCCGCCGCACCTGATGATTGTATAGATAAAGAATTATGGAAAGAAATTGCTCAAAAGTATCTTGAAAAGATGGGCTTTGACTCCAACCAATATGCAATTTACAGACACTCTAATACTGACAATGACCACATTCATATTTTTGCTAGTCGTATTAGATTAGATACCGGAAAAGTAGTGCATGATGGTTGGGATTATTTACGCTCGGAAAAGGTATTGAGAGAAATAGAAAAAGAGTATGGTTTATTCCAGGTAAAAAGCAGAGATAAACAACAAAAAACACCCAGCACGGGACAAGTTAAACGTAATAAAAGAGAGAAATATGAATATGAATCGGGCAAGCGTAAAACACTACCAGAAAAGCCCATAAAACAGAAGTTACAACAAGCGATTAATAAAGCAACTTTAGATAAACCAACATTACCATTAATGATTGCTCGGTTGCAGATACAAGGTATTGAAGTTAGAGCCGGATTTACACGTACTGGTAAATCAAAAGGGATTTCATATTGCATTGACGAACAAGCATTTAGCGGGACTAATTTAGGTGCCGCTTATACATTCAATGGACTGCAAAAATATCGCGGGGTGGACTTCAAACCAGAACGGGATTCGGAACCTATTAAAAAACTAATATCTAATCCTAATTTAGCTTTTGAAATGTTTCAAAGACATCAACAACAAGAAGAGGAATTAAAAAGACAGAAACAAAAATATAAAGGTATTGAAAGATGAACAAATTTTTTATTACATAGCTTAGATGAAGCGGATATATCATATTGTGCGTAATGTTTGAATAATTTGGGCGAAGAATATTATCAAATTATTGATTATAAATGAACCATCTATTTTCTCTGTAATAAGTTATTTAACATATCACATTTTTTTTGAATAGATAGCAGTAATAAAAATCGAATTGCATTGTCTATTGATTAACAATTTATTGTACACCTAATCAGTTCTTAAATATGTCACAGTATTTAGATAAACAACAGCAAGAAAGATTGAATCGCCTTGTCGATGAATTTACCGTCCATAGTGGCGTAAAACAAGCGGGATTAACAATAAAAATGGATAGCAATATTGTCTTCCGTCAAGATGTTAAAGGAAAGATAGATATTGACCAAATTAAACCAGAAGAATTGGAAAAGCTAGAAGAAGCTGTTTTTAATCCAGAATCATCCAAGGATTTGATAGAATGTTCTATTTACATCCCAGGCACCGAAGAAGTATTTAGATATGAAAACGGTGAAGTAAATATAAGTCATAGATATGCCTTTCACCAACGATTATCTGAAGAAGAAAAAGTAGAAAAAGAACCTGTTGAATTAGAGGAAGAATCACTACAATTACTAAATCAACAACATATTCAATATCAAGAAGATTTACAACTCCAACAACAAGCAGATTTACAACCAGAAAATAGTAACTTTAGAACCAGCCTAGACAACAATAAACAACCAAACAATAACCAAATATATTTAGATAAAGAATTCGGTTATGTTTCCACCGATTACTACTTAAAAGGTGCATCTTCATTTGGTGGGGAAGGAGCAGAAAGAATTACTCCCAGCAGCATTCATATGATGGGAGAAATGGGGGTAGATTGGAATTCTGTGATTGATAAACTCTCCGAGAATAAAGAACCAACACAACCAGCACCAAAAATACCAGCGGAACCGACATCGGAAGCACATCAAGAAATTCAAAATAAAACTATTCCAAACCAATCAAATATCCCGCTTTCTTCCTCCCCACAACAAGAGAATTGGGCGAACTTATCACTGGATGAAAGATTAAAAGCAATTCGCGAACAATATAGAATCAATCAGCAACCAAGCCCAAGTGAATTTCAACAGCAACGTTTTAGAGACAGAAGTAGATAAAGAAGATGTTCGGTCTACACTCGTTCTACACAGAAAAGGTAACGACATTAATTTGAGAAGGGACAGGTCTAATATTTAACATTTAACTTCATATAAAACGAGGTAAGAATGTTTGATAAATCAAACGAATCTTTCAACCCCGCAGGAATAATGATTGTTGGGTTAGGTTTAGCATTAGGAATCATCTCCTACAACATAGCTAAATTTCTTGGTCCGCTATTTCCTCTACTATTAATTACTATTTGGTGGTTGCCCAAAAAAGAAAAGTTTCCCATTAAAACAACCGCAGCAATTGCAATTATCTTTCTAGCATTGACTGCGCTTATGGGATGGGGTGGATTATGGCGAATTAATTTAATTTTAGGTGCAGGTTTAGCATTATTCCCCAACGGTTTATCTCATAAAATCCTCCGAGGAACTACACTCGTTAATCCCAAACAATTACAACGGCAATTGAACCATAAAGATGCCGACAAACTAATACAATTTAATCAACAACCCATCACACCTAAACTAGAAATAGGAGGAATTGTAATACCCAACTATTTAGAAAACTTGTCCTTCGGTTTTTTTGGTTCCCCCGGTTCCGGTAAAAGTCAATCCATATTGCAAATTCTCCACGCATTGCGTCAACGTCCCGATTGGCGAGTAATGGTGTTAGATAGAAACGGGGAATTGATGGAGAAACTGTACCGAGAAGGTGACTTGATTTTCAACCCCAAAGATGAACGGACTATTGGCTGGAGTCATTGCTCGGAAGATGCACAGTTTAACACCATTGCGGCTGGTTTAATCCCCAATGACCCCAAAGAACGGTTTTTTAGCGATGCTGCCAAAAATTTGATTGCTGATATATATTCCCGCACCTATTCCAATGCAGAAGTCTGGGAAGTACTAACCAGCTTCTCATTAGAACAACTCAAAGATTTTTTAGCTGGTACGGTATCCAGACGGTATTTTGAAGGTGAATCTGGTAATACCGCAGGTAGCGTACTTGCTACATCTGCCAATCAAATGCGTTTTTATCAATCATTATCCCAATGTCCCGCACCACCAGAATTTAGTTTTAGTCACTGGGGTAGAACCGACGACGAGCGCTGGATATTTCTATCGTTATTTGAAGACGATGCAGAAACCTTTAAACCACTGGTAACAACCGCTTTTGAATTAATGCTTCGCGGATTACTTGCAAACGAACACAGACAACTTAAAACCGCTGTCGTGATTGATGAATTGGGAGCTTTGAGTCAGTTAAAAAGCTTACCCAGACTCCTATCAGAAAGCCGTAAGTTTGGTGGTAGTGCTTTCATTGGTTCCCAAACCACTGCCCAGATTGAAGAGATTTATGGGGAGAAGGGAAGTAGAATTATCCTCCAAGGTTTAGCCACCAAACTCATACTCAATATTAGAGATGGTGCTACATCTGAAGAATTCTCCAAGATGATTGGAATCCAAGAGCGAATTGATGTTACTCAATCCAAAACCTATCAAGACAACGGCAGCAGTTCTAGTAAAAGTCAGCAAATTAGAGAAACCGCCGCAGTATTGCCATCAGAACTGCAAAATCTCCCATCTTTGGAAGGTTATCTAGTAATAGCAGATGGTTCATCTCCTGCCAAGGTAAAGGTTACGCCCAAATCCTATCCAAGCGATATACCAAGATTTATACCAATAAAAACAATAATATAAGTCATGCTACGTAAATTATTTTTGGGCGCTTGTATTAGTGGGTTATTGATGGGACAGTTTTTTGAATCCCCAAAAGAACAACAAGCACGAACCGACGAACTAATAGTTAATTTACAATCTCCAGACCAGAAAACACGCAATATCGCAGAATATAAGCTGCTAAAAGTCGCTAAAGGTAAGAGTAGGAGCAAACCGCAAGAAGCGGAAGCACTGATAAAACAAATTCTGGTGAGTAACCCCAATTCAGCCGTTGCTCATATGAGGTTGGCTGAAATCAAATTGAAGAGATGGAGTGTCACTAAAAATACCAGTGATAAAGCCGCAGGGATGAACCATCTTAGACAAGCGAAGAGACTTTACAAACAGAAAAACGATGAATTAACAGTCCAGAAGTTGGAGAAGATAGAAGCTCAAATAAATCGAGGGAGTGCTTCTTATAATTGGGTTTTTCCAATGTAGGAGTTTATGCCTTCACCCGAGCGTCGGGGCGCAACTGAGAACCGCTGCGCTAGATTAGGCGGTATCGGGTACGGGCTATGTTACGTATTAAAAAAACCAAAAGTCATAGAAGCCCGCACCCGACACTCCGCTTCGCCACCTAATCTTTCCCAGTTGCTGAAAACGGGTGGGTGTAAAGAAAATGCAGGAGTTTTTATATAAAAAAGTATGCCCAGAAGCCTTTTTTATCAATACTTTTAAGATTTAGAAGTAAAAGAAGAATAAGTACGTGGAGCGGTCGCATCCCTAGAACTTTTGACACCTCCATCGGAGGAATCGTTATCTAAACCATGTTATGGCGAAGAGGCAGCAAGTAACCACAACATACCGTTTTGAAGCTGTAGTATGTGGGTGTAGAAACAAATGTAGATTTTTGTTTCATAGCTTTGCTTTTAATTTTCAACTGAAATAATAAAAGTTGTATACCAGGCGACTAAGATACGGTTAGTTGAGGTATTTTAGTTAAGAAGATTTTTTGATGATGGGTTTTTCATGGAAGCGAAAAGCGAGGTCACAATTAAATTTACTGGTGGGCTGCCGAAAGCGAATCCAGCACCCAATAAGAAAGTAGAAGTAAATATTACTGACCAAAATGGTGTAAATTTCTCGGTTCTACTTAATGCTAAAAGTTGGCGCAAGGCTGAATCCAATGCACAAGCTTTTGCAGATTGGGTTGGTGCTATTTCTGGTAAGCTGGGACAAGCTTCTGATGGTGGCTTTACGATAGAAGGAGCAGGAATCCAACTGTTTGAGAAAAAGCCGAAAGCACCTAAAGAGGTGAAAGAACTACAAGCTGTTGCAAGTAATTAGGGAGTAATTATTACGGAGGTGCTTGGACGGAACGGGCGCTATCCTTCCCGCATTGTCAATACTAAAGCCGTAGCAGAAAGCCAAACGTGTAATTGCTTTGATGACGAAAAAACTTACCTTATTCGGGATAATCGGCATCACACTACTATTGGCATGGATGTGATAAAGTTCTCGATCTAAAAAATATAAATTGATGTAATAGTGTAATAAATAACATATGCATAATCATGCAAGTTGTATTATAAATATGTTCTTATAGCTACACGATATGTTTTGTTGAACAAAAGTCTCAGGTTCAGAGCCGCTATATTTACAGTTCTAAGTATGGCTGGAACTGTAAGCTTGCCTGTGTTAAACAATACAAAAACTTTAGCTCAGATTTCATACGACTCAACAACAACTTCTCCATGTATAGGAGTAAATATTGGATTATACATTCAACAAACAAAAAATGGTTCGTCTTCTGCTTTTAAAAAGCTAGTAGAATGTAACTCCAAAGCTATTCCTTATCTAGTCAAAGCTTTAGAGAGTAAAGATGAAAACCTTCGTATTATCGCTATTGCTGTACTTAGTGAAATTGATACAAATGCAACAGCACTACCTTACTTAACTAAATTATTAGAGGATAATAGTAAAAATGTTCGTATTATTGCTATACATGCTCTAGGGAATATTGGTAAAGATGCTGTTCCGGTTTTAATTACTGCTCTTAAAGATGAAAACTCAGATGTTCGTGGAACTGCTGCTGATGCTCTGAGGTACATTGGTACAAGTGCCTCAGCGGCAGTTCCAGCTTTAATTACTGCTCTCGGAGATAAAAATTATAATGTTCGTTGGAGTGCTGTTCATGCTCTGAAACAAATGGGTAAAGATGTAGTTCCAGCTTTAATCACTGCTCTTAAAAATGAAAACTCAGATGTTCGTTATGATGCCGCTTATGCTCTGTGGCACATTGGCGCAGATGCAAAATTAGCAGTTCCAGCTTTAGTTAAAGCTCTAAAAGATGAAAATTCCTCAGTTGGTGGTAAGGCTGCTCGTGCGTTGGGAGTAATTGGTAAAGATACCCTAGCGGTAGTTCCAGTTTTAATTACTATTCTTAAAGATAAAAACTACAGTAACAGTGTTCGTGTACATGTTGCTTATGCTTTAGGAGAAATTGGTGCAGACGCAAAAGAAGCTGCTCCAGCTTTAATTAAAGCTCTTATCGATGAAAGCTATTATAATGATGGTCTCAATTACGTTAATGCTGTTTATGCTCTGGAAAAAATTGGTAAAAATGCAGTTCCAGTTTTAATTACTGCTCTAAAAGATGAAAATCCTCGTGTTCGTCGCAATGCTGCTGATGCTCTGGGGTTAATTGGAGTAGATACCTCAGCGGCAGTTCCAGCTTTAATTACCGCTCTAAAAGATGAAAATCCTCGTGTTCGTAGAAATGCTGCTGATGTTCTGGGGCAGATTGGAGCAGATGCCTCAGCGGCAGTTCCAGCTTTAATTACTGCTCTAAAAGATGAAGATTCCGATGTTCGTTGGCGTGCTGCTGATGCTCTGGGGCTAATTGGAGCAGATGCCTCAGCGGCAGTTCCAGCTTTAATTACCGCTCTAAAAGATGAAGATTCCGATGTTCGTAGCAATGCTGCTGATGCTCTGGG
>JBCCDM010000355.1:0-6901 GCA_039030795.1 Cyanobacteria bacterium P01_A01_bin.84
ATACGGAAACGGTCATGCGTAGTTTGGAGGGGGGTGGTTGGAAAAGTACCAACACTGGTAACTCGCTGGCTGCCTACCCTACCGCACGCACGGTTCTGAAGGAGAGGTGCCCCGGATAATACCGGGCATCGACTCTAACATAAATAGAGCATTTCTATTTTCCTTTACTCTTTGTAATTTACCCATTTTCCTTTTCCCCCACAATTTACTACTCACCACTCAATATTCCCAGTACCTCAAAACCCTCTAGGTTCACCTTCACCTCTAGGATCTGCTGCACCTTCTAAGGAACCATCGGATTTGACGACTATGGTATTAGCATTACCCCATGGTCTTGTTTGCTTGATTTTGTGTCCGCGATCACGTAACTTTTGTAATGTCAGGGCTTCTAAACCAAAGGGTTCTACCCGTAATTGATCGGGAAGCCATTGATGATGAATGCGAGGTACCGAAACGGCGGCTCCTGCATCCATATCATATTCTAATACATTCAGTAATACTTGCAATACTTGGGTGATGATGGTGCTACCTCCAGGGGAACCTACAGCCATTCGTAACCGTTTGTCTTTGGTAATGATGGTAGGAGTCATACTGGATAAAGGAGTTTTCAGAGGTGCGATCGCATTAGCTTCATTACCAACTAAACCAAATGCATTGGGAACCCCTGGTGCAGCTGCAAAATCATCCATTTCATTATTTAATAGTATACCTGTACCTTCTGCAACTACTCCAGCACCAAAACCTAGATTCACGGTAAACGTCAGACTAACAGCGTTACGTTCTGAATCTACGACTGTTAGATGACTGGTATCTGAAGATTCTTTTTTGGGAAAATTAAAGTAATTTTTTTTACCAGAAAGCCAAGACTTATTCGCGGGTTTAAGACTAAAGCGTTGCAGAATTTTAGAATTTACTGGTTTAACTAGAGAGGAGGGTACAACACGAAATAAATTAATTTGTCGGCGGCGGAATTTGGCATATTCTGGACTAATCAGAGCTTGTAGTGGAACCCTGACAAAATCTGGGTCTCCGAGATATTCCGAACGGTCTGCAAAAGCAATTCGCATTGCTTCAACGAACAAATGTAGAGATGAAGGATGGTGCCATCCTAAAGACTTTAAATCTGTTTCTCCGATAATATTTAACATCTGTAATAGATGTACACCACCTGAAGATGGTGGTGGCATAGAACACACCCTGTTATCGCGAAAATTACCACATACAGGGGTACGCCATTTTGGTTTATATCTCCTTAAATCCTTGAGGGTAATTAAACCCGAATTTTTCACCATATCTGCCGCGATCGCGCGAGCAATGCTTCCTTGATAAAAGCTGCGGGGATTCTGGGAAATAATCGTTAAAGTCTTAGCTAAGTCTTTTTGTACTAATTTTTCCCCAGCACGATAAAAATCACCATTACGAATAAAAATCGCCTTTGCAGCCGGATTCTTTAAAATTACTGGTTTGCGGTCTTCATAAGAATTTAGAGAACGCCAATTCAACTGAGAACTAAGAATAAAACCCCTACTTGCCAGACGAATTGCAGGTTTAAGAACTTCTTTCCAAGGTAATTTACCATAGCGACGGTGTATATCGTACATCCCCGCCACAGTCCCTGGGGTTCCTACCGCAAGGTGTCCATTAGTACTTGCTCCAGGACGTACTTTCCCCTGTTCATCCAGGTACATCTTTCGAGTTGCTTTAAGTGGTGCCCGTTCCCGAAAATCCAAAGCCTTCATCTCACCAGTTTGAGAATTATGGAACAACAAAAAACCACCACCACCAATCCCGGCAGAAAACGGTTCCACCACCGAAATCGCAAAAGTCGTCGCGACTGTTGCATCAACAGCATTTCCACCAGAACGCAGTATTTCTAACCCTGCTTCACTTGCTAAAGGATTTGCTGAGACCACCATTGCCTTATTAGTGTGTAAAGGTTTAGTGACTGTTGCAAATGTACTTTCACTGTGAAAAACAACACTCCAAGCAACAGCAGTAATACAATAGAAACAGCCACCCCAAGGAGGTTTAGCAAAGGCATCCCTAATATTCATTTATTTGAATGTTTCCATAACTTCAGTCAGGAATTTTACACCATGGAAGCTAATGGAATGGTATTTTTACATAATACTTTTCTGTTAATCAAAATATTTTTTAGTACTTATTCCCTAAACTACTTGACATTTACCTGGTATGTTCTGCTATATTTACAAGCGTGCCACTATTGGGGTGTAGCCAAGTGGTAAGGCAGCGGGTTTTGGTCCCGCCATTCCTAGGTTCGAATCCTAGCACCCCAGTTTAAGATAGAAGTAAGTAAGCGAGCAAATATATATTATTTATCATATTATTCGTCATGTTGAGATGAATAATATATGGTTATCTCACAGGGAAGATCCAACTTTGAAGAAATATTTTAACCTGATATTCCCTTCATGGTGTGGCTATACAAGCAAAACCTACCTTAGTGGTTAATAGTTATCGTAGCCCCAGGCTTATAGTTTGCGGGCTTTTTGCATAATTGAGATGCTCCCAAGTCATCTCTCTAAAATTAGCTTATCAGAGTGACTTTACGCTCCAATTAGAAATCAAAAATTAAAAATTAAAAATTCCATCATTTCCCCAGGGACTTCCAAATTTAAAAACATCCAATCTTAATTGCCCTTAATTTTTACTTTCTACTTCTCACTTTTCAATACCTGCCGTCAAGCTTCAAAACTAGAAATAGCACAAGTTGGGTAGTTATATCGTTTCCGTTTCCATTGGAATTATTCAACATAAAAGTAAAAAAACTCTGCGTCCCTTTGCGCTTTACCCCGCGCTCTTGGGTGTTAAAAAATATATAATTCCGATGCTACCGGATTTGATATTACTACCTTGTGGGGTTAAATTTAACATCTGGAAAAGATGAATGCGGGAGATGTCTACTGTAGTTAATTTCCGATACAGTGTACTATGTGTCAATTTTCTCCGGAATTTCTATATTTTCTCTGTAATAAAAAAGAGACTCTTTGTTTTTATAAGTAATTATAATGAATCGATTTTAATTAAAAAGTTGCTTCTAAAAGGCATAATAGATACTAAAAACTTGTCTATGACTAGATTGTCAAATAACGAAACAACAAAATGATGGGTTCTATTTACCATTTATATGTATTATAAATACTAAAATTACTAGGGATTGTTAACAAGTAAAAGGGTTTATACTGAGTAATATCACTGTAGTCATCAAGGTGTATCGCTCCACACTTAGTCAAAATCAATCAGGGTGATAAATCTACCAACCAGCATCCCATTTCAGAATTATCGCAATACTCCCTTGAATTGATTATTATTTCTGCCCCATTACTAAAAAATTTATCTATAGTAAGTTGTTTTTCTTCTGATGTTATCTGAAGAAACGTAACTCCTTGTTGAAATCCGGTTCATAACATCCATTACACAATTAATTACAAGTAGTCGGAATCTATATAAAAAATATGCTGAAAACAGAAAAATATCCTAATCAGTTATTAACTGCGAAAAGCACCCAGCTAAATGATACCGATGAAGGAGGATTGAATCTGGGACAGGTAGGAGCAACTCTCCGACGTAGAGCATTACTGATTTTAGGAGTAACAGGTATAATCGCCACAGCCGCAGGTTTGAAGTCAGAGACAGATCCCCCTGTATATGAAGGTAAATTTGAGGTACTGACCAAACCTGTCAGTGCGGAAGAAAAAGCAGTTGCAAATGTGCCTCAGACTTTAACTTCTCAAGGAGCTTCTTCTCAAGAGTCAGTAAAAGGAATTAAAACCACTATTAAGGTTTTACAAAGCCGTGGTGTTCTATCTCCCGTAATAGAGCGACTAAAAACTAAACATCCAGAAATAACTTATAAAAAAGTCCTTGCTGGTTTAAATATTGAATCTACAAATAAAAATATATTAACGGTAGAGTACACTCATCCGGAAGAACAAGTTGTCACCGACGTTTTAAATGCTATTCAAGAAGCTTATTTAAATTACTCTTTGAAGGATCGTCGTAGCGATATCCAACAAGCAATTAAATTTGTCGAAAGGCAGAAACAGCCTTTAGATAAAAGAGTTAGAGAGTGGCAAGAAAGACTGCGAACCCTACGTCAAACTCATAATTTAGTTGAACCCACTCAAAAAGCACAAGAGGTATCATCCCATATTACATCTTTGACACAGCAGCGTCTGGAAAATCGAGTCCAATTCGAGCAAATGATGGCTAATTACCAAAACTTGCAAAAAGAATTGAATCAACAACCAGGAGCATCTGCAAGTAATTCGATACTAAACGAAAACTCAAATTATCAAAGTATTTTAAACCAGATTGCACAGATAAATGCCGAGATTGCAAAGCGTTCCTCTGTGTTTACTAGCGCCGAAATAGGTATGCAAAGCCTAAAAGATAAGAAATCGACTATGGTTTCTTTGTTAGAACAGGAGAGGCAGAGAGTAAACCGAGATTTTCAAAGTCGTATTCAGTCATTACGAGCTCGGGATCTAGCTTTAGGTGAAAAAATAGATGGATTAAATGCATATTTAAGAAGTTTAGCATCTGTTACTAGAGACTATAATAATATTGAGCGAGAATTAAAAATTGCTACTGATGCATTAGTCCAATTTACTTCTAAACAGCAGGCTTTAGAAATTGAATTTACTCAAAGATTACAGCCTTGGAGAGTTTTAGACCCCGAACTTACAGAAGTTAATGAACCCGAAGCTTTCTCTGCTAGTACTAAGACCAATATTGCTTTGGGAACTATGTTGGGTATGCTTTTGGGTGTAGGTGCAGCCTTAGTAATAGATAAACTGAGCAATGTTTTTTATTCATCCAAGGATCTCAAAGAAACTGTCAATATGCCTTTATTGGGTGTAGTACCTTATCGAAAAGAATTAGCAAATCTCAAAGCAAACGATTTAGTTAATGGGGTTGAGCAAGTATCTCGTGCTTCTTTCTTTGAAGTATTCCGTTCTCTTTACACAAATATCTTGTTATTAGGTTCTGATTCGCAGATTCGCTCTCTTGTGATTAGTTCTGCTGCACAAGAAGAAGGTAAATCTACAGTTGCAATGCATCTAGCTTTGGCAGCAGCAGCAATGGGACAGCGAGTATTATTGGTGGATGCAAATCTACGTTTTCCTACTTTACACAAACGTCTTGGTTTGATGAATATTCAAGGACTTACAGATATTATCTCATCAGACTTGGAATGGAGTAACGTCATTGAGCGATCGCCTACTGAGGAAAATCTCTATGTTATGAGTGCAGGACCAATTCCCCCAGATTCTGTCAGACTCTTGGCATCTGAAAAAATGCAGGATTTAATGAATGATTTACAAGCATCATTCGACTTAGTTATATATGATACTCCTCCCCTGGTTGGTTTCGCTGATGCAAATCTCCTTGCGGCTCATACCAATGGCATGGTATTAGTTGCAGCGCTAGGTAAACTTAAGCGCACAGTATTTAAGCAAGCACTAGAAGAACTACAAGTGTCTGGAACACCAATATTAG
The DNA here is from genome assembly GCA_039030795.1 of Cyanobacteria bacterium P01_A01_bin.84. GTDB lineage: Bacteria > Cyanobacteriota > Cyanobacteriia > Cyanobacteriales > Nostocaceae > JBCCDM01. Next base: position 5,524 of record JBCCDM010000355.1, read on the forward strand.
GAATGGTTGCAAATCGCTCTAAAGACTCTGCACCTGCTTCATACAGCTACTATGAGCAGTATTATAGACGTAGTATGAGCGCTCAAAATATTCAGGAAGAGGAAGAATCAAGTGTCACAACTTCTTAGGATTTAAAGTTCCATCAAATTATACCGATTCAAAAAAATTTCACACCTGTATGATGAAATCCGAATTCTGATTGTTGGTAGAGCGGTTCTCCTAAAAGCTAGAAGTTAGGTATAACTTCTAGCCAGAATCTGTGTCTATTTATAGTGTGGAGTGGCTCAATAACTTGATTTACATTGCAATACTTAATAGATGCAAGATTTGTGTTAACTTAATATTTGGATTTGGTATTAGCAACGACTAAAAAATCGGCTAAATTCTAAACATAGTATCACGAAAATAATTGCTATAGAGATTCATAGGATTGCCTACAGCAGGGTGCTAAGCCACCATTGCATCACTAGGTAAATAAGCAAAAATTAATACAGCTAATCGGGTGACTTCAATGCTTTATCCAAAACCTTACGAGCTTCTTCTGCTTTTTCTTTAGCCTGTTGATAACGCATATTGTTTTGAGCAAAGCTTTTGAGCACTTTAAAGCCTTCTTTAAGACTTGTTATTTCCTCTTGAGTTACAGACTCATCAGTAAATAAAATATCAAGAGCCTCACGAACCTCTAAAGCATCACTACGGGAATCTTGAACTTTTAATTTCAAATTTGCAAGGTTACTCAAGATTTGCACAGCTTCAGTTACTGAATCTTCAGCACCGATATTATCCATATTTTTTTCTTTGACTTCGATTAACTGTTGTGGACCAAAACCCTCTTCTAAATCTGTTGGTAATTTACCTTCATCCATAAATTCCATTAATTGATCCATAGCCTTATCTCGGGCTTTGGAGGAGTCCCTACCAGGAACGGTAATGATGATATCTGGACTTTGTGCGAGAGTGTACTGAACCATAATAAGTGTGGATACTTGAGTTGCAGCTATTTATAAGTATGTCATTTTAGTAGAACAATTATACTAAATTAATAACAATTAATAGTATCAGAATTTATGAATAAATTAATCTTTACCCAAATATTTGATAAATAGGAATTCCTTAGATATTAAAGATTAATTATATTTTGCAACGACAGTATGACAATTTTGAATAAATACAAATATCTTAACCCGATACCTGTTTCAGGGTGTCGCTATACAAGCTAAGTCCACCTTCATAGAAATAATTAGGACTTATATTATGTCCGGTTAAACAGTTGTCATATCTGTGGGGAATAAGTAATAAGTAAGGAGTAAGGAGTAATAAATAGCACTACCATCTTTTCAATAGCGTTATATCGTAACTAATTAAGCGGACTTGATAT
>JBCCDM010000356.1:0-6865 GCA_039030795.1 Cyanobacteria bacterium P01_A01_bin.84
GAGTTACAGCGAAGTCTTTTTTTCAATTTTTGATATTTTATATTTGAAATAATATTGCTCTGCTTTGAATGAAAAAGCGTCGTTCCAGGCTCAAAAAAAGTCCTTAGCGTACAAAAAGCCCAACTTGGTACGTTCTCCCCAATAATGAGGATTACAGAAATAATTATAAAACTATTCCCATTATTGGTATATATCAACCAACTTTTCAGTCTGCATCACTAGAAAATGGTAAACTAACCGTAATCGAGGATTTGCCAGAAATTTTGCAATCTCGACCAGATTTGAATAGCGGTGACGGGACAGTACCGCAAGTATCTGCTATACCAATCGAATTATCAAACAGTTTGAATAACGGTTTTATTGCAGAGACTCATGGAGCTTTACCAAGTCATGCTCAGGTATTAGAAGATTTGTTTAATCGTTTCAAAATCAATCAATTTGATAATTTAGAAGGTGTTAGAGCGCCGCAATCAGCGATTAGTCTTTCCCTCAATGACCTTTATTTAGCTGATGAAGTGGTAAGAATGCGTGCAAGGGTTATTAGTCAATCTCCAATTAGCGGGAAATTAAAAGCAATAATTACACCGGTTTCTGAGGAGACAAGTACATTTAATTTTGATTTTACAGAGCAGGAAAAGGAATGGGTATTAAATATTGATGATTTGAAACCAGGACTTTACCGAGTACGTGTTGAAACCGAACATTCGGGACAACAGTTTCCAACTCCAGTTCATGACTTATTTGAGATTTCTGGTTGATAAATAGTTACAGTACATGAATATTAAAAATTTGTTTAGTAGCTAAAATCCCTGTAGAGAAGTTATATGTAACGTCTCTATAAATAAATTCATATCCGCGTTCGGCAATAACGAAAATTGAATTGTTTGTTGAAGAAACAATTTGTATCAACAATATTGTTAAATAGTAAAAAAACTATGAAAAATCATTGCACTCATCTACCTTCTAAGTAGCTTAAAATACCGCTATATGCAGTAAATACAAGTAAAATAGAATGAAATTTAGCAATGATATGATTCGCTTATAACTAATATAAGTATTTAGAGCATGGCAAAGAAAATCCTGTTACTATCAGCAAGTCCGACAGATGCAGCTAAGCTGCGCTTAGACAAAGAAGTGCAGGAAATAAAAGCCAGCTTTAAAAGTGCTAAATACAGAGAAGAATTCGAGATTATTTCCTATCTAGCACTAACGACTGATGATTTGCGTCATGCTTTATTAGATTACGAACCGCAAATCGTACATTTTTCCGGACATGGTATGGGTAAGAAGGGTTTAGCCCTAGAAGATAGTTCTGGGAAAATGAAGTTAGTCAGTACAGATGCCTTGGTAAAATTATTTGAATTATTTCCTAAAGTTGAGTGCGTACTCCTGAACGCTTGTTACTCAGAAGTTCAAGCAGAAGCAATTCACCAACACATTGACTATGTGATTGGGATGAAACAAGAAATAGGAGACGATGCAGCAAGGAAATTTGCAGAAGGATTCTACGATGCTTTGGGAGCAGGTAGAACAATTGAAGATGGGTTTAAATTTGGTTGTGTTGCAATTGATTTAGAAAATATACCGGAATCTTCAACTCCAGTACTCAAAAGCAGAGAAAGTGAAAAAAAAGTAGCTATTCCAGTAGATTCTCAAAAAGGTAAACGTATTTTCATCAGTTATAAAAGAGATGTAAATCCTGATGAAGAACTAGCATTACAAATCTTAGAATCACTATCATCAGAACACGAAGTTTTTATTGATCAAAAAATTCTTGTAGGCACAACTTGGGCTAATTTTATCGAAACAGAAATTCGCAGTAGTGATTTTTTGATTGTTTTATTGAGCGAATATTCTATTCATAGTGAAATGGTAGAAATGGAAATCCGCATGGCACATGAGTTTGCTCAAACTCAGTCTGGGAAACCTGCAATCCTACCTGTAAGGTTAAAATACTGTCAGCCCTTTGTACGTCCGATAAGTGATTATTTAAACCATATTAACTGGGCTTACTGGAGTAGTGAGGAAGATACTCTAGAACTGATAGAAGAGTTAAATCTTGCTATTTCTAGCAGTGATTTTAGTCTTAGCAAACAAAGTAGAATTGATTTAGTACAGAAAGAATTATGTGATATTCCTCGTCCTTTACCATCTGCGCAACCGCAAGCTTTGGAAATTCCAGAAGGAACAATGAAGCCTGAATCTGTTTTCTATGTAAAGCGCAAAGCAGATAATATTGCCTTGAATACAATAGCACAGCAGGGCGTAACAATTTCTATTAAAGGACCTCGACAAGTTGGTAAAAGTTCTTTACTAAATCGAATAATTAGAGAAGCTAAAAACGAGAGTAAATGCGTACTATTTTTGGATTTTCAACTTCTAGGAAAAACTGACTTAGAAAATGAAGAAATATTCCTACGTAGATTTTGTTCTTGGGTAAGCGAAGAGCTAGGAATGAAAGATTTGGTAGATGAATATTGGCAGACGAATATTAGTAATATTCAACGCTGTACCCGCTACATGAGTCGCTACATATTAAAGGAGTTAGATAGTTCATTGGTTTTAGCAATGGATGAAGTGGACAAGGTCTTTGATGCATCATTTCATAATGACTTTTTTGGGATGTTGCGTAATTGGCATAATAGCCGTGCCATGAGTGAAATTTGGAATAATCTGGATTTTGTATTGGTTACTTCCACAGAACCTTACCAGTTAATTGACGACATTAACCAATCTCCATTTAATGTCGGACAAGTAATTAAGTTAGAAGATTTTACTTTAGAACAAGTAGCGGATCTTAACCTTCGTCATGGTTCACCTTTTAATACCGATGATGAAGTTAGGTTGATGGAGTTATTAAACGGACATCCTTATTTAACCAGAAAATCTCTATATTTAGTTGCTAGCGAACAGATAACTACTACGGAATTATTCGATGGTGCAACTAGTCATAAAGGGGCATTTGGCGACCATCTACGCCGCTTATTATTACTGATACACGACAATCAAGAATTAAAACAAGCTTTATTAGAAGTTCTTCAAAAGAATAACTGCGAAAATCAATTGAGGTTTTGGCAATTACAGGGAACTGGTTTAGTAAGTTCTGATGGAAATCAAGCTGTACCCCGTTGTCACCTGTATGCTGAATACTTCCAGGAGTATTTACATGACTAAAACAAACATTTACTCTTTAGGTGGAACGGTTCAAGCAAGTAAGGGAATTTACATTAGTCGGAAAGCTGATGAAACGCTTTTAGAATTGTGTAAACAAGGAGAATTTTCCTATGTTCTAACTTCCCGGCAGATGGGTAAATCTAGTTTGATGATTAATACCGCATCTGGATTGAAGAAAGCAGATATCAAGTCAGTAATTATTGACCTAACCAAGATAGGTACTCAGGTGACTGTAGAACAGTGGTATCTAGGTTTGCTTCTAGAAATAGAAGAACAATTGATGCTCGATACCGATATAGCTAAATGGTGGCAAAAAAATGATAATTTAGGATTTACCCAAAGATTAAGTAAGTTTTTTCAAAATATTTTATTAGAGGAAGTAAAAACCTCTGTAGTCATATTTATAGATGAAATTGACACCACATTAAGTTTAGATTTTACAGATGATTTTTTCGCAGTAATTCGCTACTTGTATGTTGCTCGTGCCGAAAATTCCAAGTTTGAGCGAATTTCGTTCGTATTAATTGGAGTAGCAACACCGGGAAATTTAATCCACGACTTAAAAAGAACATCTTTTAACATTGGAAAACTGGTAGATTTAACCAATTTTACCTTTGAGGAAGCAAAACCTCTAGCTGAAGGTCTAGGATTGCCGAAAGAAGAAGCAGAAAAATTATTAAACTATGCATTGAAATGGACTAACGGTCAACCATTTTTAACACAAAAGCTTTGCAAATTAATTGTTGCTTCAAATGATGGTATTCCTGAAGACAATCAAGAATTATGGCTAGAAAACCTAGTCGCAAAGTGTATAATAGAAAGTTGGAAAAAACAAGACGAACCGCAACATCTACGCACGATACGCGATCGCATTTTGAATCAGGAGCGGCGTGCTGGTAGATTATTGAGTACATATCAAAAAATTTTAGAAATAGGCGGAATTGAAGTTGATAGCAGTTCCGAACAAATAGAGCTACGGCTTTCAGGATTGGTAATTGAATATAAAGGTAAATTAAGAGTTTACAATCGTATTTATGAGTTAGTTTTTAACCTTGATTGGGTTGAAAAGCAATTATCTATATTACGTCCTTATGCTCAAGCTTTTAAATCTTGGGTAGCTTCAAACTGTCAAGAAGAATCATATTTATTGCGCGGACAAGCTTTAGAAGATGCTAAAGCATGGGCAGCAGATAAAGATTTAAGCGATTTAGATTTCAAATTTTTGACTGCTTGTCAAGAGTTGGAAAAAAGTCAAGTACAAGTAGAACTGGACGCTCAGAGACAAGCAAATGAGTCTTTGTCTCAAGGACAACGTCAAAAAAGAAGACAAATAAGAATAGGGATGATTGTATTTATTTCATCTTTAATTGTATCGGCATTAGCAGTAAGAGAAGCATTTAAATTTAGACAACAAGCAGAAGGTGCTCTAAAAGATGCAAGGTATTCTAAACTAAAAGCTGCTAATTCAGAATCTAAAGCTCTCTTTGCTTTAAACGATTCTTTGGGAGCATTAATTGCAAGTGTAAAAGCAGGAAAGATATTACGTGAGATTGAAAAAAGTGAAGAAGAAGTACCGTCAGAGATAAAGAATGAAACCCTAAGTAGATTGCAACCCGCTTTATACAGCGCACAAGAAATTAATCGCATTGAAGGTCATAAATCTATAGTTTGGGAGGTAAGCTTAAGTTCTGACGGCTTAAAAATTGCTTCGGCTAGTGACGATAAGACGTTAAAACTGTGGAACCGTGCAGGTAAATTACTTCAAAGTTTCAAAGGTCATGATAGTCGAGTTTATAGCGTTAGCTTCAGTCCCGATAGTAAAAAGCTTGCTTCTGCTGGTGATGACAATACACTAAAGTTGTGGAAACTTGATGGTACTTTGCTCAAAACTTTCAAAGGTCATAATCGTAAGGTTTTAAGCGTAAAATTTAGTCCCGATGGTACAAAGCTAATCTCTGCAAGTAATGATAAGACAGTAAAACTTTGGAATCTTGATGGTACCTTACTAAATACATTTAATGACCATACTGCTACTGTATATGACGTAGATTTTAGCCCTGACGGCAAAACAATTGCTTCAAGCAGCTTTGATAGAAAAATAAAAATATGGGACATCAACGGAAAGCTTCTAAAAACTCTAAATCATCAAGATTGGGTTTTTGCTGTAAGTTTTAGTCCTGATAGCAAAAAGTTAGCTTCTGCTGGTCGCAATAAGAAAGTAAAAATTTGGAAGCTTGATAGTAATAACTTACCCCTAGACCTACCACATAGTGGTGAGGTCTTAGATGTAAATTTTAGCTCGGATGGTAAAAAGATTGTTTCTTCCAGTGATGATAAAACTATCAAAATTTGGAAAAGTGATGATGGAACCCTAATAAAAACTCTGAAAGGTCATGATAATGCTATACGAAGTGTAAAATTCAACAATCCAGATAATCGTACGGTAGTATCATCAAGCGATGATGGAACAATTAGGCTTTGGAATGGTGAATCTAATTTCATTAACACGCTACCACACAGCTATTGGGTAAGGAAAGTCATATTTAGCCCAAACGGTCAAATGATTGCTACTGCTAGCGATGATAGTCAGGTAAAAATATGGAGTAATAAAGGTAAATTTTTGAAATCTCTACGTGGAGTTCTCGTACGTAATGGTTTAAGTTTCAGTCCAGATAGTCAGATGATTGCAACTGGGGATACAAGTAATACAATTAAAATTTGGAATCTTGATACTACACTACATAAAACCTTAAAAAGTCATAATGGCTGGGTTTATGATGTAAATTTTAGCCCAAATGGTAATATACTAGCTTCTGCTAGTGGTGATAAGACAGTCAAAATCTGGAATATTAAAGGGAAATTACTCAAGACTTTAAAGGGACATAAAGATGCAGTTAACAGAGTAAGTTTTAGCCCAGATGGTAAAAAGCTTGCTTCCGCTAGCGATGACCAAACTGTGAAAATCTGGAAACTCGATGGAACTTTACTTAAGACTCTATCAGGACATGATGCACAGATTTTTGATGTAAACTTTAGCCCAGATGGTAAGACGATTGCTTCTGCAGGTGCTGACGAAACTATAAAGCTTTGGAAATATGATGGGACTTTGCAGACAACCTTTAAAGGACATAAAGAAAGTGTAAGAAGTGTAACTTTCAGTCCAGATGGTAAAAGGCTTGTATCTGCGAGTGAAGATTATACTGTCAAGCTTTGGAGTTATGATGGGACTTTACTAGAAACTTTGGAAAATCATAGCAATAAGGTAAGAAGCGTCAATTTTAGTCCAGATGGTAAAATTCTCGCCTCAGCTAGTGATGACAAAACAGTGATTTTACAGAGTATAGACAAGCAAGATTTGAATTTTGAGAATCTACTAAACAGTGCTTGTGAGTGGTTAGATGATTATCTGAATAACATGAGCAACGAAGATAAAAAATTATGTGATGATATTCCGGTTAATAAAGAGGTTAATAAATAGTTTGAAAACTGCTAAATAATTGACGCGAAAATATACATACATATGTCTACTTATAAAAATAGCTATTTCTAATTATCTATAAAATTTAGTGAAAAGGGGAGAACGTACCAAGTTGGGCTTTTTGTACGCTAAGGACTTTTTTTGAGCCTGGAACGACGCTTTTTCATTCAAAGCAGAGCAATATTATTTCAAATATAAAATATCAAAAATTGA
>JBCCDM010000357.1:0-6859 GCA_039030795.1 Cyanobacteria bacterium P01_A01_bin.84
CCAGCATAGATAATCAAAATCGAGCCAAACAATAGATCGGGTAAACCCCAAGGAGAGATAGTTTTAGTGGAAAGCCAAAACTGGCTACTAATAGGCTTAAGCAACACAAAGTCAAGGGTACCCTGCTCAACCTGTTTAACAATACTGTTTAAGTTAGGCACTAAGAAAGTGGCAGAAAAGCCTTGCAATAAGGTAAATAAGCCCAAAACGATTGTCGCTTCTTGCCAATTCCAGCCTTGAAAAGTATAGCCAGTACGATAAAACAAAAACAATCCGAAGAGGCTACCAACTAAATTAGCAATGCTAGTAACAGTTGCGATCACAAAATTGAGTCGATATTCCAATTCAATAGCGATCGCTGTAGACCAAAAAAGCCGTAAAATCTTAAAATAACGCTGCACAGTTTTGATTAATTTTAGGGATTATATGAAAAAACATCGAAATTATGTTTTGAAATCACGCAGCAGGTGTTTAATCAATATTGCTCAATCAAAGTCAATATCTCTAACTAGACCTTGATCTCTAATCAAATCTAAATCATTATCATTGAGCAAAGGCATGATTAAAGCTTTTGACAGAGGTGTTTTAGCTGGTTTAACTATCTGAGAAGATTTGTTTTTTACTTTCTGTGATTTCCATTGATATGACATAGGCAAATTAAACAAGAGCAAAACAGGAGGCTAGTCTGTACTAGATTAAATTGTAATTTATAGTTCAACAGTCGATAGCCAAGATTTTACTCTTTTATATCTTTGCCCAAAATTTAAATCTAGGTTATACTTATATACGTTATAGTTGACGTACGATAAAATCAACGTACATTGAAGATAAAAGCTAATCCAGGTGGAATAGTTGCTCCCAATGAAGTTATTGGCAGGGATTTATTGATCAAAGAACTTTGGGAGAGATTGAAGCAGCAAAGCTTAATTATTAGTGCCGAAAGGCGCATGGGCAAAACTAGCGTCATCAAAAAAATGGAGGCTGAACCACCAGCAGATCAGTTAACCATTTATCGAGATTTAGAAGGAATTGAGTCTGCGGTAGAGTTTGTGGAAGCTGTTTGGCAGGATGTAGAGGGGTATTTAAGTAAATCAAGCAAAACAACTGAAGGAGTACGCAAGTTTTTGAATCAAATTGGCGGGTTAGAAATTAGCGGATTCAAAATTCCTCAAGTTGCGGTTACTCAGTGGAAAAATCTGCTAACTAAAATTATTGAGGATCTAGTCAAAAATCAGGATAGCCAGGTAATTTTACTATGGGATGAAATGCCCTTCATGCTAGATAAAATTGCCGCCAGTGATGCTAAAGATGCGATGGAAATACTCAACGTATTACGATCGCTTAGGCAAACATACTCATCGGTGCGGATGGTGTTTACAGGTTCGATTGGCTTGCACCATGTTGTTAATAAACTGAAAACCCAGGGCTATAGTAATGAGCCAACCAACGATATGTATACTGTTGATATCAAGCCGTTAACTTTAGCAGATGCCACAAAACTGAGTGATTCGCTGCTGCGGGGAGAAAATCTAGCTACAATCGTATGCGAACCTGTAGCCGAAGAGATTGCTAAGACGTTTGGCTGTATTCCGTTTTATATTCATCATTTAATCAGCAGTTTCAAGTTTACTCAAGGTGAGATTAGTAAACAAGCTGTTGCAGAGAAGTTAGAAGAGTTAATTAGCGATCCTTTTAATCCTCTGGAGATGGATCATTATCGAGAAAGGATCGATAACTACTACAATTCGCCACAGCGGGAGTATGCCTTAGCTATTTTGGATATTTTGGCAGTTCAACCAGAATTGAAATTTAACGATATATGTGATGAACTTAAGCATGATATAGAAAACAGTGATCAAGAAACTATCAGAGCAGTTTTAAAGCTACTTTTAAAAGATTATTATTTAATTCGGCATGACCGCGCTTACAGTTTTCGCTACGAAATCGTCAGAAAATATTGGCAAAGTGATCGGGATTTATAAGCATGCAGGATAGCTACTTGTCTTCATTTACTCCCAGTCTGATGTCACCTCAAACCCTGGAGGCGATCTTTGTCCAGCGAGAAAAGTTGGTTGAGGATCTGATGGCAGGAGTTAGAGAAAGCGCTACAACTAGAAATAAACACTATCGCCTGTTAGTAGGGATGCGAGGGATTGGTAAAACTCATACTATTGCCTTGCTTTATCATCGCCTCAATCAGGAAACAGATTTACAAGACAAGTTACTAATTGCCTGGTTAAAAGAAGAAGAATGGGGCGTAAGTTCTTGGTTAGATTTACAAATACGAATATTTAAAGCCTTAGCTGATTTATATCCTAAAGAGTATCAAGATCAATTAGCCGCTGATGTTGAGGCGTTATACGAATTATCCCCTGAAGCAGCTACAGCAAGGGGAGAAATCATACTCAAAGAATTCATTGGTAAGCGAACTTTACTAATCCTGACAGAAAACCTCGATGAAATATTTAAAGGATTAGGAGATATCGGACAAAAGAAATTTCGAGCATATCTTCAAAATAATTCCTTAATTACTATTGTTGCTACTTCCCAAAATCTGTCTAAAGATCTGACATCAAAGAAGCGAGCATTCTATGGTTTTTTTAATAGCAACAACCTCGATAAATTATCCCTAGAAGAAGCAGCCAACCTCTTAACTAAAATTGCTCAACTACAAAAAGATAGCGAATTAAATAAATTTATAAAATCTCCAACAGGACAAGATCGCATTAAAGCCATCCATCACCTAGCAGGAGGAAATCATCGAGTTTATATTATCTTCTCGCAATTCCTAACTCGCAATTCCCTAGACGATTTAGTACATCCCGTAATGCAAACCTTAGATGAATTAACTCCCTACTATCAAGCTAGGATGCAATGGCTATCACCCCAGCAAAGAAAGATTATAGAACTATTGTGCGATCACCGTAATGCCGTACCCGTCAAAGAAATAGCCCAACGCTGTTTTATTTCTCATCAAACTGCATCAAGTCAATTAAAGGATTTGTTAACTAAAGGATATGTTGTCAAAGAAACACAAGGTAGAGAATCTTTTTATGAGTTACAAGAACCTTTGATGCGGATTTGTTTAGAGGTGAAGAAACAGCGTGGAGAACCAATTAAGCTATTTATTGATTTTTTACGTATTTGGTATACAAATGAGGAATTAGAAGATAGATTAAAGCAATTACCTGATGATTGCTTGGAGAAAAAATATATCATAAATATATTAAAATTTACTCCTTTGTCCATTCATGATAATGTAACTTCTGAAATAGATAATATCAATAGATTATTCTCCAGATACATTAAAAGTTTTGAAAAAAAAGATTTTAATTCTGCGTTACTTTTTATAAATGAAATAATTAAAGTTAATTCTAATATTTACAAAGTTTGGTTGAACAAAGGAATTGTTTTGATTCAACTAGGTCAACTAGAAGATGCCTTAAATTCATTTAAAATAGCTAAAGATATTAATTCTAAAAGTGATATAGCTTGGTTGAAATGTGGTATTATTCTCCGTGATTTAGAAAGACTTGAAGAAGCAATCCAATGTTTTGAAGAAGCCATTAAGATCAACTCTTTAAATCTAGAAGCCTGGATTCAACATGGATTTTTAATAGGAAAAATGGAAAAATGGAAAGAAGCAATTCAATCTATGGATAAAGCACTTTCAATTAATCCAGAAGATTCTTCTGTATGGTATATGAGAGGTTGCGCTTTAGGTATACTAGGCAAGTATAATGAAGCATTAAATTCATATGAAAAATCTCTAAATATAAATAATAGTGATTCACTTACTTGGACTTTATATAGTAACAATTTATTATCTTTAAAGAGATATAAAGAAGCTGTTAATGCTAGTAATAAAGCAATGGAAATTAATCCTGACTATTATCTAACTTGGAGTATACGTGGTCATATATTTTACGAATTAAATAAATACGAAGATGCAATTATTTCTTATGAAAAGGCACTACAACTTAATTCTAATGAGCAGAGGCTCTATTTTGATATTGCATATATTTCATTCGAGATAAATCACTGGAATGAAGGATTTAATGCTCTGGAGAATGGTTTAAACAGCCTCGATGATTTTGAAAGATTTGCCAAAGTAAATAGCGTAACAATTATTAGTCCAATATTTAATAAAAAACCAAATAAATCTACTTGGAAGAGATATATTAAAAAGTTGCTAAAACTTTATCATAAATATGAGGTGGTTTCCGCACTAAGTAAAGGAATCACCGAAAACATTCCCCACTTACTCTCAGAAATGGTTAGTAATAAAACTGCACGAACTTGGTTAGAAGTATGGCAAGCAGTTGCAGGAGATAAACCAGAACTAGAGATTGCTTTACGCTGGCTCAAAACTGCGGTGGAATATAAAGAAACCAATGGAGATAGTAAAGTACTGCTAAAACTTCCTAAAGAAGAAAGAGATTTATTTATAACCTTGTTAGAAGATACAGAAGCATAATATACGCTTGGTGTGAATTAGCGGTGAGACCCCGCGTCGCCGTCAGGCGCAAGGGAACGCTTACCAAGACGCTTCGTTGAAAGATTGTTAGTTCGTAGCTATTAGCCATTAGCCATTAGCTTTTAGCTTCTAATAGTCGTTTAAAGTTTGACTGTATAGATTTGAAGTCACCTAATTCCTTCGTTTCTAACTTGTCCATTTGGTTATTTTAATTCACACTTGACGTAATACAGATAAAAGTGAATTAAATACTAGGCTTTAACTATTTCTACATCATATTTACTAATTTCTGGGTCGCGAGTAATAAAAATCAGTTTTTGTTGTCTGGTTTGAATAATTAACATTCTGTCGAAGGGATCTCGATGATGCAAAGGCAATGTTCGATATTGCTCAATTTGAGACGTAGTCAAAGGAAGCATTTCAAAACCACCTTGGCTAACAACCTCAAAAAACTCTTCTGGTATATCCAAACGACCTATATTTTGCTTAATGCTAATTTCCCAAAGAGAAATTAGGCTGACACAGATAATGTTATTTTGGTTGAGTATTATTTCTTGAGCTTTGGCGGAGAGTTTATCTGGTTCAAAAATTGTCCAGAGCAAACTATGAGTATCAAGTAAATACTTCATTTTATTCGATTATTCCTAATAATTTAGCTTCTGACTCATCCCATTGACCAAAATCATCTGGTATCTTAGCTTGACCTCTCATTAATCCCAATCTTTTGTTTTCAACTATAGGTTCATAAGCTGATATTTTTACGGCTGGTTTACCCATTTTGGTGACAATTACTTCTTCTCCTTGTAATACGCTTTCTACTACCTGAGAAAACTTAGCTTTGGCATCGGTAACAGAATATATCTTCATGGTTTTACTGAACACAAATGGTTTGACCTGGTTAAACTATAATTTTATCCAGTTTAACTCAAAGACTGTATTGGCGATCGCACGACTAAAATCAGTCATAATGCGACTAACCTTAGTTGATAATTAAGATCTAAACATTACGATTGTCTGCTTTTATAGTTTTTTTAAATAAGAATGATACGAATTAAACTTGTATAAATTCTAATCAATCCCCAATCCCCTGAACAAACAAATTAAAATGTACCGAAATTAATTGAAACGACTATAAATGAGGTTATTGAAAATTATGAAAAGTCAATATTCAACCCAACAACTTAATCAAAATCTTCCCGAAGTACTAAAGCAAATTCAGCAGGGCAATGCGATTGAAATTACTCAGGACGGAGAACCTTTTGCCGTTATTCTCTCATCTTTAGAATATGAGCGTTTGATCTCTCCAAAATCTAGCTTTTGGGAATCATTACAAAACTTTCGTTCCTCACAAGATCTAGAAGAATTAGAGACTGAGACAGATGCATTTGCCGATGTTCGAGATCGCTCTTGAGGACGGGAGGTGAATTTTTGAACCTGCATTATTTACTCGATACTAATGTCGTTTCCGAACCTCTGCGACCCAAACCAAATTTTGCAGTGATGGAAAGATTACGAGCGCATCAAGAAGAAATTGCTACGGCTACCGTTGTCTGGCACGAGCTTTGATTTGGCTGTCAACGCCTCCCCAAATCTAAAAAACGGCAGATCATTGAAACCTATTTGCAAAATGTAGTCAAGCCCTACATCCCTTTGCTTCCTTCCGACCACATAGCGGCAACTTGGCAGGCGGAAGAAAGAACTAGCCTGGTCGCAGCAGGTAAAACTCCCGCCTTTGTTGATGGGCAAATTGCTGCTACTGCTTATGTCAACGATTTAATTCTCGTCACCAATAATACTTCAGATTTTGAGAACTTTTTGAATTTAAAGTTAGAAAATTGGCATAAATAATAATGAACATTACGAAGCTGTCTGTATAGTTAGAAGAAATAAAAGCTCGTCTCACACTCATCATCTAAACAATAAAACTGGAATATGACTGTTCCGTAGCATTTGCGCTGTTGTACTACCAATTACCAAATGGCGAATGCGACTATGTCCATAAGCACCCATTAGTAATAGACTGATGTCTTGTTCGCTAACATAATTTGCGATCGCTTTTTCTGAATGACCTTCGATTACAGAACAAACTGGTTCAAATCCCGCCTGTTGTAATAGTTGCTTGGCTGATTCCATAGGAGCGATCGCTGTTTGTTCTGCTGCATTCTTAGCAACGGTAACGATATGTAATTCTAAACCCGCGAAAATAGACGAATCGGCAATAAATTGGAGAATTTTCTGACTACTGGGACTACCATCATAAGCAATTAACACCCGTTCAATCGGTTTGAACTGGCGGGAAGTAACTAAGCAGGGTTTATGGCTACTACGAACAATTCTTTCTAGGTTTGCCCCTAAGTGTCCCGAAGCAAATTCGGCAGCTTC
>JBCCDM010000358.1:0-6853 GCA_039030795.1 Cyanobacteria bacterium P01_A01_bin.84
CTTTTGACCAAAAAATAAAATGGATACAAGCCCCCGGATTTATCCGTGGAAAAAAGAAAAAATATTTCCCTTATTTCAAGCCCCTGGATTTATCGATGGGGTAATAATTTTGAATGCCGGAATTTTGAATTTTGAATTCCTCCGAAGGAGGCTGACTTTCCCTCTTTGAATGGGGGCGCAAGGTTTGCGCCCCTACGATTAAAATTAATGTAGACGCGCTTTGTAGGAGAGATGTAAATGACCGTAGAATTGCTCAGACGGAAATTTACAGTCGAACAATTCCATAAAATGGCAGAATCTGGCATTCTCAATGAAGATGACAGGGTGGAATTGATTCGGGGAGAGATAATTGAAATGGCAGCTATAGGAACGAAACACGCTGCTTGCGTAAATCGTTTGAATAATGTTTTACCTCGCAAATTAGGTGATAAAGTGGTTATGAATATTCAAAATCCTGTAGGGTTGGATGATAGTTCTCAGCCACAACCTGACGTAGTTTTATTACAACCCCGTGAGGATTTTTACGCATCAGCACATCCTCAGCCACAAGATGTTTTTCTTATTATTGAAGTAGCCGATAGTACTATTAAATATGACCGAGAAGTAAAGGTTCCTCTGTATTCCCAAAAAGGTATCACAGAAGTTTGGTTAGTTGATATTACCTCCGAATGTGTAGAAGTTTATTGGGAACCTGTAAATGATGCTTATAAAGAAGTACAGAAGTTTTCCAGGAATGAAAGTTTATTTATTCACGCTTTTAATGATATAAATATTAGCGTAAATGAGATATTAGGAAATATTGTCAAGTAACCTATCAATCAATACCGTTGTCGTTAAGAGTATTGTAGGTTGGGTTGAGCGATAGCAACCCAACTTTGTGGTTGATAATGTTGGGTTTCGTACCTCAACCCAACCTACGTGATATCTGTGTAGATATTTATCATCAAACCAAAAACTTATGGGAATATCCCAGTGAAAGAAGAAATATCTTAACCTGACACCTTCATGGCTAATAATTATTCTAGCTCCAGGTTTCCAACTGCGGGCTTTTTTTAAATGAATATATGTCCCTATCTAGGTTTATATACAAAGTCCTCTTTTAGAGGACTGGATAAGTCTTGAATCATTAGTTAAGAGTATTGTAGGTTGGGTAGAGGACACATGGGTGTCTGCTGGAAGCGATGGTCAAAGACCTGCCGTAGGCAATCGCGTTACCCAACTTTGGGGGTTGATAATATTGGGTTTTGTACTCGGTGTCACCGAACACTGGATGGGTTAGCGTAGCGTAACCCATCCTACATTTAGTTAAACTTGAGCGTTACCCAACTTTGGGGGTTGATAATGTTGGGTAACAATCCGAAAAGCCGCTCCGCGTCTACGTACCTCAAACGTCACTTACTATAATGGGGGGCTCGCGTAGCGCATCCGAAGGATTCACCCCCACAACGTAGTGACTCCCCAACCTACACTATTTCTTTTTGCTTATTATTTTTAAGTTCTTATTACTTTTTAGTTATTATTTGCAGATTGTGCGATAAATACTTTTGAAGCTTTGTGAACAAATAAAAACTATTGCTGTTGTTACTTCTTTAAAGTCGGAAGTTTTGCGACAATCAGAAACAACCTATATGTAACTATTTCTTGTTAACTTAATGCTTGTCTTTTAACCCTGTGAAAAGGGGAGTATCCCAATTTTACATAAAGCCCGCAGGAGCCAGACCTGGGGCTGAGATGTCTCTTTTTTCATTAGATTACCCCCAGTCAAAAATGCTTATAGCTAATTCTTAAAAAAGAAATAAACATTAAATCTTTAAACCACGAGAGGAGAATATTTGAAATGAAGTTAGCTTATTGGATGTATGCAGGTCCTGCACACATTGGTACTTTGAGAGTCGCAAGTTCTTTTAAAAACGTCCATGCGATTATGCACGCTCCCCTAGGAGATGATTACTTTAATGTGATGCGTTCTATGTTGGAGCGGGAGCGTAACTTCACACCAGTAACTACCAGCGTTGTAGACCGTCACGTTTTAGCTCGTGGTTCTCAGGAAAAGGTGGTTGATAACATCACCCGTAAGGATGCTGAGGAAAACCCGGATTTAATCGTTCTTACTCCTACTTGTACCTCTAGTATTCTGCAAGAAGATTTAGAAAACTTTGTAGATAGAGCGCAGATGGATGCAAAAGGTGATGTCATGCTTGCAGATGTCAACCATTACCGATTTAATGAGTTACAGGCAGCAGATAGAACTTTACAGCAAATAGTACAGTACTATATTAAAAAAGCCCGCAAACAAGAAAATCTTCCTGAAGGTAAAACAGAGAAACCTTCCGTAAATATCATCGGTATCTCAACTCTGGGTTTCCACAATCAACATGATTGTACCGAGTTGAAAAAACTGATGTCAGATTTGGGTATTGAAATAAATGCTGTCATTCCCGATGGTGGTTCTGTACACGATCTGAAAAATCTTCCTCGTGCTTGGTTTAACTTAGTTCCTTACCGGGAAATGGGTGTACTTACCGCTAAATATTTAGAAGAAGAATTTGGTACTCCCTATGTAGATATTACTCCTATGGGTGTAGTTGAAACAGCTCGCTGTATCCGTAAAATTCAGCAAATACTTAACGCTCAGGGTGTGGATGTAGACTACGAAGAATTTATTCAAAACCAAACCATACACGTATCTCAAGCTGCTTGGTTCTCCCGTTCTATTGACTGTCAAAACTTGACTGGTAAAAAAGCTGTTGTGTTTGGGGATAATACCCATGCAGCAGCTATGACCAAAGTATTAGCGCGGGAGATGGGTATTCATGTAGTATGGGCTGGAACCTATTGTAAATATGATGCTGACTGGTTTCGGGAACAGGTAAGCGAATATTGCGATGAAGTTCTAATTAGTGAAGACCATGGAGAAATTGCTGATGCGATCGCACGGGTGGAACCTTCTGCAATTTTCGGTACCCAAATGGAGCGTCACGTCGGTAAACGTTTAAATATACCTTGTGGTGTGATAGCTGCACCCATCCACATCCAGAATTTCCCTATCGGTTACAAACCATTCTTAGCTTACGAAGGTACCAATCAGGTTGCAGATTTGGTCTATAATTCCTTCACCTTGGGAATGGAAGACCATTTACTGGAAATCTTTGGAGGACACGATACTAAGGAAGTGATAACTAAGGGTGTTTCTGCTGATTCCGATTTGAACTGGACAAGAGATGGAGTTGCAGAATTAAACAAAATACCTGGTTTTGTCAGAGGTAAAGTCAAGCGCAATACCGAGAAATTTGCACGGGAGAGAGGAATTAAAGATATTAATGTAGAAGTACTTTATGCAGCAAAAGAAGCTGTAGGAGCTTAAAGTTCCGAGTTAGTTAATATTTGTTTCTTATTTACCTACCCACACATTGATTAATTGATTTGTAGAGACGTTATATGTAACGTCTCTACTGTTAAAATGGCACTACATGATTATCCGTCCCGAAACTTCTTCTGACTATCCGGAAATCAAACAGGTAAATATCCTTGCTTTTGGACGTGAAAGTGAAGCGAAGTTAGTTGAGAAAATTCGCAATTCCAAAGGTTATATCCCTCAACTTTCATTAGTTGCAGAAATCGAAGGGGTAATAGTAGGTTACATAATGCTAAGTTATATTAACTTATTAGAAGATGAAAGCATATTAGTTTTAGCTTTAGCACCTGTCGCTGTTTTACCCAAGTTTCAAAGACAAGGAATAGGTAGTGCTTTAATTCGAGAGGGAATAAAAAAAGCCGATTCTGTGGGTGAAGCGATGATTATTGTTTTAGGTGAACCTGAATTTTATTCCCGTTTTGGTTTTGAATGTTCTCTTAATTTCGGAATAGAGTCACCATTTGAAGTCCCAGCAAGATTTTTTATGGTGAAGAGTTTACAAAAGTACAATCAGAGCTATAGGGGAAAAGTTGTTTATTCAGAAGCTTTTGATCAAGTTTGAAGAATATTTACGCTTTCATTTATGTTTGATAGTTAAATATAGTTTGTATATGTAGATGCTTTAGTGTAAAAAAAATCTGCTATGTTTGATACTTAATTGTTAAAGTGTTTGTTTCAATGACGAGTCTCACTAACTATCAATCACCTGTCAGTAAACTGCTAACCTTGGGGGATTACCGTGGGGTTAATAAAGAAGGTTATGATTATATTGCCGAATTGAGTTTTGGTTCGCAGCATATACCAGAATTAATCCAAATAGCAGTAGATAAGGAGTTGATTGGGTCAGACTCTGATAGTTTAGATGGTAGCTTACAAAAATGGGCACCTATTCATGCTTGGCGAATTTTAGCTTTATTACCTGTAGAAGATGGGATAATCCTAAAAGAATTACACCAAGCGATCGCATCATTGATGGAGCTTTTCCACGAGTTGGAAGATAATGATTGGGTTGCAGAGGAAATACCCAAGGTTTATGGCATTATAGGTGAGAATGCGATCGCGCCTTTACGGGATTATATAAAGGATGAAACTCACGGAATATTTCCACGAGTTACTGCTGTTAACAGTTTACAAGAAATTGCTACACAACACTCTCAAGCACGTTCTAAGTGTATTGCTGTTTTATCTGAACAGTTAAAGCTATTTGCAGAAAATCCTAATGATTTAAATACCTTTATCATCACTTCTCTGATAGAATTACGGGCTAAAGAATCTGCATTACTGATTAAAAATGTTTTGATAGCGAACAAGGTTGATGAACACATTGTTGGTAGTTGGGAAGAGGTACAAGAACATTTAGGGATAACCGTAGACGAGTTAGAGTCTCTTATCGAAATTCAAGTAACTGAAAATGAGATTGAGAAAGTTACAATTCCAGAAGATTTAACTCCAACTCATAGCGTTGATTCGGAAACCAATCCAGAAACAAATCTAGAACATATTCCTGATATAGAAGATGAACTCAGTATTGAAGAAATAAGTTCTGACTCCTCAATCATTTCAAAAGATTCCAAAGATGAGATTGAGGAAGTTACAATTCCTGAAAATGTAACTCCAACTCATAGCGTTGATTTAGAAACCAATCTAAAAACCAATCTAGAATATACCCCTCATGTAGAAAACGGATCCACTATTGAACCAGTAAATTCCGACCCTTTACCAATTGAAAATGTAGATCGAGATAAAATTGAAACTGATATTCCTGAAAAAGCGGATAATAAAACAGAGGATGTGTTGACAAAAATTGAAGAGAAATCAGTAAAGTCAACAAAATCAGAAGTTTCAACCTTACCAGATTTTCACTTAGTTGCTTCATCAACTCAGAAAAACTTAAGTCAAGGTTTTGGTAAAAAAAATAATTCTCAAAGTAAGTCAAAAAAAGCTAAAAAAAAGAAGCGATAGGAAGATAGGGAGGTAGCTCTACCCTTTTAGGATAAGAACGTCATATACAGCTTTGCATATAATTATTATTAGTGGAAATACTTTGAAAATATTAATAGACTAGTAAAACTTATACTTGAAAGATTTATATTAGTAGTGTTTGAATGATTTTTGCTTAATTAAACTATCTGGAAAGTTAAAAGTATTAAATTTCTTTCAAAGAATATTATCCAGAAAGAAAGTTGTCTTTTTTCTACTTTTGTAGTCGAGCAAAAACTTATTTTATTGAACTTTTACTAAAAAAATCAATGAACCAATCACTGACAATTCAGGAATTTTCCATTGCGATCGCTGCGAAAAATCTTAATCCTGCTGCCATCAATTTAGATTTTCTCAAGTACAGTGGGATAATTCCTGGAGAATGGGAATTAGCTCGAAACCCTTTATATACAAAAGGTTTAGTTCAGATATTTTTTAAAAATGGCGTTGGTATTGTTGTTCAACCTAACCAATTGTCTTTTTTAGAGGTGATTAATAATAAGTCTCATCAGGATATACAGATTCCAGGATTAGCAAATGCTTGTGTTGATAAATTACCTAATATGGATTATGTAGGACTCAGTATTAACCCTAAAGGTTTTGTAATGTGTAAGGATCGAGAAGAAGCATATCAGTTTATACACAGAAAACTTTTATCTCCCGGTTCCTGGATGGAGTTTGGTGACACCCCTGTGAAAGCTGCTATTCAATTTTCTTATAACTTAGAGGGAAATCAGCTAAATTTGTCTATTAATGAAGCCGACGCTAAAACACCTGATGGTAAAATCTTGTCACTAATATTATTTTCTGGTAGCTTCAATCATCAAAATAACGGCGATACAGTAGAGCAAAAATTAGCAAGTATGCATCAAATAATTAATAATTGGATGCATGACATAGAAACTTATACTAATTTCATTAATCAAAGTTTTCTACAACAAGCAGAACAAGTTCTTCAAATACGGGATGCAATTACATAGTCATAAATAATTAGGAATAAAACTGAAATAAAACTGAAATAAAACTGAAACTGAATAAAAATTTGAAAAGATATCTAGCAAATACAGTTCGGATAAGTAAAAAATATAAGGTTGTTAATTCTCACCTTACAACTTTTATTTTACCCATTTTTCTTTTGACCGAACTGTATTGAGATATCTTAAACTTCTCTTAGCTTAAATCTATATCAAAATACTTAGGGCTTGCTGAATAAGTCTAGAAATTGAATCTAGGTGTCACAGAGATTGAAAAATCAAAGTTTGGTTGATTAGTCCTCAAATTTACACGGTTATTTTCTTTGAAAGTACAAATATTTTAGACCAATACGGTTAATAATTTTGCACTTATTTGATGAAAAAACTTTATGTTACCTTTATCTAGCAATGCTTTCATTTTCTTTCAGCAAAGCCCTACTTCATATAAATTAATTTAATTAAAATAAAATTGATTTATAGTAAC
>JBCCDM010000359.1:0-6849 GCA_039030795.1 Cyanobacteria bacterium P01_A01_bin.84
AACTTTTCTACATTTTGAATTAACTGTTTTAGCTCAGAATGTCCCAGACCAATTAAGCGTTGTGTTTCTTTCGGATTTTCTTCAATGTGATTCAGAATAGAACTCATATTTTTGTATCAAAAACATTTACAATATTTTTTTACCACAGAATATTACTATTTTGGAGATGTCTTTTGTAATGCTACTAACATCTTTTTATCAGTTTACTAACTAAGACTTGTTGAGGACGCAAATTTTTTTTGCAACACAACCTTTAATTTTTTTGAACCAACTGACCATCTTCCATGTATAAAATGCGGTCAGCAATATCAAAAATACGATTATCATGAGTAACCAATAAAATGGTCGAATCTTGCACTCTGGCTAATTTCTGAATAACTCTTGTTACCGCTCGACCCGTATAACTATCCAATGAAGCTGTTGGTTCATCGGCTAAAATTAGTGAAGGTTTGGTAACTAATGCACGAGCAATAGCAACACGTTGCTTTTGACCTACAGAAAGATTTTTAGGGTAGTAATCAAAGTAATCTTCTAAATCAACTGCTGACAAAATCTTTTTAGACATAAATACACGCTTTTCCAAAGAAATGTCTTCATGCAATCTTAAGGACATCGCTACATTTTGCAAAGCGGTTAAAGATTCCATCAAATTATGCGTTTGAAAAATAAAACCTATTAAACGACGAATTTTTGCTAGCTTTTTAGTATGAGATTTATGTAAATCTTGATTCAAAACTGAAATAATACCGTGTTGTACCGTTCGTAAAGCACCAATTAAAGTAAGTAAAGTTGTTTTTCCACTTCCTGAAGGACCGGCAAGTATAACTATTTCCCCCCTGAAAATATCTAAGTTTATATCTTTTAAGACAGGTTCACTAAATTTAGTATCGTCAAATGTATGACGTAAATTGCGGATGGAAACTACTGGTTTATTCAACATATTTAAAATACATCTGCGGGGTCAGCATAATTAAGTTTTTGCATCGCGATTGCTGCTGAGACTAAACACATAAAAACAGTCATCAAAAATATATTTAGTACAATATCAAGTTTCATGACCACAGGAATTTTCGTCAATGTTGCGAGTAAGCTATACATTCCACTCGAAATTATAAATCCCGGTATAAATCCTAGAATTGCAAGAATAATTCCTTCTGTTAAAACCACTATTAGTAAACTACGACTCGTGTAACCTATGGCTTTAAGAGTTGCGTATTCTTTTAAATGCTCGCTAATATCTGTATACAATATTTGATAAACAACTACAGCACCGACAATTATTCCCATAGTTGCTCCAAAATTAAATAATGGTCCTGTAGGATTTTTTATTGCCCAATAATCAGTTTCAGTTTTTTCAAACTGTTTTAGACTCATAACTCTAACATCATTAGGTAATATAGATTGAATAGCTAAACGAGTTTTTTCTAAATTTGTGTCTTTATTCAGTTTTAGAACTCCAATATGAACTTTAGATAAGCTACCACTGCCAAATAAACGTAAATAATTCCAGTCGCTAGTAACAGCGTGTCCTTTAATAAATACCGTACCACCCATATCGAAAAGACCGCCAACTTTAACTCTACGACCTGATATTTCAGTAGTAATTTTTTCTCCACGGATAAATGAATCTTTTACTGAACCAAGTGTCGGTTGAGATTTACTATCAAATAAAATGACATTAGGTAATTTAATTGTGTCTAACTGTTGATTGATTTGTGGAATATTTAAAACGGGACGTTTGGGATTAAAAGCAACTATAGCAAGTTTAACAATTTCTTTATTCCAAGGATTGACCCAATCAGCTAAAGAATAATATAAAGCATCAGCCGATTTAACACCTTCGACACCTGCTGCCCTATATAAATGACTTCTAGAAAAAGTCTGACCTTCCATAAGCGATTGTGTCCGCTTACTGATTAATACTAAATCTGCATCAATCTGCTTATGAAATTTGATAGAACCATCAAACAGAATAGCTTGAAATCCCTGCATCATAAAAATAAGAACATTGGCAAAAGCTATCCCCGATAAAGCAACTAATAAACGTGTCTTATTATGTTTTAGTTGTACCCAGCTAATAAGTGGTTCGTGAGATAATTTGATAAATAAGTTATTTAGAAAGTTGTTTGGAAAATTTATTTTCATTTCAATTCGGTATTTCGTTATCAAAAGTTATCCGAACTTGGAGATTTGTTAAACCAGCAACTTTAGCTGAATCTTGGGGTTTGAGTCGAACTTTGACCTCAATTACCCTTGCATCTTTATCTGCTGTTGGATCTGACTGTAAAATATCTTGTTTTTTGATTTGTAAACCGATGTGTTCGATGGTTCCGCTCAATTTACCTTCGATTCCACCGTGTTCGCTTTCTATAATGGCTTTTTGACCTACTCGTAGTTTACTAACATCAGTTTCATAAACTTCAGCTATAGCGTACATTTGATTTGTTTGAGCTAATTCAACTATTCCCTCGCTGGTATTAACTTGTTCTCCAACCCGAGTATTAATTTTCAAAATTTGACCTGCAATTGGAGAACGTACAAAGAAGTCTTCTAATTCGATTTTTAGTCTTTGGACATTAGCAATTGCTTTATCAACAATCTTTTGAGCAACTTGTACATCTACAGGTCGGATTTCTTGAAGTTTTTTCAATGTTGCTCGTTCTGCTTCGATCGAAGAAGATAAAGTTGATATAGTTGTTTTTAATTGTGCTTGAGCTTGATTAAAAGTAGCTCTAGCTACTTGGGCTGATTCGCGTAATTTATCTAATTCAAAAGCTGAAATTGCTCCTTGTTTGTGTAATCTTTCATAACGTTGTAAGCTCGTTTGAGCATTTTTTAGTTGAGAAAGGGAGCGAGAAAGTGCAGCCTGTTTTTCGGATCTTTCATTTTCAAGTTGGGCTTTAATCCGGTTTATAATAGCTTTCTGTCCGGTTATTTCAGCTTGTTTAGATTGTCCGAATTTAACACGATTTAGTTTTGCTAATTCTACTTGTAAATTTTTTTTTGCTTCTACAAGTTCGGCTTTCTTTTTATCAATACCTTGTAAAACTGCAATCATCTGTCTCGATTTAATTTTATCACCTTCAGATACTAAAAGTTTATTTACTCTACTATCTTCAGCATTAGCAACTGATAATTTAATTACTTCACCTTTGGGTTGCAATCTTCCTAAAGCTGTTACTTTTACTATCGGAGGAATATTTTCTACAACAGTTGAAACAGTCTTTCTTGAATTTATTTTGGGAATAATATAAATGAAACTGATACTGATGCTGGCAGCCGATATTATCCCAGCAAGAAAATAAATAACATTTTGAGAAAAAGATATTTTAGGAATTTTAGATTCTTTCAAAAATTTTGATTTATCTACTTGATTTTTGACAATTTTAGTCATACTTATTGAACCTATTCTCTTAAGGAATATTGTGGACGGTATTCTTGTAACTGCGAACCATTTTGCTGACTCGCAGACCCAATCCAACAGCAATCAATATTGCGATCGCGCTGCTGAAAAAGGGAGCAGAACGACTAAAAGTAGCAAAACAAATTCCAGCCCAAGTTGGTCCAACAATTCTTCCAAAAGCAGAAGTAGACTGTGCTACTCCCATTGTCTCCCCTTGCGATGAGGCATTAGCAAATTTCGAGATTAGACTGTTGTTTGAAGGGATGCAAGTTCCGGGTCCTATCCCCAAAAGTATTCCACCAAATATAACTAAAGGTAAAGTTGTAGCAGTCGCGACAAGTAGAAAACCCACGCCAGTAGAACTTAAGCCAAATATCAACATCTTATTTTCGCCAAAACGTTTTGTCATAATTCCGATTAATCCACCTTGCATAACAGTGGTGAAAATACCCATCAGACCAAATAAGTAACCTATTTGTGCTGGTCCCCAATTGAACTGTGTTTTAGCCCATAGCCCTAATGTGGTCTCCAAAGCGGACATTGCGAACGATATTAGAAAGGCAATCCCTACAAGCAAACTAATTTCTTGAGAACGAAAGACTCTGAATCCAGTGGAAAAATCTCTGAGTTTATTAGATTCTGATGGCTGTAATTCTAAGGTTTGGGAATTTAGAGATTCTGGAAGACAAGTAAAAGCCAATATTAATCCCACGAACGACAAGAAAGCAGCAAAAAATGATGGTATTTGATAATTTATACCCTCCCCTCCCCAAGTAGCCAACAGACCTCCAATTGCAGGACCGAAAATAAAGCCCAATCCGAATGCTGCTCCCAACATACCCATACCCCGCGAACGATTTTCTGGTGTTGTAATATCTGCTATATATGCTTGTGCAGTCGAAATATCACCAGCCATCGCTCCAGATAATGCACGGGCGAAAAATACAACCCACAAAAATTTCGCACTTCCTAATGCTATATATGCAAATACAGACCCTACTAAAGTAGCTACTAATATGGGACGACGACCGTAACGGTCGCTCGCATTACCCCATATAGGAGCAAAAAAGAACTGCATTAATGGATAGACAGCAACGAGAATTGCTATAAATACCGAATCCGCACCGAAGCTTGATGCGTATAAAGGAATTAATGGAATTATGATTCCAAAGCCAATTAAGTCAATGAAAACAATTAGAAACAATACAAACAAAGCTTTATTATTGTTCATGACTGCATTATGGAAGTGACTATGTTTTAGATTCACCTAACCACTATTAGTTTGTTAGTTGAACTTAAATATGTATAAATGCAGCACAATTTGACTTATGCACTTTCACAGAAATATCTACCACACGACAGTTCTCCGCTCAAACACATATAAGCCTACGGTTAGGATTAGAACCAGATACACACCACGCAGCTGAACGCCTTGCTGGCATCACTGTGCCAAAACGAGAAAATTATAGGCTAAGGCTGAAGTTCATATATGACAGGTATTTCAGCGATACTTATTTCCCTTAACCCGCTTCTTCCAAAACCCCTTGACATCTTGCTCTTCAGCTTAAGTTCTCACCAATGGGTTAATTAGACATTTTGATAAGATTGGTTGCGGCTTTGCGAACATCTGGAGAAACATCGTTTTGTGCTGTCTGTGTAACAATTTGATTAACTTCAGGGAAAGATGTACGAACTTCCCAGAGATTTTTTAATAAGCTCAGACGTACTTTGATGGATCTATCGGATGTAAAAGCTTGTTTTTGTGTCTGAAAACTATGGGGACTCATTTTTCTAAATCCTAATGCAACTGCGGCTTCCAATCTGACCCCATCATCAGTATCCTTAATTAAGGCATCAGTTAATAAAGTTTCAGCTTGCTTGTCATCAATCCACCGTAGCGCAAGTAGTGCAGTTGCTCGAATTTTTGGCTGTTTAGCTTTTGTCAAAGACGCGATCGCTTTTAAACTTTTTGGAGAACCTGCGTTTCCTAAGACTAATAGATACTGTCGGATCTGCTGTTCCGATTTGGTTGTTTCTAAGGCTTTTACAAACCGTTCTACAATCTTATGACTGCGTTGAGGAGAAGTTTTAGCAAGATTATTTGCTATTGTTCCTAATGCTAATTGAGCAGTAGAGGCAATGTTAGTATCTGAAGAGTTAAAAGCTAAATCTAGGATGATATCTTCAGCTTCCTGAATAGGAGAATTAACGGTTGCAAGACTAGGAATCAGTACTGATAAGACATCCCAGTCACGACGGTAGAACGCGATCGCTTTTACTAAAGCTGATTGTGCTTGTGGATTTCCAGCATTACCTAATGCACCAGATATGATCTGCATACTTAAGCTATCAGCTTTGGCTTTTAAAAGCCGTTCGCCTAATATTTTACTAGTTTCGGGTTTTAGATAGACTAGGGCTTTGAATTTTAGATATAAGGAAGTATTATTTTCATTCTGGGATGCTTCTGCCTTATCTAGTTCAATTAGTAAACTTTCTAAGGTTGCATCTCCTAGTTCTTGACGCTGAATTTTGGCTTCCGTCTCTGCTTCGTTTGGTTGAACAAAAAGTGTTTGGGGTTTAACCAACTTTTGATTTGCGATGTTGGCTTCTTGTAATTGTTCTAATTCTGCATTACTAAGTTTAGTTTGGTTTTTATAGTTTATATCTAAATTAGTACTGGAACTACCAACATTTTTTCCTGAAACTATAAATTTTTGTAATTCTTTACCTTGTAAAGAAACCAAATAACCCAATTCATGATTAAATTTGGCTACCATCTCTCCTTCTGGTTTGATGATAGTTGCAACTTGAGAATCATTAGGATTTTGTTGAGATTCCGATTGTAGATAGCGTAGCTTTGTTTTCTTAAATGTTCCTATACCTGCACTATAACGAGCAATATATTCACCATTCGGATTTCCTTCCAAAGTCTTCCACTCACCATTTTTGACCTCTTCATTTGGAGTCACAAACTGGGCTAAACCTAAGAGCGATCGCCCAAAGTTTTGAGCGATTTCACTAACAACCGGGTCGAAGCGTACAGTCATTAGTTTACCTTGAGAATTAAGGGTTGTAAAAATTTCCCGTTGTAAGTCATTTTGAATGAGTTGTGCTTGTTGTATTATTTCTTGTCCGCTAGATATAATTTTGACTTGGGAATTTTGCAAGCGTTGGGAAACAAGAATATTATTACCCTGCTTTTGTAAGACTGTAACTACCAATTCACCTAGAATGCTAATTTGAAAATTATTTACAAAAGAATTAACTCCAGCAGAGGAGTTATTTTCAGATGTTTGATTTTGATTAAATAGTACTCGTAAATCAGAAGTAGAAATATTCTGATAATTTATTTTATAAGTAAAACTCTGACCAGGAGTAAATTTATATACTGGCGATTGAAATTGTCTTTTTGCGATCGCGCTTGTAAATACTGTTTCAATTTTACC
>JBCCDM010000360.1:0-6825 GCA_039030795.1 Cyanobacteria bacterium P01_A01_bin.84
AAAAATAGCCATAGTATAAGTTATTTTTTATTTTACATATACTTGAAAATCTTTGATAATTCTATGAATATTAAACAGCAGAAAAAATTTAATAACTTAGTAGAAAAAATAGAAAAATATGCTTATGAACAACCAAACTACTACCGTTTGCGAATAGGATTAATAGCAATCATAGGCTACATATATATTTTGTTAGTCTTGATAACATTGTGTATTGGTATTTGGTTTCTTAGAGAAACAGTAATATCTAGCCAAGCAAAAATGGCTGTAAGAAATTTAAATTTTTTCACTTTTTTATTTGGAATAGGAATTTTGCGTTTATTTTGGGTACAATTATCTGCACCCCAAGGATTAAAGTTACATAGACAGCAATTTCCAGAATTATTTTTATTAATTGACGAACTACGCAATAGACTTAAAACTCCTGCAATTGACTACGTATTACTGAATTACGAACATAATGCAGCTGTATTTCAACATCCGCGTTTGGGCTTTTTAGGTTGGTATAGTAACTATCTGATCGTAGGTTTACCTTTGATGCAGTCTTTATCTCCAGAACAGTTTCGTTCTACATTAGCTCACGAATTAGCCCATCTCGGAGGTAATCACAGTCGGTTTTCTGGATGGGTATATCGTGTCCGTTATACATGGTTTCAATTAGCAGAAACGGGAAATTCTTTTTTATTTAAATGGTTTTTTGATTGGTACGAACCATTTTTTAACGCTTATTCTTTTGTTTTGCGACGTTCTCAAGAGTATGAAGCAGATCGTTATAGTTTGATGATGACTGATACCGAGACCGTGGGAGAAGAACTATTAAATATTTATATTCACGGATATTTCCTAGAACAACGCTTTTGGCCGAAAATATATAAGCAAGCAGTTAGACAAGAAGAACCACCCGATGGAACTATCACTAATATGCTGCGAAACTTACAAAATTGGCTAGATCCTAAAGACGCGATCGCATGGCAAGCTTTGGCTCTAGAGGAAACCACTAATACTGAAGATACTCATCCTTGTCTTACTCAAAGATTAAGTGCTTTAGGATATAAAGTTGATATTAACAAATTGCCATCACCTATAGAAAAAACCGCAGCAGAGTATTTTTTTAAACAGGATCTGTTTCATTTTGCTGCAACTCTTGATGAACAATGGAAGCAAGATATAGCTGAAGACTGGCACAAAAATTACCACCACAATCAATATGTGAAGCGACACCTAAAAGTATTATCAGCCAAAGCACAAAAATATTCCTTAACTATAGAAGAAGCTTGCAAACGAGCCATCATCACAGCAAAAATATGTGGTAACAAAGCTGCAATTCATTTATTTTTAGATGTTTTGAAGAGAGTTCCCAACCATCCACAAGCTAATTACCATTTAGGTCAAATTCTCCTAGAAGCATACGATGGTAGAGGAATCGGGTACCTCAAAACCGCCATTAAACAAGACCCGAATTTAGTCATACCTAGCAGTGAATTACTTTACTGTTTTTATCGTCGATTATCCCAACATCAAGAAGCAGAAACTTATTTAGAGATTATTAGAAAACATCGTCCGATATGGAAGCGATCGCAACAAGAACGTAGTACTGTAGACTACACCGATAAATTTATCCCTCATAATTTACCAGCAGATGAAGTACAGCAAATATCTCAACAGCTATCTAGTTACCCCCAAGTTAAAAAAGCCTACTTAGTAAGAAAGAAAGTCAATATTTTCCCGGAGAAGGGATTCTACATATTAGGAATTATCCGTCGATACCATATAATTTCTGGGGGTGAATATGATTGTAATGGCGAATTATTCGAGCAAATAGAGTCAGAGCTTAGTTTTTCTGGTGATATCGCAATTATAATTTGCAATCAACAAAATATGAAATTAATTAAAGTTATAGGACAAGTCCCATACTCATGTATTGTTACTTACAGATAACTACTGCACAAAGGGTGAAAGGATCCCCGGGGAAAAAGCATAAGAAAGTAGCACGCTAATGTAGTGCTATAAAAAGTTGTGCAATTAAAATTGTTCTCGGTCAACCTCCTTTCCTACGAGATACTGAAGTGAATTGGGAAAATTAAAAATTGTGGCAATCAATGCAAAATTGTTTTCTGAATTTTGTATTTTTAATTTTTAATTGAAGTTTACAGGACAGTTACAGGTGCATTTTAATAACTAAAACAGCCTATTAAAGTTAATAATATTTAATGAATTCTTTCGTTGGTTATAGCTCTTGAAACAAAAAAATGCTTTACCAGAAATAACTAGCCTTATTCCTTACTACTGCGAAACTAATGGAAACATATATTTGGGTGATAGTCTCGAACTGATTAAGTTTATCCCTGACAACAGTATTAACTTAATTCTCACATCACCCCCATTTGCACTTACCCGTAAAAAAGAGTACGGAAATAAATCTGCTGAAGAATATATAGACTGGTTTCTACCTTTCGCTGAGGAATTTAAGCGAGTACTAATAGATGATGGTTCATTTGTATTAGATTTAGGTGGTGCTTATCTACCCGGATATCCTGTACGGAGTATCTATCAATACGAACTGTTAGTACGCTTATGTAGAGAAGTGGGCTTTTTTCTGGCACAGGAATTTTATCACTACAATCCCTCACGATTACCAAGCCCCGCAGAATGGGTAAATGTGAGAAGAATTCGTGTTAAGGATTCAGTTAATGTAGTCTGGTGGCTGTCAAAAATGCCATA
This sequence comes from Cyanobacteria bacterium P01_A01_bin.84, assembly GCA_039030795.1. GTDB lineage: Bacteria > Cyanobacteriota > Cyanobacteriia > Cyanobacteriales > Nostocaceae > JBCCDM01. The sequence continues at coordinate 2,722 of JBCCDM010000360.1, forward strand.
TCCAAAAGCAGATAATACAAAGGTTTTAAAACCCTATAGTCAAAGTATGAAGCAGCTACTTAAACAGGGTTATAAAGCAAAAAAACGTCCTAGTGGACATGATATTTCCCACAAGTTTCAAAAAGATAACAAAGGAGCTATTCCACCTAATTTATTACAAATAGCCAATACTGAATCGAATAGCGCTTACTTAAGACGTTGTAAAGCAGCTGGTATGAAACCTCACCCCGCACGTTTTCCCCCCGCTTTTGTAGAGTTTTTTGTCAAATTTTTGACCAATGAAGCTGACCTCATTTTAGACCCATTCGCAGGTTCTAATACTACAGGTTATGTCGCAGAAACTTTACAGCGTCGGTGGATTTCTTTTGAAATGAATGAAGATTATGTTATTGGAAGCCGCTACCGTTTTCAGAATACACCTACAAATAACTAAAAATTTTTACTTCTCATTTAGTACATAAGGGCTGAATTCTTACATTTATTTTCCCATTTCCAAGATTATAACAATATTATAGTTTTTTGATTTCCCCGAAGCTGTACTAGTTTCAAGACGTGAACTTGAGAGTCAAGCTTCCAAGTACAAGTCAAGATATATATTTTACATCGGTCATTTTTTGTATTTGGTTATCATGAGTTAGTTAGCTAGATTCTGAACATAGATTCTAATCATCTGTGTCAATAATTTGTATAAATTCATAAAGGATAATCAAAAACTTGACTACGACTAAAGAATAAATTGAAGAGATTGTAAATGTTATTTTTTTTGCGATATTTCCACATTAATACGGTGTAAATAAAGATTAGCAATGGTTAAGAATACGTTTGCGTATAAACTCACTAAAGCAGCGATTTTAACTACAAGCAAAAATTAATACGGAGGAGAGGAGACATACACTAATGAGGGACTTTTATCTGTTGGTAGTAGGCTTGTTATCGGGCTTAGTAATACCCGTATCGGCTGTATCGCAATTAATAAATACAGGGACAGACGATGTTCAAGTCAATACCAGGCAGGACTTACAGCAAATAGCTAACGCAAAATCGGTCCCTAATATTAAAGAAGGTGACGAAAAATTTCGTAATAATAAAGAGTTATTTATACCAGCAAAATCCTTTGTTTATCCCAATCCCAGCAAATCTTATATCCCAAGACGGGTAATTTCCGGACATCGACTTTACTATCAAAGATTAGCCGCTCTTAAATCAGGAAAAATTTATACTCGCTGGGATAATAATAATGGGTATCGCCAATATTCAGGTATAGCTACTATTAAGAAGAAGCGTAAACTAACTTATGAAGACTGGAAACGCTTATTATTTTTAGAAGGACAAGCAATGGCTCGCGGTCAAGGAGTAAATCAACTAAATGTGATGGTTGGTGACTCTTTGAGTATGTGGTTTCCTACAGAGAGATTATCTTCTAAGAAGTTATGGTTAAATCAGGGAATATCTGGGGATACTTCCAAAGGGATACTGAGAAGGTTGTCTGCTTTTTCCGGGACTAAACCAGATGTTATTTACGTCATGGTTGGTATTAATGACTTACGCAAAGGCATTAAACCAGATGTTATTTTACGCAATCAACGGGGAATTATTCGCAAATTAAAACGTACTCATCCTCGCAGCACTATAATTGTTAAATCAATTCTTCCTACTCGTTTAACTACTATTTCTAATAACACTATTCGTCATATAAATAACCAACTGGCAAAAATTTCTAAGCAAGAAGGTGTTAGATACTTAAATATGTATACTTGGTTCGCTGACTTTGAAGATAAACTCAAAAAAGATTTGACAACTGATGGTTTGCATTTGAGTGAAAATGGATATGTAGTTTGGCAATCAATAATACAACAGGTAGAGTCTCAGTTAACCGCTTCTAAAAACCAGAGATAATTTTTTTTGTTTACCGAAAAACTACACAGCAATCAGCAATGCCATATTTTTTTTAGAGAAAAGTATGAAAATTATAACAAAGTCAACAGCCTAGAGTTTTATAAGCAAGTCCACTTTTTTTCCTAAAGTCCAGCAAACCAACCGCCAAGGTGGGTTTTGTTTGTATAGGGACACCCTTCGGGGGTGTGAAATAATTCCGTTTGATGGTTGTTGAGTTAGTTTAGGCTAAAATACCTCTCTCCTTTAGACTGCTATCAATATGAAGTTGTTGATATGAATAAGATTTTCGCATTTCTACAAAAAGCGGATAAAATCAGTAGTTGCAGTCTCAAAGTTCATCATCTTATATCTCGTAATTTGTCTTGAGTGGATTGGTGCGCGCCATCACCTGGTGAGTTTAATTAAATTATTATTGTTAATTTTATACTTTGCCTATTGCTGATGTATATAAAACAATAACTTTCCGTTAAGCTTGAAAATTAGAGATATAGAGTAAATTTGATATTCCGACTGTAACAAAAAAGCTCAACACAAACGTCAAAATTTTGTTATGTCATTAGAATCTGCAGTAGCTGATGCTGGTATTGAGGAAAATCTTAAACAATTTCTGCTGGTGCTTTCTGTCTCTCTTAGTGTCGCGACATTACCGCAAGTTGTTAGCTGGTTTCGTCGAATTCCCTACACTCTGTTATTAGTGATTGCTGGTTTAGGACTTGCTTTAGTAGATGTTCGTTTAGTCAATCTTTCTCCCGAACTAATCCTGGCTATTTTCTTACCTCCTTTGTTATTTGAGGCGGCATGGAATTTAAAATGGTCTGCACTGAAAAAAGATTTGATTCCGATTTGTCTTTATGCAGTTTTAGGAGTAGTTATTTCTATTGCTGGTATAGCATTGGGTTTAAATCAATTAGCATCGGTTCCATTAACTACTGCACTGCTCATAGGAGCTAGCTTATCTGCTACTGACCCGGTTTCCGTAACTGCCTTATTCCGTGAATTAGGAGTAGACAAACGTCTCACAACCTTAATGGAAGGGGAAAGTTTGTTTAATGATGGTATGGCAGTTGTGGCTTTTAGCTTTCTCGTAGGACTTCCTTTAGGAACAGTAGAACTAGGAGCAAGACCAATCATATTAGAGTTATTTAGTGTCGTTGGGATAGGTCTAGCTGTTGGTGCTTTCATTGGCTTTGGTATTTCATACCTAACTCAAAGATTTGATTTACCACTTGTAGAGCAATCTCTAACCTTGGTGTCAGCCTACGGTACTTATATCATTGCCGAGGATTTGGGTGGTTCTGGAGTTATGGGAGTTGTTACCACTGGCTTAATTCTAGGCAATTTTGGTTCTCGGATTGGCATGAATCCCCGCACGCGGATTATTGTCAGTGAATTTTGGGAATTTATTGCTTTTTTCGTCAATTCTATTGTTTTTCTATTAATTGGGGATCAAATACGTTTTTCGACCTTAGCGGATAATTTAGTAATTATTGCTGTGACTATTTGCGGTATGGCGATCGCAAGGGTCATTTCTGTTTATGGCTTAGGATTTATTACCAATAAGCTGGCTGGTTCAGAAATTAGCATTCCGCAACAAACTATACTCTGGTGGGGAGGACTTAGAGGTTCTGTATCAATAGCTTTAGCATTGAGTGTACCAACAATTTTGAAGCAGAGAGAAGAGCTAATTGCTACGGTTTTTGGTGTTGTTTTATTTACTTTATTAGTACAGGGATTAACAACACAACCTTTGTTAGAAAAGCTAAAATTACTTGGGGATCAACCCTTACGTCAGGAGTATTTAGCACTGGTCGCACGGCAATCGGCACTGAATCGGGTTTTACAATATCTTGACCAAGTTGACGAACGTCCAGGACTCGATCAAGAATTTTGCCGTTATCAAGAAGCTTTGATCAAAGGAGAACTTAAACAAATCGAGGAAAAAATTTATAAGTTACAAGACGAGCATCCTAATATACGCAGTTTTACAACTGAACAATTGCGCAGTGAATTACTGGCTGTGGAAGCCGATACCTATGCAGATTTTGTCAGGACTGGTCGTTTAAATCAAGAACTTGCACCTTTACTGCAGAACGTTTTGGAAGAGAAGTAGATTCATATAAACAATGTTTGTAGGGTTGGTATACCTAAGTATAACTACTCTACAATCAGCGTGTTAGCATTTGCCCATAACAATAATAAATAAATATT
>JBCCDM010000361.1:0-6821 GCA_039030795.1 Cyanobacteria bacterium P01_A01_bin.84
CCATTCCGATATGAAGTTCCACATTATTACTCCACAACAGTGGGCTTTGTTTCCGTAAAATCTACCTTTTTAAGGTAAGAGAGTTATCAGTAGAAGATATAAGTAGATATAGGTAGATACAAGTAGAAGCACTCACAGGACAAATATTCTTAGTCCAGCCATATAAATAGCAATTGGCTAGACGTATCTTTTCTAACGTAATTTATATCATAAAATAAATTGATATTGTTAGATATACTGCTTAGTTGTATAAAGTAAATACAAACTAAAAAGTCGATGAAATCTCTTTAATAAAGCTTTATTTCTTTTTTTAGAATTTTTCAGGATTTCAATAAAAGTAACTGTCATAAGACTGTTAATCAATAGATTATAGATTCCTAACAATCAAATCTTCATAGTCGATAAATATTAGTTACTTATACGCATTCACATAGTGTAGCGCTAGCTAACGTATAGGATGGAATTACGTTGCTTTTGCGTAAGTCCTGTTGAAATTACTATACTTCCCCGTAGATACTCCCGTCCAATAGATTTGTAGCAAGCTTGCAAAACAGTGGAATATCATAATATTACGTCATAAAAACTGATTAATAATTAATTATGCCCTTTTTAGCTGTGAGCTAAAAGCCAAAAACTAAAAGCAAATCCACATCAGATGTAATTTTGCTTAATACTTCATAACAGAGAAAACATAACAGAGAAAATTATTCGTGGGATAATTTTGCTGAGCATAGAATAAATTTGATATTTTTTGTCAAAGAATATTATGAAAACTCATTCCAGCAACATTTCCACAAAAATATTAATCAAATCTCTTATTTTTAGTAGTTTACTTACTGCTGGTAACGCATTAGCACAAACCCTTCCCCTCACATCTAACTTAATTGCTTTTAATTCAGACAAGGGAGAAGAACTGTTAGTTAAGAGTAAATCAAGAGAAGACTTTTTCCCACTGAGTATGCAGTTTACAACTCAAGTGAATCAGGCATACTGTGGAGTTGCGAGTATGGTGATGGTACTTAATAGTTTAGGAATAGAAGCACCAGAATCACAAAGTTACAAACCATATCGAGTATTTACCCAAAAAAACTTTTTTAGCAATCAAGCTACTCGAAAGGTAGTTAAACCAGAAATTGTAGCCAGACAAGGTATGACCCTAGAACAAATGGGGCAATTATTGGGTAGTTACAACGTCAATGTAAAGGTTCATCATGCAGGCAATTCCAGTTTAGAGGAATTTCGGCGATTAGCTGCAACTAATTTAAAGCAAGAAAATAATTTTGTGTTAATCAATTATTTACGTAAAGCTATAGGTCAGAAAAGAGGCGGACATATTTCCCCCTTGGCTGCATATAATGAAGCAGAAGATAGATTCTTGATATTAGATGTATCGCGCTACAAATATCCACCCGTATGGGTAAAAACAGCAGATTTATGGAAAGCAATGAATACTGTTGATTCTAGTGTAAACAAGACTCGGGGTTTTGTTTTGGTTAGTAAGAGGTGATTGGGAATAGGTGATTCCCAATCACCTATTCTCTGAGTCATTTATACTTTATCTGGATGTATGTAATCTACAAAATAAAACTTGGGAACTAGGCTGAATTTTAACCAAGTATAAATTCCTAAACCTAGTAAACCTGTAATAATCATAGGTAAACCAATACTTAATCTTAATTGGTCTGGAAGAATTGCCGCGATCGCAATATCGATTGCAAAAAATGCCAGTAAAAATATTTGCAGGCTCTGAATGAATTTTAATGTATTACGACAACTACTACAATGTTTTGTATGTTGTTCGTAACGGTTAAGTAATGCTTTACGGTCTTCATTAATGGTTGTGGGAATATCGGTATCATCTATACCAACTTGACCCCAGGGTAGTTTTCCTTGGGAGTATTTATCAAACCAGTTACGGAATTCAATAATTAACCTGTCTGCACTTGTAGGAAGTTGATAAGCTGTTTTCCAAGTTTGGCTGAGTTTATCTGATTGTATTTGATTTTCTTCTTCTAAAACCTTTTGTTGTAGAAAGCGTTCTTGATGGTGCAAAACAATCATATCACCATCTAAAACCAGATTGCGATCGCTGATATGATCTAACCAACGTGGCTGAATTTTAGCAAGGGTTTTAGCAAAGTTACGGCTAAATAAAGCCACCAATCTTGATTTACCCGGAGATACTGGAATGCAATAGGTGATTAGTCCTAATTGCTTACCTGAATCGCCAAACTTTATTTCATATTCTAAATGACAGGGTGGTTCAAAGGTAATTTTGGACCCCATACCTCCCTGGGCTTGGACTTGGATAATATCGGCAGTTGATTGTAAAATCTGAAAAGGTATAGCTGAGCCTTTAGCGCGATCGCCTTGTACTCCATGATGGGTAAATGGTACGTGGGAAGGGTCTGCAACGTTTTCTATCAGAGTTTGCCAATCATATTCTAAGTCACGTACATAAGAAGTCCATACAAAGCCTTGGGAAGCATCTGCTTGGGGTGATAAAGGTAAAGGAACTCCAGCTGCTTTTTCAGGAGTATTAAAATCAGCCCATACCCAGAGTAGATCGCTTTCCTGTTTTACTGGTAGAGATGTAGCACAAAGCTGCTTTTGATTTTTAGTCAATATCTGAGGATTATCAGCTTGAGGGATTTTAGTACAAGTACCCCCTTGGTCAAATTCCCAACCGTGATAGCTGCACATCAAGTTACCAGTTTTTTCATCCACTCGTCCCTCACTCAGGGGTGCTAAGCGATGGGGACATTGATCTAGAAATACTTGGAAGCTATGGGATGAATGAGGTTTCCAGATAACCAAACGCATTCCTAAAAGTGTCACCGGAGTTGGTCTTTTCGGATCTAGGTCTTCCAAGGGAGAAAGAGGATACCATTGTTGAAAAAAGTTGAATTCGGTCTGCATTTAATTTGTGGTGAGTGATGAGTGGTGATTGGTCATTGATGATTGACCTGAGTTTGGGTGAAGAAAATGTTTGAAATTATCGTTTTAAAAATATTATAAAGTTTCCCTCTTAACTCTCAAGAAGCACATTTTACAACCCTCGTATATCAAGGGTTTTAGCTAGTGTCAGAAAAATGTGTTAGTACATATCGTTGCAAGGGGATTTAATATTTTTGACTTTTGACTTTTGACTTTTGACTTCCCACCTTGTGGGTCGCTTTTAAGAAGCACATTTTGATTAAAATCTCTACCCAGTAAGAATATGGGATTTCAATCAAAGTGTGTTTATTTCATATTTTGTTGATTGCGAAGTTGTCAGTCGGACGCTCAAATCTTGCACTTGTAAGTATAAATAGTTAAATAGAAAATTAATAGTAATTAAAGTCACTTTTTTATAAGCACTTGTTTAGTCCTCTAAAAGAGGACTTTGTTTATAAGACTGGGACTGAAAGTCCCAGGTAGTCTGAGTATTTTTTATTTAGTATGTTCTTTCTGGTACAAGATGTGTGTTAAAACAGCCTTGTCTTAACGAGGGAAATAGTACAGCATGACGGAAATAAAGCATCTATGAAACCCATATCCTATAATACTTTTGATATCCCCCTTTACCCATTACTCATTTACATTACCCTTATCCACAATTTCCCGATAAACCTCAGATGCTATGGATGGTATCCGCTTCAAATCAGGGTCATTGTCTAAATCAATGTGATATAAACCAAAGTCACTATCATTATCAAATGGATGACCCCATTCCCGATTAGAAGTTATACACCAAGAAATATAACCGATAATATTGACACCGTTATTAACTGCTCGTTGGACTTGATGGATATGTTGACTAATATACTCATGTCTTTTTACACCATCGGCTTCTTCCACACAACCATTCTCTAAAATCATAATTTCCTTACCAGGAAACATTTGAGCGTGAAATTGGAGCATATCATATAGAACCGAAGACCATACAGGAGCATTGCCAAACCTTCCTTTGGCTGCATCCCATAGTTTCCGAATGCGGTCGATACGCAGATTACTAATTCCCCAGTAGTAGTCTAAACCAACAAAATCCTGCTTACCTACACATTCTACTGGACATAAAAAAGTAGGTAATTTTCCTGCCATCCCTAAGTGCCACCAATTACTTGTAATAGACGTAGAAAGGATACCGAAGGTTTTAAAAATTGGGTCGAGGAATTTTACGAAGGAACGCAGGACGGGGAGACGTTTTTGAGTAGTGACAGGGTAAAATTTGATTTTATTTGCATCACCTAATATCTGTTTTGCGACTTGACGAGCAAAATCGATTTCTAAACCTTCAAATTTTTTAGTCCGGGGATTGAGATAACTAAATCCTGGTACGTTATCTTTGACTGCAACTATTAAATAACCACGTTTTTTGATCCGTTCTAGAATGGGTGAATGAAAATAACTTTGAGCGATATTATCTTGTTGATTTGCAATACTTTCTGGTAAATCCGGTACAACTTGACCTGGAAAATAACGCTGATAACTATCAACCCAAGCACCGGATGTCTTAAACTCGTGGAGTGCTGTATTTACAGTATGGAGAAACGTGCGATCGCCTTTGACAATTGCTGCTGCGTAAGGTTCTTGGGTTAATTTTTCCCCAATAAGTTTATACTGTTCTTTGAACTGTTGGATTATCCCCATCAAAATGGTGTCGTCTGCTAAAATTCCATCTACTTGTTCGTAATCTAAAGCTGTTTTCGCTGCTTCATAGTTTTTAAAAACCTTAGCGATCGCAGTGGGTAATAGTTTACCAATACACTTTTGTGCGGTACTACTTTCAATTACCGCGACTATCTTCCCATTTAGGTTTGCAAGCTGTTGAATTGGACTTTGAGATTTTACCATTACCGTTTGCTCGGCAATATAGTAGGTGTCGGAAAATGCAACTTGCTGCTGTCTTTCTTGGTTAACGGTAAAGTTAGCAATTACTACATCTACCTTTCCTTTTTCTAATAACTGGGGTTCGGTAAAGCGTTTACCTTGCTGTATTAAATCTTCTTTACTACCCAGTCTGGTGACATTCAAGTCTACTAATTTTTGCAACCATACTGGTAATCCTAATAACATTGGATTTGCACCAACCCGAGCATCGGAATTATATTGTTTGAGGATTTCTCGACCCCTAGTATGAGCAACAAATAGATTCCGCATCAACTGCCCTACAGCCGCCATTTGGTCTTGCATAGTAGCTTCTGGGGGTAAACCGGGAGGCATAAAATAAGATTCTTCCCACCAAGGTTTTACATAGCCATATATGAGTTGACTGGGTTCATTAAAACTAATCCAATATTTAGCAGAATTACCCAAACGTTTGGCAACTTGTGTAACATATTGAGCATAAATACTCGGGAATTCATCTGCAATTAAACCACCCCGAGCTTCTACATGAATGGGATGAGTAAAGTGATGTAAGGTAACAATAGGTTCCATATCATGAGATTTGATACACTCAATGAGTTGGCGATAATGTTCAAAAGCAGCTTCGTTAAATTCTCCAGGTTTTGGTTCCACTCGAGACCAAGCAATCGAAAAACGGAAAGCTTTACAACCTAAAGATTTTGCTAAACCGATATCTTCCGGGTAACGATTCCAAAAATCTGTTGCCTTACCTCGTTTAGTTAACTTTTGGTTCCGTTCCCACACGTCGCGGATATCTTCGTATTGGGGGTCGTAAGCTTCTACTTGATGATCGGCTGTTGCAACACCAAATATAAATGATTTTGGGAAGGGATGTAGGTTAGACATAATAGTTCAATTAGTAATTATCAATTAGCATTTATCAGTATTAATACTATCTATGCAAAATTAGACAAGTATAGTTTTAGCTATTTTTAATTTTTGATATCTCTGGGTTGGTTGTAAATACAAGGTGATGAAGGATGATTCCTGAGCAACCCAACTTAAGGGGAACGTTTTCAATGAACATTAATCCGAACTGAAGTGTGATATGAAGTCCCCTTGAATGACCGTCATTGCAACCGAGGATTCCCTGAAAGGGTGTCGTTAGACTAGCAATCTCAAAGTCCTGCGATCGCTTATTTCAAATTTATTAGAGAATTTTACGCTACATCCCACCGCATTCATGGGTGGGATGTAGCGTTGGCACTTTCAAGTGCCGTCAAAAATACATGGTAATATATCTATGTCTTTCGTTACTTATAACTTTTTTGATGATTTTGTAAGAAAATCAAGTTAACTAGTGTATTTTAAGACTCCATCAATATTTTCAATACCTAAGAGAGTAAGTCTAGTATTTTTGTAAGAACCCTTAATAGTACGACACGAAGCTGATAAAAGATTTCCACTTATAGAAATATTTCGACAACTTTTCTGATAAGAACTCTTAGCGTTAAGATTTCCTTCGTATTTTAGGACTCCATCAATATTTTCAATACCTAAGAGAGTAAGTCTAGTATTTTTGTAAGAGCCCCTAATAGTACGACACGAAGCTGATAAAAGATTTCCACTTATAGAAATATTTCGACAACTTTTCTGATAAGAACTAACTTTACGTTCCTTAACTGTACCACTAGACAAAGGTTTAAACTTCCAAAGTTGTCCAGTAACGTTTTGGCAGTTGTCCATAAATGCTGCACCGTTTAGGGTTGAACCTCTAGCTACTTTGTTACCTTCAAGACATTTGTTTTCCTTCTCTAGAAACTTTGTTTGCAGGCGAAAGTAACCATTTCTAGCCGGTACTAACTTCCAAAGTTGTCCGGTAACATTTTGGCAGTTGTCCATAAATGCTGCACCATTGAGGGTCGAACCTCGAGCTAATTTGTTACCTTCAAGACATTTGTTTTCCTTCTCTAGAAACTTTGTTTGCAGAC
>JBCCDM010000362.1:0-6818 GCA_039030795.1 Cyanobacteria bacterium P01_A01_bin.84
GGAGATATTATCCGAGAACAGACCGCTCGTTCGACAAATTTCCAAACAGCAAGCTTAATGGATACCATCGGTCATTCTGCTTGGGTAGAACGGGATAATCAAATTATAGAAATTCCCAGCGATCGCGTGGAAATTGGGGATACAGTGATTGTCTATCCAGGAGAACAGGTTCCTGTTGATGGTACTGTCTTCCGGGGAGAAGCGGTAGTCAATCAGCAGCAACTGACGGGAGAATCTATGCCTGTCTTGGCGGAATCTGGTACAAGGGTCTATGCTTCTACTCTTGTACAATCGGGAGAAATTTATATTACTGCTGAACGAATTGGAGATAAAACTAAAGCAGCAGCAAGTATTGAGATGTTGCAAAAAGCACCAGTTAATGATACAAGGATGGCAAATTATGCCTCTCAAATTGCTGATAAATTAATTTTACCTTGTCTGGGATTAGCAGGTTTAGTCTTATTAATAACAAGAGATACAGCCAGGGCAGCTTCTATCTTAACTTTAGATTTTGTCACCGGAATTAGAGTATCAATACCTACAGCCTTCTTAAGTGCTATCAATCATAGTAGTCGCCATAGTATTCTGGTTCGTAGCGGTAGAACTTTGGAGTTACTCGCAGAGGTGGACACTTTAGTTTTTGATAAAACTGGAACTCTCACTCAGGGTGAACTTAAAGTCGTAGGAGTTGAAAGTGTCTTTGAGCGCATATCACCACAAGAACTATTAAAATTAGCCGCAGCTTGCGAACAACAGCTAACTCATCCCGTTGCAGAAGCCGTTTCACGCTATGCAGTGGAGCAAGAAGTTAGTATTCCCCCACGGGGAGAATGGAACTACGAAGTCGGTTTAGGAGTACGAGCAAATATCGAAGGAAAACAAGTACTATTCGGTAGCGATCGCTTTTTACGACAAGAAGGAATTAGCCTCGAATGTCTTTATGAAAAAGATAGTTGTATACCGCAAAATTGTCGTAAAGATGAAGACTGTCCGATTCGGAAACACTCATCTTTGATTTATTTAGCTTGTGATGGGAAATTTCAAGGTATAGTGGAGTATGCAGACCCTTTAAGAAAAGAAAGTCCCTCTTTAATTAAACACTTACAAAAAGAATACGGTATGGAAGTACACCTACTTACCGGAGACAATCGACAGCGAGCGCATATCGTAGCAGAAGAATTGAAAATACCCCCCCAGCAAGTTCATGCCGAAGCTTTCCCCGAACAAAAAGCTAAAGTAGTCCGAGAATTACACCATGAAGGTAAAACAGTAGGGTTTGTCGGAGACGGTATCAATGACTCAGTTGCATTAGCTTACGCTGACGTTTCTATATCCTTTGAAAACGGTTCAGATGTAGCCAGAGAGACAGCAGATGTCGTACTGATGCATAATGACTTAACGAGTTTACTACAAGCGATCGCCATCGCCAAACAAACCAAAAATCTCATCGACCAAAACACCGCTTTAGTTATTGCCCCCAACCTGATAGCATTAGGTTTAGCATCAACTACCGGACTACATCCACTCATCGCTACAGCAATTCATAACGGTTCGGCGATCGCTGCGGGTTTAAACAGTTTGCGTCCTTTAGTAAGACATCAATTAGTGGAAGGATAATCAGCATATTTCTTATATCTCGCTCCTCCACATACCCCTATAATGTCACTTTCCGGTTTCTCCTATTAATAAAAAGTTTTCAAGAGATTTAATAAGTAGGTATGCAAAATTATTTGTGTCATTGCGAGGGATAGCGTTAGCTAACGCTATACTACGTAAACGCGGAGCGTGTCCAAAGGACTCAGCAATCTCAAGACCTCGCGTTGACGTAGTCTGCTCGATAGAGCTTATGCTAGTCTTCGACAACGCTTGAGCGCGAACGTTTCACTCCGTTCAACTCGCAATGACAAATGCACAATTAATTCTGCACGGGTACTTATCAATCGTTTGAGATGTTTTGAGTCAAAATTATGTCAATTTTCCATTTTGCTGAAATCATATTAACAAATAATTGGGCAACTGCTTAACACACAACAGTTATATAGATTAGAAATTATAAGACTTTTCGGAGTGTGACAGAAGAGGAGTATTTTCAGTTTTGGGGGAAATATTTATGTTTTTTTGTATCTATGGGATAGCAAGATAGATAAAAATCAGTCAGAGTGAAGAATAGAGAATTTGTTCATCAACAAAGTTATGAATAATATCAATGTTTATTCAAATGATTCTGATAATAACTCTAAAAATGATGATTTTTTCAGAAGAAAACGTCTTGCATCTATTGATTTAATGCGCGGTTTGGTGATGGTTTTAATGACATTAGATCATACAAGAGCTTTTTTTTCTAATGTTACCTTTAACCCATTGGATCTAGAGCAATCAAATATTCCTTTATTTTTGACTCGATGGATTACTCATTTGTGTCCCACATCATTCATTTTTCTGGCAGGTGTCGCTACTTATCTTTCTCTACAACGAGGAAAAACAAAGCCAGAACTGACTCGTTTTCTCTTAATTAGGGGATTTTGGTTAATATTTTTGGAATTAACTATAGTTAGCTTGGCATGGACTTTTTATCCCGGTATTTCTATTGCAGGAGTATTATGGGTAATTGGTTGGTCTATGGTTGTTTTAGCCCTACTAATTCAATTGCCCATTTCTAGCTTAACTATACTAGGAATTATCCTGATTGTAGGGCACAATTTGTTTGATAGTATTCAAGCTGAACAATTAGGAAATTTTAGCTGGATTTGGGCATTTCTTCACGAACGAAAAATATTTTTACCCATGCCAGGAATTCGTTTTTTCCTTGTTTATCCGCTTATTCCTTGGGTTGGAGTAATGATAAGCGGTTATGTATTCGGTCCGGTGTTTACTAAAACAAAAGCTCAGCGTCTAGTTTGGTTACTCTATTTGGGTTGGGGCTTAATTTTTAGCTTTGTTATTCTTCGAGGGATAAATATTTATGGCGACCCTAAACCTTGGTCTATTCAATCTACCTTTGGAAAGACAATATTATCATTTATAAATTGTAATAAATATCCACCATCACTGGCTTATTTATTAATAACACTTGGGATATTGTTTTTAATACTTTATGTATTTGAAATCAGAAAATTTTCGTTTCTCAAACCTCTGATTATTTTTGGAAGAGTGCCGTTATTCTTTTATATTATTCATCTTTGGTTGATACATTTTTCTGCAATTTTATTAGCTTTACCTAAATATGGTTTTAAAGCGGTTACCCTACCTTATCTATTGTCTAGTAGAATGCCATCCGGTTATGGGTATGATTTACACTATGTTTACGTTTTATGGCTAGTGATGATTATTATTCTTTATCCAATATGTTGCTGGCTTGCTAATTACAAGTCGAAACATAAATATTGGTGGTTAAATTATTTATAAAAATATTTTTATAAATAATTTAACCACCAATATTTATGTTTCGACTTGTAATTAGCAAGCCAGCAACATATTGGATAAAGAATAATAATCATCACTAGCCATAAAACGTAAACATAGTGTAAATCATACCCATAACCGGATGGCATTCTACTAGACAATAGATAAGGTAGGGTAACCGCTTTAAAACCATATTTAGGTAAAGCTAATAAAATTGCAGAAAAATGTATCAACCAAAGATGAATAATATAAAAGAATAACGGCACTCTTCCAAAAATAATCAGAGGTTTGAGAAACGAAAATTTTCTGATTTCAAATACATAAAGTATTAAAAACAATATCCCAAGTGTTATTAATAAATAAGCCAGTGATGGTGGATATTTATTACAATTTATAAATGATAATATTGTCTTTCCAAAGGTAGATTGAATAGACCAAGGTTTAGGGTCGCCATAAATATTTATCCCTCGAAGAATAACAAAGCTAAAAATTAAGCCCCAACCCAAATAGAGTAACCAAACTAGACGCTGAGCTTTTGTTTTAGTAAACACCGGACCGAATACATAACCGCTTATCATTACTCCAACCCAAGGAATAAGCGGATAAACAAGGAAAAAACGAATTCCTGGCATGGGTAAAAATATTTTTCGTTCGTGAAGAAATGCCCAAATCCAGCTAAAATTTCCTAATTGTTCAGCTTGAATACTATCAAACAAATTGTGCCCTACAATCAGGATAATTCCTAGTATAGTTAAGCTAGAAATGGGCAATTGAATTAGTAGGGCTAAAACAACCATAGACCAACCAATTACCCATAATACTCCTGCAATAGAAATACCGGGATAAAAAGTCCATGCCAAGCTAACTATAGTTAATTCCAAAAATATTAACCAAAATCCCCTAATTAAGAGAAAACGAGTCAGTTCTGGCTTTGTTTTTCCTCGTTGTAGAGAAAGATAAGTAGCGACACCTGCCAGAAAAATGAATGATGTGGGACACAAATGAGTAATCCATCGAGTCAAAAATAAAGGAATATTTGATTGCTCTAGATCCAATGGGTTAAAGGTAACATTAGAAAAAAAAGCTCTTGTATGATCTAATGTCATTAAAACCATCACCAAACCGCGCATTAAATCAATAGATGCAAGACGTTTTCTTCTGAAAAAATCATCATTTTTAGAGTTATTATCAGAATCATTTGAATAAACATTGATATTATTCATAACTTTGTTGATGAACAAATTCTCTATTCTTCACTCTGACTGATTTTTATCTATCTTGCTATCCCATAGATACAAAAAAACATAAATATTTCCCCCAAAACTGAAAATACTCCTCTTCTGTCACACTCCGAAAAGTCTTATAATTTCTAATCTATATAACTGTTGTGTGTTAAGCAGTTGCCCAATTATTTGTTAATATGATTTCAGCAAAATGGAAAATTGACATAATTTTGACTCAAAACATCTCAAACGATTGATAAGTACCCGTGCAGAATTAATTGTGCATTTGTCATTGCGAGTTGAACGGAGTGAAACGTTCGCGCTCAAGCGTTGTCGAAGACTAGCATAAGCTCTATCGAGCAGACTACGTCAACGCGAGGTCTTGAGATTGCTGAGTCCTTTGGACACGCTCCGCGTTTACGTAGTATAGCGTTAGCTAACGCTATCCCTCGCAATGACACAAATAATTTTGCATACCTACTTATTAAATCTCTTGAAAACTTTTTATTAATAGGAGAAACCGGAAAGTGACATTATAGGGGTATGTGGAGGAGCGAGATATAAGAAATATGCTGATTATCCTTCCACTAATTGATGTCTTACTAAAGGACGCAAACTGTTTAAACCCGCAGCGATCGCCGAACCGTTATGAATTGCTGTAGCGATGAGTGGATGTAGTCCGGTAGTTGATGCTAAACCTAATGCTATCAGGTTGGGGGCAATAACTAAAGCGGTGTTTTGGTCGATGAGATTTTTGGTTTGTTTGGCGATGGCGATCGCTTGTAGTAAACTCGTTAAGTCATTATGCATCAGTACGACATCTGCTGTCTCTCTGGCTACATCTGAACCGTTTTCAAAGGATATAGAAACGTCAGCGTAAGCTAATGCAACTGAGTCATTGATACCGTCTCCGACAAACCCTACTGTTTTACCTTCATGGTGTAATTCTCGGACTACTTTAGCTTTTTGTTCGGGGAAAGCTTCGGCATGAACTTGCTGGGGGGGTATTTTCAATTCTTCTGCTACGATATGCGCTCGCTGTCGATTGTCTCCGGTAAGTAGGTGTACTTCCATACCGTATTCTTTTTGTAAGTGTTTAATTAAAGAGGGACTTTCTTTTCTTAAAGGGTCTGCATACTCCACTATACCTTGAAATTTCCCATCACAAGCTAAATAAATCAAAGATGAGTGTTTCCGAATCGGACAGTCTTCATCTTTACGACAATTTTGCGGTATACAACTATCTTTTTCATAAAGACATTCGAGGCTAATTCCTTCTTGTCGTAAAAAGCGATCGCTACCGAATAGTACTTGTTTTCCTTCGATATTTGCTCGTACTCCTAAACCGACTTCGTAGTTCCATTCTCCCCGTGGGGGAATACTAACTTCTTGCTCCACTGCATAGCGTGAAACGGCTTCTGCAACGGGATGAGTTAGCTGTTGTTCGCAAGCTGCGGCTAATTTTAATAGTTCTTGTGGTGATATGCGCTCAAAGACACTTTCAACTCCTACGACTTTAAGTTCACCCTGAGTGAGAGTTCCAGTTTTATCAAAAACTAAAGTGTCCACCTCTGCGAGTAACTCCAAAGTTCTACCGCTACGAACCAGAATACTATGGCGACTACTATGATTGATAGCACTTAAGAAGGCTGTAGGTATTGATACTCTAATTCCGGTGACAAAATCTAAAGTTAAGATAGAAGCTGCCCTGGCTGTATCTCTTGTTATTAATAAGACTAAACCTGCTAATCCCAGACAAGGTAAAATTAATTTATCAGCAATTTGAGAGGCATAATTTGCCATCCTTGTATCATTAACTGGTGCTTTTTGCAACATCTCAATACTTGCTGCTGCTTTAGTTTTATCTCCAATTCGTTCAGCAGTAATATAAATTTCTCCCGATTGTACAAGAGTAGAAGCATAGACCCTTGTACCAGATTCCGCCAAGACAGGCATAGATTCTCCCGTCAGTTGCTGCTGATTGACTACCGCTTCTCCCCGGAAGACAGTACCATCAACAGGAACCTGTTCTCCTGGATAGACAATCACTGTATCCCCAATTTCCACGCGATCGCTGGGAATTTCTATAATTTGATTATCCCGTTCTACCCAAGCAGAATGACCGATGGTATCCATTAAGCTTGCTGTTTGGAAATTTGTCGAACGAGCGGTCTGTTCTCGGATAATATCTCC
>JBCCDM010000363.1:0-6817 GCA_039030795.1 Cyanobacteria bacterium P01_A01_bin.84
CCCCCAAACCTGCTGCTGTGGTTACATTTCCTAAAATTTGAGAGTCACCCCCTGTACGTGCCAAAATTAATGGATTATAAAGTGCTTTACCGATGTCATTGGGGAGAGCAAAAAAAGTAAAAGCAACTACCATAGCCATTAGGGCTGGTTTTGAATATATGTAGCGAAAACCAAAGGTGAGATTTTCCCAAATATTTTCTGATTTCGGGTCGTTGTTATCTGGATTACTTTTGTCATTTTTTTCAGGTTTTGGTTGAGGAATATGAGAAATTAATAGAGTGATTAAACCTGCAGCAAAGGTAATAATATCTATAATTATTATTCCAACTAAACCAATTATCGGGTAAAGACCACCAGCTAAAGCAGGAGAAAGAATTGCTGAAATATAATTCACAGCAGAACTCATACTACCAGCACGAGTGTACTGTTCTTTCGGTACAATCAAAGCGATAGAAGCTGAATAAGCTAACTGTTGGAGCTGTCCGAAACCTCCGTAAATTACCACCACTACATAAAGATGCCATACTGCTAAGCTGTTAGTGAAATATAGCAACCCAATTACTAGAGTACAGAAAAAAGCAACTATATCCCCCAAAAGCATTAACTGTTTGCGATTGAAACGGTCTACAATAATTCCTGAAAAAGGAGTGATTAATACTCGCGGGAGTTGAACAAAGAAACCAACCAAAGTCAAAGCAGTTGCTGAACCTGTAATTTGCCAAATCCAGATAGTTAAAGCAAATACGGTCATGTAACTGCCGATAGTTGATACTAATTGACCAAACCAGATAGTGGTAAAAGTACGCATTTTGAGAAAAAGATGAAGGAGTAGGGGGAGTGGAGGGAGCAGAGGGAGCAGAGGGAGCGGAGGGGGTAGGGGGAGTGGAGAAAGAGTGATAATTACTTATTTATTCTAAATTCTAAATTCGGGCATTCTAAATTCTTACCACTCACTACTCCTAACTTGCACATTTTCTAACCCTGGTATATCAAGGGTTTTAGAATTTATCGAAAAATGTACAAGTTTCATTTGTTGCAAGGAGGAGTTAAATTTTGAATTTTGAGAATTTTGAATTTTGAATTTCCACCTTGTGGGTCGCTCAAATCTTGCACTTATACGTATAAATAGTCAAATATAAAATATTGAGTAGTAAATAATACTATAAATTCAAGATTTATTCAGTCCTCTAAAAGAGGACTTTGTTTATAAACCTGGAGAGCAGCGCGGTCCTGGGGGTTTCCCCCATGAGCGACTGCGGAGACTTCCAGTCCTAGGCGCTCGGGAATACTGAGTATTATTTATTTACATGACTTTCTTGGTGCAAGATATGACTATACTCACTTTTCCATCACAAATTACTAGATAAAAAGAAAGAATCCCACTGAAATATATCAATCGGATTCTATATATATTAGGACTTACACTTTGTAATGAGAAAGAAGGCGCGGGTTATTGACGTTAACCTAGCTGTATTGGCTTATACTTTAAAGTCAAAAAAAAAGACCTTTATAATCTGAGTAGATAGAATCATTTAAAAAAAAAGATTATTAAACTATCAGATTGGTCATAAAAAATATAACTAAAATTCACTCAACTTTGTTACCTGATTGTCGAAATTCAAGCATCAATTAGGTAAATTATTATACCTAAGTGATACAAGGACAGAATAAACAAATAGCACCCCTTTATAGGTGCGAAAGTTTCTCCTATTCCTTACAAATACGACCACAAATTAATCGTACCTGATTTCATATCGTCAAATAATAACAAAATAATTTGGGTGAATCACTTGAAACGCCGTTTGCGTCTAGCAGCTACAGCCTTACGCTTACGCTTCTCCTGTGGAGTCTCAAAATGACGATGATACTTCACATCCGCCAAGATTCCAGCTTTAGAAACTTGACGTTTAAACCGGCGTAGTGCCGAGTCTATTCCTTCATTTTCTCCTAAAACCACTTGGGTCATTCTAGCTAGTTCCTCTTCAAATCTTCTACATTTTTATTTATTGTAATGCTACCTCAACAAATGCTAAACAGCTTTAATATGGAAATCTACTCTTGTAAGAAGACTCCTTATAATCGGTTTGCTAAGGTTGACGATGCTTTTATGGACAGGAATTATTAGTTTAACTATACATAATTTTCTATGCAAATGATTGTGCGACAATTACGATTTTTTCTGTGTCGGGAAATGAGCAAATATTTGAGCAGATATTATTATAATCAGAATTATCGGATAATTGACTGAGGTGGTAAAGGCTCATTCATTAGTATTGTTAATATCATTTATTTCTAAGGCTAATTGGTAAAGCTGACGACGAGGTATTGAAGTGATTTTTGCTAACTGACGGCTAGCTTGCGATCGCGATATTCCTTGTTCGATTAATGCTTGGAGTTCTGCTTTTAACTGGTCTGGTGTTAGTTGTGGTTGTGTGGGAGGACAACCAGCCACTACTAAAGTATATTCACCTTGGGGTTGTTTAGTTTGGTAGTAAGAGACAGCTTCACCGAGACAACCACGCCAAAATTCTTCGTAAATTTTAGTTAACTCTCTTGATACCACACAAAGACGCTGCTCTCCTAAAACTTCTGCTAAATCCTGGAGAGTTTCCCGCAAACGGTGAGGGGATTCATAAAAAATAATCGTGCGGGGTTCGGCTTTGAACAGTTCTAAATATTCCCTTCGCTGTTGTAACTTGGTTGGTAAAAAGCCTTCAAATACAAATTTATCTGTAGGTAATCCTGAAGCACTCAAAGCTGTAATTGCAGCAGTTACACCAGGGATGGGAACTACTTTTATGTTAGATTCTACACAGGATTTAATTAATTCATATCCTGGATCTGAAATACCCGGCATCCCTGCATCGCTTACTAGAGCTAAAGATTTACCATTTTCGATTTCTAGAACTAGCTGCGGTATACGACTACTACTATTGTGTTCGTGATAACTAATTTGTGGTGTCTGAATTTGAAAATGGGCTAACAGCTTACCTGTATGACGGGTATCCTCAGCAGCAATTATATCCACCATCCGCAACACTTCCACTGCCCGAAAGGTTATATCTTCAAGATTACCGATAGGTGTACCTACAATGTAAAGTGTTTTTGGTTCTATGTTCATTGATTATGGGTAATTGATGATTGGGAATTGGGAATTGGTGATTAATAAATGAAAACTGGTTTATTTGTTGGTTTAACGACTCTGGATTTAATTTATCTGGCTGATTCTCCTCCTAGTGCTAATCAAAAGTTAGTTGCTGCTGATTACACTGTAGCTGCTGGTGGTCCTGCAACCAATGCTGCGATCGCTTTTAGTTATTTGGGGAGTCATTCGGGTAATTATTCGGGTAATTATATTCATTGCGCTAAAATTTGCGGTGTTATTGGTTCTCATCCAATGACACATCTAATTAATGGTGATTTAGATGCTCATCAAATTGAAGTTATAGATTTAAAAAAAAATACCCATAATCCACCTCCAGTTTCTTCGATTATTGTTACCCAAGGAACTGGGGAAAGAGCGGTGATTTCTATTAATGCGGTAAGAACACCGGCACAAAAGAATGATATCCCAAAAAATATTCTTCAGGATGTAGATATTGTCTTAATAGATGGACATCAAATGGAAATAGGTTATGCGATCGCGCAAATGGCAAAAGTTGCAAATATTCCGATTGTAGTTGATGGCGGTAGCTGGAAACCGGGGTTTGACAATATTTTACCGTTAGTTGATTATGCTATTTGTTCTGCTAATTTTTATCCTCCTGGGTGTAAAACTTCTGATGGTGTATTGGAGTATTTAACTAGATTGAATATTCCTTACATTGCAATTACCCAAGGAAATCAACCGATTCAATACAAAACCTATTCTCAGAAAGATACTGTAATGTATGCAGACGTACCAAAAATCCATAGTATTGATACACTAGGGGCTGGAGATATATTTCACGGTGCCTTCTGTCATTACATTTTGCATGAAAATTTTACCGATGCTTTACTACTAGCAGCAAAGGTTGCATCTTATTCATGTAAATTTTTTGGAACCCGTCGTTGGATGCATTCTGAAAACAATAATATTCAGTATCAGTAAATTTTTGTCATCTTCCCCATTCAATTTATTTTCTTTCAATACAATAATCTCAACACAACTACATGAAAAATCTAGAAGAAATCTTAGATATTGTTCGTACAACAGCTTGGGGAGCATCCGATATACTTAGGTCTTATTATCGTGGAGAAGGCGATCGCACTTTAAATGTAGAGTACAAGAAAAATGAACCTGTAACAGCAGCCGATCTTGCAGTTAATGCTTATATCTTAGAAAAATTACAAACTGCCCTAGGTACAGAAAACTTCGGCTACATTAGTGAAGAGACTTACAAATCTCAGCAAAGTTTTAATCAAGACTACGTTTGGATTATAGACCCTCTTGATGGTACCCGGGACTTTATCCAAAAAACCGGAGAATATGCGATTCATATTGCTTTAGTTAAAGATAAAACACCAGTACTCGCAGTAGTAGCAATACCAGAAGCAGAAAAAATATATTATGCCATCAAAGGTCAAGGTACCCGGGTAGAAACTCGGGAAGGACAAATACAAATCAAACAAGTTTCCATTCAAGATAATCCCCAAGATTTAACCTTAGTAGTCAGTCGTTCTCACCGCAACGACAGATTAGAATACTTACTGAAAAACCTACCCTGCACCAATCAAAAAGCAGTTGGTAGCGTCGGAGGGAAAATCGTCGCTATCGTCGAACAAACAGCAGACCTTTATATTTCCCTTTCTGGTAAATCTGCACCCAAAGATTGGGACATGGCAGCACCAGAATTAATTTTAACCGAAGCAGGTGGTAGTTTTACCCATTTTGATGGCAGACCATTGCAATACAATACCGGAGATATTAACCAATGGGGGGAACTTTTAGCTAGTAATGGTAAGTGTCACCAAATGCTTTGTCAGAAAGGGGAAAGTATTTTAGCACAATTTAGTTAATTTTTAGGGTAATGGGTAATGGGTAATGGTGAGTGCTAACCTACAGGTGGAAGCGATGATGGATATAGCTAACAAATTACTCCCATCTACCCATTTTCCCATTTTCAATCATTCATCTACCTTCAAATCCTTCAACTTATTTAAAACCGCTTCTGCATGACCCTTAGTTCTGACTTTAAACCAACTGTGAGCAATAGTTTGGTCTGGTTTAATCAAAAAAGTAGAGCGTTCAATACCCATATATTCCTTACCCATAAATTTCTTCAAACGCCATACTCTATAAATATCAGCAACTTCATGATTGCGATCGCTCAAAAGATTAATTGATAAATTACGCTTATCAATAAACTTACGATGTGATTCTTCAGAATCAGTACTCACCCCCAGTATTTCTGTATTTAAATCTGCAAACTCCTGCTTGTAAGTGCTGAAGTCCTGTGCTTCTGTCGTACAACCAGGAGTATTATCTTTTGGATAGAAATAGAGAACCAACCACTTCCCTTGAAAGTCCTTCAAACTAACAGGTTCACCGTGCTGGTTATCAATAGTAAATGATGGCGCTTTTTCTTCTGGCTGTGGAATATTACTCATTAGACTTCACGAATTTACCCTCGTGTTTTCATTATTCCTTTTTGTTGTAGATGTTACAAGAGATTGTAGATTTAAGGATTTTAGCTTTTAACCAATAAAATAAATTGCTAGTACAGCACCTTAAATAAGTAGACCATTTCTATACTTCGAGGGAGTGAATGCGATCGCTATTCAGATAATACTAAATCAGTAATAATTGGTGCATGGTCGGAATTTGCATTATCGTCACCAACCTGATAATTTGCGACCTTGAATTCTTTACTAACAAAGCAATGGTCTATAGAAATATTTATTAGTGGAATTATATATTTTGGATACCTCACATAACTGGTAGAACGGGGATATGTTGGAAATAATCCATATCCTAAACTAGCATTATGTAGACCAGTTTTTTGGATAAACCTACGATAATAGGGCGACCAAGGTGTTAAATTAAAATCTCCAAATATGACGACCGGTTTTTTTCTTGTTTAATAAATTTTGCTAATGCAGCTAATTGCCTGTTTCTGACGTGGAATGTAATCCTTTTGAATGGAATTAAAGCATGAGTACCAATTAGTTGAACTGGTTTTCCGTTAATTTTTATAGTGGCTAAGAGATTATAATTATCAGTATTTAAAGTATCTCCCCTTACATCTTGAATTGGTAATCGACTAAAAAGTGCTAAACCACCACCAGGACTTTTGAAAAAGTATGGAAGCAATTTATTTAAGCCCGGTTTTAATTTATCTACTGAAGCTTGGTCAATTTCAACAAATAAAGCAACATCAGGATTATTTTTTTCTACCACATTTACGATATCTTGATATTGTTGATTTTGAACATTAATATTAAAAGATAAAAGTCTAACTTTTTTCTCAGTATTTGTGTTTATCTGCTGAGAATGTGGAAAATACCAAGGAATCACTTCAACTGCATTTAAAATAATTACTAATAAACATAACCATAAAGATATAGAAAATAAAGCTTTAACTTTAATAACTTTTTGCCACCAAAATAATAATAGTAATCCAGTAACAATTATTGAAAGGCATAAATATTGAACTCGAAAATGACTTATAAGCTCTAGTGGATACCACCAAGCAATATAGCTAACGAAGGATAATAATCCTAATAAGCTTATTAAGCCTAAAATGAAAAATCCAAAAATCATTTACTTTTTGTAGAAAGATTAACACTATCAAGATAGGTTAACTTATTTCCGGAAAATCAACCCTAGCGATCGCTA
>JBCCDM010000364.1:0-6814 GCA_039030795.1 Cyanobacteria bacterium P01_A01_bin.84
ATTGCAATAAAAAATTTATCTTTAATATCTTTAAGATTTAGGCACTCAACACCCATCCCCTTTGCTTTTGCTCCCCCCCCACGGGTTTTGTGTTAAGCTATGACAGGGTAGTTACATCGCTACTGTTGGGGAAATAAAAATTATCATGTGTAATTTCTATTCATTTAAAAAAAAATGACTTTTTTGTATTTATAGCTTTTGTCAGTCGATACATTGAATTTTAGGCTTTAAATCAAGCATTATTAGTAATAGCATGATGACATTACCTCAATTCTCAGACCGCAAAAAAACTAGGCAAAGTTAATTTAATCAGTCAAAATCTTAAAATTATCAAAATTATTAAATATTAATTAATGTCAAATCCAACTTGTAAAGGTAAAATATTTTGAGATAGTTTTCCTAATTAAATATTATGCTGAGTAAAATTGCAGTGACGTTGATTAGCGAATCCAATTGTCCCGATAGATGCTTTGAATTTTAGTATTTAGGGAAATTGAAAGGTGAGATTGAATCGGGAAGAGCCACTACAAAAGCAAACTAAGAAATCTGATGACCAAAGTTTATATTCGGATGAGATTCTCCAAAACGTGGCAGAGCAATTTTCTCAACATATTACTCATACCCAGTTATCACAGATATCTCCCACCGCATTAGCATATTTAGGAGACGCAGTTTATGAACTGTATATCAGAAGTTTTTATTTATTACCACCCCAACGACCAGAAATCTATCACCGTTTAGTAGTAGCAAAAGTTAGAGCAGAAGCCCAAGCCCAACTATTGCGATCGCTTAGTACTCATTTAAATACTAATGAATTGGAAATTGTTCGTAAAGGTAGAAATGCTGCTTCCAAACGTCCGAAGCGGGTAGATCCCCACATTTATCAACAAGCAACCAGTTTGGAAACCTTGATTGGCTACTTGTATCTTTCCGATGTTGGACGCTTATACGAACTTTTAGAAAAGCTCGACCTCAAAAGATAAGGAAAAATCATTAATTACCTTTGATCAGTTAATTGGACTTGGCTCTCTATAGATTCGATATAGAAGTGCTACCTATCAATGACTCACACAAATACCCATATGACTAATAAACCAATAAAACCGTTATCTAAAGCCAATCGCTCCAATAAATCCCCAAGACACAAACTAAAGTTTCCCAATAGAACTTCTGAAGAAGGTAGATTTAGCCGCGATCGCCCCCATAATGATAGGGATGACAAATTTAGACCGAAACATCGAAACTTCTCATCTTCGGGAGAAACCGAAAATACCCAAGATCATACCGATCTGATCTATGGACGACATTCTGTGTTAAGTGCCCTTGAGAGCAAACGTCGTCTGAATCGACTCTGGATTACACCCCGTTTGCGCTACGATCCTCGCTTCCATTCTCTCATTCTTGAAGCCAAGGAAAACGGTACCATCATCGACGAAGTTGAACCCAAACGTTTAGACAGAATTGCTCAAGGAAATCACCAAGGTGTTGCAGCTCAAATCGCTCCCTACGATTATCTCGACCTGCATGAATTAATCGAAAAAGCACTCGCAGCAAGTAAAGAACCTGTCATAATTGCTGCAGACGGAATTACCGATCCCCATAACCTCGGAGCAATTATCCGTACAGCAGAAGCAATCGGCGCTCAAGGATTAGTAATTCCTCAGAGAAGAGCAGCAGGAATCACTTCTACCGTAATGAAAGTTTCCACAGGTGCTTTAGAAAATTTCCCTGTCGCTAGAGTTATTAACCTACACCGTGCTCTCGAAGAATTAAAGGAAGCCGGATTCTGGGTCTATGGAACCGACGACTCGGCTAGCAAACCATTGCATACCGTCAAGTTTAGCGGTGCAGTGGTCATAGTTGTTGGCTCTGAAGGTGAAGGTTTAGGTATGCTAACTCAGCGTTCTTGCGATGTGTTAGTTTCTATCCCTCTAACTGGAAAAACCCCCAGCCTCAATGCCTCCGTAGCCACGGGAATGACTCTGTATGAAATTTATCGTCAACGTTGGTTAAATAAATTACACTTAGACGATTAATCATAAAATACTTTGAAAAAAGTAGGATTACAGAGTATAAAGAAATGTGAAGACAATAAAACTTTAACAAATTTGTACTGAATCTTAAAAGTTACTCAAAATCGCAATTATGAACTCCCTAAACATCATCAAAGAACTATTAACCAATACTCTGCAAAACTTGGGCTTAGCTTGGTGGGTAGAAGTCAAAACCCAGACTCCTAGATGTACTTACTACTTTGGTCCATTCATCAACGTGACTGATGCAAAAACTGCGATGAAAGGCTATATAGAAGATTTAGAAGCAGAAGGTGCCCAGGGAATATTTGTCGATGTCAAACGTTGTAAACCAAATCATTTAACAATTGCTGATGACTTGGGGGAATTGATTGACCGCAAAGTACAGCCTATCTTTAGCGGTCAGTTTTAACTTAGATTCAAGGGTTTTTAGCTATTAGCTGCAAGCAGGGATTAAATGGAGGATACTGTAGGGGCAGTAGAGTCTATACCCACAACCTAAAAGCTTTCTCGGCTTCATGCTAAAAGCTCTTTTGATAACAAGGCTACACTTAATCTGATGAGTAGGGTGTGTTTAGGATATTATTCCTAACGCACCAAAATTAAGAAAATAGAAGCAGCTTTTGACTTTAAGGTTTTAGCTGCTTTGCATCGCTTCTTCTTATCCAATAGCTATATAACCCTCTTATATCACTCTCGGAAAACAAAAATCGAACTGAAAAACTGTAAGCCTTGTCCAGTCTATGTTGTGTGAGGTTTTATTTTCTAACATTGGAAGGCACGCTAACTATAAAAACCTGAAACTCAGTCTATGAAAGCCTTACAGCGATTAGCTTTCCAGAAGTGACAAAAAGAGAGATAAATACCCTTCACTACTATTCACCATCAAGTTTAGAATTATTAAATTTAAATAATTTTAAATAATATAGATTATAAGATTTTTAAAACAACCATATTCTTGAAAAAAATTGAAAATCAACAGCAGCATCCTGAAAATAATTTACATATCTTAACCCAAAGAAATACCGCTTAATTGCTGAAATAAACTCGTAGCATAAGAATCCGTCATACCCGAAATATAATCTGTGATTTTCAGAATTTTCTGGTACTTACTTTCTCCTGGTTGGGGACGATATTTTTCTGGTAACAATTGACACACCAACTTACCTTTTTGACTGTTGTTAATAGCAGCCTCAACAAACTCAATAAACAATCTTCCTAATACTTCGTATCCAGCTATCCGAATCCTCAAAACATCCCGGTGTTGAAAAACTGTAGAACTAATTGTTTGAATTATTATTTCTAAATGTTTTGCATAATTGCTTAGAGATAATAAATCTTGGTCAAATTGACCGCTTAGTATTTCTTTTTCGTGTTCCAAGAAGATTTCTGCTGTTTCACTAACTAATTTATCAATTGACTTACCTCTTAGGTGTTTGATAGTTTCCGGCTGATTTATACCTAAACTTTCAATTTTGGCAATACTTTGTAATAAAAATTCAGCTTTATCAAAAGTGATATAACCCATACGATAAGCATCTTCTATATCAACTATTAGATAACAAATATCATCAGCCGCTTCCATTAAAAAAGTTAAAGGATGTCTGCA
Source organism: Cyanobacteria bacterium P01_A01_bin.84 (assembly GCA_039030795.1). Classification (GTDB taxonomy): domain Bacteria; phylum Cyanobacteriota; class Cyanobacteriia; order Cyanobacteriales; family Nostocaceae; genus JBCCDM01. The sequence continues at coordinate 3,643 of JBCCDM010000364.1, forward strand.
CCACCAACTGGTAAGATCGTGACGACGAATCAGACCTACGGTGTTTGCAACTTCTGCAAATATTTCTTTTTCTGCTTGAAAAAAACCATATTTTTTCACACTGCTACCAGAATAATTATTTAATATATTAGAGGGTATATAAGATTCTCGAGGATATTTTACGAATGCTGCTAAAGTGGGACAAGTTAACTGCATCCCTCCTTTTCTATAAGGCATTTCTAATTTGGTCAGAATCCGAAAACCTTGAGCGTTACCTTCAAATAAATCAAAGTCTGTTTTTTCAGATTTACTGAGCAATTGTTCTATGGGATTATCATATGCACTATACCAGGACTCAAATTTAATCCGAATGGCATCTTCCCCTGCATGACCAAAGGGTGGATTACCTATATCATGCGCTAGACAAGCTGCTGAAACGATATCACCAAAATCAGAAGCGCTAAATCCATACGTATAGAGTTTGTGTCTTTTGACTATTTGCTCACCAACAATCCTCCCCAAGGAACGTCCCACACAGGAAACTTCTAAACTATGAATTAAACGAGTCCGAATGTAGTCATTATTAGAAAGTGAAAAAACCTGTGTTTTATCTTTTAAACGACGAAAATGGGAAGAAAAGACCAATCGGTCGTAATCTTTTTGAAAGCAGGTGCGATTCCACTGAATATCTTCAGATTCGCTTCTACCAAGTCTTTTTGGTGTTAGGAGTTTTATCCAATCCATAGTAAAATTTAACAGTTATACCCTGTAATTTTACTGAATATTTGGGGTAAACTTTAGCGTAAATAATCTCAGAGGGGAAAGGGAAAATCAACCGTTTCCAATACTTGTTTTTCCAGTCATAGACCAATACGGTTGGGATTAATAATATTCTAGGTTGACTTGAGGAACGAAACCCAACTTTCGAGGTTGATACAGCAGATTTCAATTAAATGAGGTATATCTTTTTCTGCCTTCTACCTTATTGCGACATGAACTGTACCTCACTCAGATAAAAACGGCTATAATTTTAACCAACCTACACTATTTTAAATTTTTAGGCTGAACTGAACCGTATTGATTTATAGGCTGGGAAAGACAAACAGTTTAAACCGAATTTTATCTTTCGTCCCTGTATATCTACAGTTAACAACTGAAGATTAAGTTGGATAAAAATTAAGTTGGAACCATTTCTCCTGGACGTAATTTAGACCATTTTCCAGCTTCTTCCTTAAAACTTAGGCATCCTACAACATCCCATTCCATTTCTATGATGTCGTCATTTGTACGAATGTTTACGTTGATAGTGGGTTCATTTGGTTCAAAAACGGGAGTTTCTGTAAGATGAGGTTGTTGATGCTGGTTTTCAACAGCATGATATGTAATACAGCGATCCACATAGTGGCAGTTGACACAAATACACATAAGCGGCAATCAACTCCAATACCTTTATTGTTAATTTAGCTTAAGGAAACTCATTAGTGCTAGCGATCGCCTAATTAATTAATTTTTATTAGTATTTTTATTTCTTATTTATAACAATGCTTAATCCTAAGACTGCAAATCTACTTCCAGAGAAATATCCTTTTAGCTTAGAATTTTTACCAAAATCAAGTTATTTAGTAGGTGGTGCTGTTAGAGATGCACTTTTAGGTAGAGAGCGGGATTATTTAGATTTAGACTTTGTTGTAGCTGATGGTGCAGTAGAGATAGCTCGTAAAATAGCAAATCATTACCAGGCTGGTTTTGTATTACTTGATTCCGAAAGACAAATTGCCAGAGTTGTATTTCCTGATGCTACGGTTGATATTGCAAAACAAGAAGGAGAAAACCTAGAAACAGACCTACATAGAAGGGATTTTACCATTAACGCGATCGCTTACAATCCTCATACTGAGGATATCATCGATCCATTGCAAGGTTATCGGGATTTAGAGGAGGGATTATTAAAAATGATCTCCCCAAAAAATTTGCAAGACGACCCCCTACGGTTACTCAGAGGATATCGTCAAGCTTCCCAACTGAATTTTACTATTGAGCCTCATACCCAAGAAACCATTCGTTCCCTCTCGTCACTTATTGGACAGGTCGCCCCGGAAAGAGTACGGGTAGAAGTAAGCTATATGTTAAGTTCAGTTAACGGTACACCTTGGTTACAAAAAGCTTGCACTGACGGTTTACTTGCATTCTTCTTTCAGAATGCCACAGTAGAAGGTATATCGAGATTAGAAAAAGTTGATCATGCGGTATCTACAATTAAGAAAAAATGGCAACAATTATACATAAAACTTAATCAGCCAATCCATAAAAGGATTAAAACTACTTGGTTGGGAATCGCTTATATTGCTTGTTTGGTCAGTCAAAACTTGGAAATTGCAGAAACACAATTACAAGAAATCACCTATTCTAAAGCAGAAATTAACGCCGTCACCACTGCCTTAAAAAACTTTTCCCAATTAAGTAAACCGCAAATTTCATTGCGGGAAAAATACTTTTTTTTTAAAGCTGTAGGAGATGTATTCCCAACTACAGCAATTTTGTCCTTAGCACATAATAATAAGGTAGACGCGATCGATTGGGCGATCGCTAGCTACCTTATCCCTGACGATCTGGTCGCACATACCACTCCTTTGGTAAGTGGTAAGGATCTAATCATATCTCTAAACATAGCTTCTTCGCCACAAATTGGAAAAATTCTTACAGAAATAGCAGTTGCTCAAGTCGAAGGCAAAATATCTACAGATAAAGAAGCAATCGAATATGCTCGTCAGTTACTTCAAGAATGAAATAAATACTCATCCAGTTAAGGGAAAAAGGGAAAGGGAAATAAAATACTTTTAATCTGCATTCCAAAATCAAAGACCTGCACCCAATTTCAGATAATTCAAAAGATGCAGGACTTACAAAAAGAACTATTTTCGAGGGTGTGGCACCTAATTTATAGTCGCGATCGCATAAGTTTTGAGATGATGGTTACAATTCTGGCTAAATAAATTCTCTGGATACTTATTAATTAACCGGAGATGATGTTCTTCTTCAGAAGAAAGAATAGCATATGTAGTTTGGGTAATTTAAATTACATAAAATATGTTAGTGTAGGCTTCACACCCAAGTTTATTGTGACCCTTTGGGTTTCACAAGTTGCATACTGATTTCAACTTCAACTGAGAGGGGAGCTCTGCCCTCGCTAACC
>JBCCDM010000365.1:0-6769 GCA_039030795.1 Cyanobacteria bacterium P01_A01_bin.84
ATACAATTTTTCTGATTTCATTAAATCTACAATTTATGAAATTTGATTCTGAATCTTTACTTTGAATATTATCAAGTATTTAAATGGGCAAGGTCGGACTCGAACCGACACGTATTGCTACGCCACATTTTGAGTGTGGTGCGTCTACCAATTTCGCCACTCGCCCTTGGGTTCAACTTTATTATTATACTCTATTCCTGGATTTTGCAACAACTTTTGATATTCTTTACTACTTGCCCAGCGATCTATCTCTCGTGCCCGCAGTACTGGTACTGGATGAGTAAGTTGAGCAGTACGGGAAGCTTTGACAAGTTCGCCTAATTCGGTTTTGCTGATGTCATCGTAAGCACGTGCCTGGTCGATAAAAGCATCTAAGTTAAGTTGAGATGATAGATTTGGCGAACCACCAGCTAATTTCATTAGTACTGACATTACCACTTTAGGATTTTGAGTAGCCAGTAAAGCCGCGCGATCGCAGGTGAATTCTGCACAACGTATCCATTCCAAAAGTTGGGATTGAATGGCTTGGGCTATAAATACACCAATAGTGGGTACGCTTGCTGCTGCTAGAATCAACAAGTTGATAGGAGTTAAATAAAGACTATGGTCGCATTTCAAATGACCTAATTCATGAGCTATAACTGCTTGAACTTCTTCTGGAGTCAGCATATCCACTAAAGAAGTATGGAGCATCACGAAGGGCTGTTTACCCCGCATAGCAAATGTATAAGCATTAGGAGCCGGATGCTGTCTCACTTATAGCTGAGGTGGCTCGATATCCAGAATTTTTGCTGCATCTAGCAAAAGCTTATGTAACTCTGGAAGCTGTTTTTCACTAACTAAAACACTAGAAGCGATATTTTCTACATAGAAAACTTGCTCTGCCACAGGACCTAAAAGATTTCGCACTATCAGGTCTATACCAGGAATCTGCTTAAGTGCTTTGGTTGCTTCTAAATCTAAAGGATGACGGAAAGAATCTGCTCTTAGACCAATCAACTGAGTCTTTAAGGAAGCCATAACAAAGCAAGTTTTTTAATAAAAATATAGTTTACAGCTTTCTATTATATTTTCTCGACATAACGCCGCAAAATAAGTAATAGTTAGCTCAATAACAATCATTGTATCTAATTTATATAGAAGTTGCAGGAATGGGTATTGACCTTTGTGCCTCCGTGAAATTAATTACTCCACGAAAATGTCACATTTATAACAGTTTCGTGGAGTATTCCTATATATTCAAATTTTACTTCTTGAGATTATTCTCGAGTTAATATCAGCTATTTACAAGCATATAAGGTATTCAGTAAAATTAATTAGAAACAGAATGTTCAGTATTATTACTGTAACTAGCTACAACTTGTGTTGCTTTTTCTGTTTCTCTTTCTGTTTCTTTTGAATCGATACGCTCGATTTTAGCGCCTAATTGTTGGAGCTTGATATCCAACCGATCGTAGCCACGATCGAGGTGTTGTAGACCTTCAACGCTAGTCATTTGGTCTGCGGCAAGTCCAGCTAAGACCAATGCTGCTGTTGCTCGCAGGTCTGTACCCATTACAGGGGCACCAGATAGTTGTGGTACTCCCCTAACAAATGCAGTATTGCCTTTTACTCGAATATCTGCTCCCAAACGATTTAACTCAGAAGCGTGACGCAAACGGTTTTCAAAGACTGTTTCGTTAATAACGCTATCGCCTTCTGCTACAGATAGTAAAGACATGAATGGCGCTTGCATATCCGTGGGAAAACCAGGATGGGGTAATGTATCAATGTCAGTAGCAATTAATTTCTCTAAGACTTTTACCCGCAGACAGTCTGGAGCTTCTTGAATAATAGAAACTCCCATTTCTTCCAATTTGGCAATGACTGGAATTAGATGTTCTGGGGATACCGGGGATAAAATAATTTCAGATCGAGTTATTGCACCAGCAACCAAGAATGTTCCGGCTTCAATACGGTCTGGAATAATTGTGTAGTCAGTAGAGTGTAATTCCGAAACCCCTTCAATAGTAATGGTACTAGTACCAGCACCTTGAATTTTTGCACCCATAGAAATACAAAAGTTTGCTAAATCAGCCACTTCTGGTTCTCTAGCTGCATTTTCAATGATGGTTTCCCCATCTGCGAGGGTCGCTGCCATCATTAAGGTTTCTGTTGCTCCCACACTAGGGGAATCCAAATATATTCTGGCTCCTTGTAAACGATTATTGTTACCTGGTACGTAGGCATTACAGATACCATGTTCAATTTCAACGTTTGCTCCCATTGCTTGTAGTCCCCGGACATGGAGATCCACAGGTCTTGCTCCAATTGCACAACCACCTGGTAAAGGCATTTGTGCTTCTCCTAATCTTGCGAGTATAGAACCAATTGCAAAAAAACTGGCTCTTAGTTTAGTTACTAGTTCATAAGGAGCTTTTGACATGGAAAAATCTTTGGCATTAACATCCAAAGTATCGCCATTTTGTTTGATATCTACTCCTAAAGCTGATAGCACTTGAGCCATCCGCTTTACATCTGCAAGTAAGGGAACATTGCGAATTCGACAATCTCCCGAACATAGCAGTGCCCCAGCCATAATAACTAATGCTGAGTTTTTCGCACCACTAACTCTGACCTGACCTTGCAAAGGATTCCCTCCCCAAATTCGCAAGACTGAGGAGTCTGTTGCTGCTGAGGGCTTTGCATTTGGTAAGCCACTGGAGTAATTAATAAGCCTACCTCCCATCCTAAAAGCTTAATTTTACTTACTTCAAGTTGGTTTTGATTCTACAGTAAAGATTTGATTTGTCTACATTTTTTCACTACATAAAAGATTAATTCCTTACAATAGGGGGATAGATAATTCTATAATTTAAATATGTACAGCCCGGAGTCCTTGTTTTAGAGGCAATTCTAGAAATGTTTGTAGGATTATTTGTTGGAGATATCTAATTTTTGGAATTCGATTTGATTTATGTTTGGGTAAGTGTGAACCAGTCACAATTATTCATAGGTAGGGGTAAGTAAGTAAGGGAAAATTGGTAAAGAGCAGAGCAATTAGAGAAAAAACTAATTCTGGTTGTTTGGACTCGTCGAGCTAGTGAGGAGATTTTCCAGTAGAAGAGTAGATGTTAGACAGTTTTTGACTGCTATCTAAGTTCAGTATCCTAGAATCTTCACCCTAAAGCGACTAGGAGTATATCAATAATTCTGAATGTCCTCATGTAATTACTTGACAACGAGAGAATATATAAGTAATAATTAGCAGCTGTGAAATATTCGCGATCAACAAAAATAATTCACGAGAATAAAAAGTAAGCAAACGCGGAACTGGCGGAATTGGTAGACGCGCTAGATTCAGGTTCTAGTGCTCGTTTAGGGCTTCCGGGTTCAAGTCCCGGGTTCCGCATTTGAATTGTTTTGATTTTGATTGTAAGTCCAGCTATTAAGTTCCTGCCTATACTGTGTTAACGAGTTTACAAAATCCTTTAGTTAAGCAAATTCGGAAGTTACACTCTGCGAAAGAGCGCAGTAAGCAAGGCTTGTTTATTTTAGAGGGAACCCATTTATTAGAGGAAGCTTGTGCAGTTGATTATCCCTTAGTAAGCGCGTGCTGTACTGAACAATGGCTTAGAATACATTCGGAGTTATGGCAGAAAGTTGCAACAAAGTGCGATCGCTTGGAAGTTGTTTCTGCTGAAGTACTTAAGTCTATGACTACTACTGTACAGCCTGATGGAGTTGTGGCTACGGCAGCTAAGGGTTTACAGCATAAAGAGATTCCATTTGCTGGTTTGGTTCTAGGATTAGAAACTATACAAGACCCAGGGAATTTAGGAACAATGATTCGTACAGCAGCAGCAGCTGGTGCTTCTGGGTTATGGGTAAGTAAAAGCAGTGTAGATTTAGATCATCCTAAGGTTTTACGTGCAACTGCTGGACAGTGGTTTAGACTACCAACCTCTGTTAGTGAAGATTTAAAAGCTACGGTAGAAAAATCTCAATTAGCCCAGATGCAAGTAGTTGCAACTATGCCTAATGCAACTTTAACCTATTGGGAAGTTGACTGGAAGCGACCAAGTCTAATTTTACTGGGGAATGAGGGGGCTGGTTTATCTCAAGAGTTATCCGAAATGGCTGATGTGGAAGCAAAAATTCCTTTATTTGAAGGTGTAGAATCTTTAAATGTAGCTGTATCTGCTGCTTTGATGCTGTATGAGGCACAGCGCCAGATTAGAGATGGGTAAAGCAGGTAATGTGTAATTATTAGTGTACTGCTGAGTTTACGATTACTCATGATTGACTTTCTGTATTTTTGCGTTTTTCTAAGTACTGCTCAATATCAGCGATCGCATCTTCCCAAATTGATAAGTCGCTTTTTTTGTTGATATTTTCCTGCTTAGATAAGTGTTTTTGTTCTTCCTCCTGATTTTCGTCTAATATACGTTCTAAGTGTTCAAGAGATTTTTCAAATTCATCGGGTGACTCATTAGATGTATTATGATCACTCCCTTGTAAAGGCTCCTCCATAGGTTGATAGTTCCTCAAAACGATAAATAAATAAATATTTAAATTTATCTTTCCCAAATTACCATTGTACAGTAACACTCAGCAGTAAAATCAGGGATAAGCTTTACTTAGTTTCGATTGGTAGCTAGTCCGTCACCACCTAAATCCTCATCAGTATCTTTCTTGGCAATTTGCCAAATTACTCGAAAAGCTTGGAAGGAGTCTTGAGAAATTCTTTCTGAAACTAAAGCATTCACACTTCTTTTAAAGATAGCATCTAAGTCGCGACTAATTTCTTGATGCTCGCTATCAATGAACTGAGATAAATCCTGAAAACTTTTTTGAGTTTTCAAGTTTGCCATAGCATTTTTCAAAGTATTTTTTAAGTCTAGTGTCAGTCGATTTATGTCTTGAACTTTCTTTAAAGAAAACCAATTTATAATTATATCTAGTAAAGAGTTTTGTGCTGGTTTTCCTTGTCTTCTTTGCAGAATTTCTGCGGCTTTTTGTGGAATTTTGACAAAAATAATACTTGAATGAGAAGATGGTAATTTTTCTATTGCATTTACAACTTTGCGTAATGTTTTACTAAAAGACTCTAGAGAATCTTGGGAAATTTTATTTTTGCTACGGGCTTGTTCTGCTTCTTTTTTCTCAGTTAAAATTTTAGCAGTTTTTTCAATAATTAAGTTCTGAAAGCGCTCAATTATGATTAAGTCATTATTAACTTGAATTGCATTAATTAACTCTAATATAGCTTTAATTAATTCTTCTGCATCCATTAATGCTGTTACTTCTCTAATATAATCATCAGCCTTATTCTTTCGTGCAGCTTCAATTCTTTGCTGAAATAAGGTTAGCCAAGAGATAAAAGGAATCACAAGAGCAACTATAACTTCAAAAATACCAGAGTAACGTTCCAGATATGAAGGCTGTTCTCGATTGTAATAAGCTAATGCTCCAGGATGAATCGATTTACCAGTATCGCTAAAACTTTTAGGCTGACTAATTAAAGCTGCTGCTGGCATTCTTGTTTTAAGATGTTTACTATCCTCGCATTTCTGATCTTCCAAGTTCAATTTGGTGCAGCTATAAACAAATTGCTGACGACGTTCGTATAAAATTCTGGTTATTTCCTGTATTGCTTCTTTCGGTACGTTTTTATGTGCAAGCAAAAGTCTGCGGACAGATACAGTGCTAATATCTTCAGCTGGAATAGCTGGATTACCCTGATAAACCCCTTGGGGAATTTTACCTTCTTCTAATTCGGGGTGTTTATTAATCATTGCAGACCACTGGTGAATTGGGACGAATTTTCCGTCACATTCTGTAAGTAATTTTTTAATAGCAGAATTGCCTACCAGACGGACATGAAATACTGCATCTACTTGAGAATCTTTTTGACAAAATTTTTGGTCTACATCCGTATCTTTTAGTGTTTTAAAATCATATTGATTATTAGTAATTAAACCATAATGATTCATTAAAAAATTAAAAGACTCAATTTGACCACCCTGGGAAGGTGGTAAGGCAACAACCTTATCTCTAAGCTTTAATACATTATCAATTCCAGAATTATTTTTAACAATCAGCTGATACACATCTGGAAATAGAAATGATACTAATTGAGCTTCTGTTGTGATAGGTATATCAGCTTGAGCCATTGCTAGCTGTACTTTCCCTTTTTCTAATCGTTCTAAGTTTGCTTTTGTTCCATCAGTTTCTTCTACCTTTACAATAAGATTACTATCTGTTTTATTAACTATATATGCTAATTTTTGAGCAAAAGTAAAACTATCTCCAGTAGACTTACCTGCTGCAATAGTTAGTTGATATTTTTGCCATGGTAGTCTAATTAAAGATGGATTCTTATTTTCCTGATGTGGAGAAAAGTATTCGTGAACCAAATAAATGATTAGAAAAATCAATAGTCCCGAACCCAATAAAAAAAGGAAACGAGGTTTATATTTCATCATGGGTAGTATCAGAATAATTCAATAGTTTATGATAGAGTTAAAATTAAATTAACAAAAGTACTAAAATTAGTTATAAGATACAAGTATCAAAAGTTTTTTCTAATTTAATTTTTTTATTTCGTTTAAAACTAATAACTTTTCAGCTTAATATGTATATTAATACAATAGCTGATGGAGACATTCCGTATTCAAAAAATGCATCAACTAAAATCTGCTACCTAAATACTCTAAAGCAATAAAAATCGCTCAATACTTACTTTTTTTATGGTTATGTTTCTGACTACCTAAGAATTGAGCACAAA
>JBCCDM010000366.1:0-6757 GCA_039030795.1 Cyanobacteria bacterium P01_A01_bin.84
CGCAAACCCTGTCGGTAAGGAGCCTAGCAAATAGGCCAGGATTAGTAAGCCGCCTGCAATCCACCAAAACTTAAGATAAGATAACTAAGAATTATCAGTATATCTGATAAAAAAAATCAATTTATTAAATCTCCAGTTAATACAAAAAGTTTTACACCCAAGGGTTGGCGATGCATTCGATTCAGGCTGATACTGCTACTAATTTGACTCTAGGAGTCTCCGAGGGCTTATTAAGTAAATGTGAGCAAGCACTCACTTCTAATTTACAAGCTTTAGATTCACAGGATTTAGATTCACAAACTTTAGAGAATCAAAAACAAAAGACTTCTAAAAACAAGACTCGGAATAGCTTAAAAGCTTCCACTGTAGATGGTATTTTTGCAGAAGTTTTCGCAGTTGCGACTACAGGTACAACAACTGGAATTTTGTTAAGCAACTTTTTAATAGAACTGAATGCTTCTGCGGTAGAAATTGGGATGCTTTCGTCTATACCGATGTTGGTAAACTTGCTTCAACCTTTGGGTGCTTACATTTCAGAACGTACTAATAGTCGTCATAGTTATTGTCTTTGGACTAACGGGATAGCACGTTTTCTGTGGTTAGTTGTAGTTGCAGCTATTTTTATTTCCACTTGGGGTTTGCTGGATGTGAGCAACCATCAACTGATAGTTTTAACCTTGGCGGTGATTTTAGTTAGCTATATAATGACAGCCTTGGGAAATGCTGCTTGGTTGAGTTGGATGGCAATGTTAGTACCTCAAAAGTTGCGGGGAAGATATTTTGGATTGCGTAATAGCTTAGCTCGTCTGACTCAATTAATTTGCGTTCCTATAGCTGGTTTTATTGTCTCAACATGGCACGGTGGCAGTATAGAAGGCTACGGAGTAATCCTATTTTTGGGAGTTTTAGCAGGATTTGTGAGTTTGTCTTGTCAGTTTTTCAAGGCAGATATTAATCCCCAAGTGCAAAATGCTGTTGGTAAGAGAAAAACTCAACATCGGATAGTCGAGGATTCTAAAGATAAGCAATCGGAAAGTGTAATTAAAAATATTCTCAAAGATACTAACTTTTTAATATTTCTAGCCTACTTTGGTTTGTGGATGTTTGCTTTTAACCTGAGTACCCCTTTTTTCAACCTGTATATGTTGGATAACTTAGGTTTAGAAGTTAGCTCGGTAACGCTATATGGTAGCTTACAAGCAGGTGCAGGAATGTTGATGTTGATTTTTTGGGGTAAGCTGGCGGATAGACTTGGTAATCGTTCAATTCTTTTCTTAACGGGTATTTTAGTTGCTATTACTCCAATTTGTTGGGTAGGTATTGGTAATAGCTCCCTAGACATTTGGTTGTGGCTGCCACTTTTACATATTTTGATTGGTGGTACTATCAACGCTATAGAATTGTGTAGTAATAATATGCAAATTGCGATCGCACCAATTCGCAATCAGTCAATTTATTTTGCGATCGCTGCTGCTTTTGCTGGTGGAATGAGTGCTATTGGAACTACTATCGGTAGTTTCCTCGCTGAGAGTATTTCTTTTGGTCTACCGGGTTTATTTGCTTTTTCAGTTGCTTGTCGATTAATAGCTTTAGTTCCCTTAATGTTTGTGCAAGAAGATAAAAGAAAGTCGTTTGCAAGGGTATTTCAAGGTTTAAAGTTAAATAGAAAGCAGTTTGCTCGTGGTTAGTATTTATCCTAGAAGCTTCAGGAAATTAGGGAGCATCCCACTTGTTTGAATGTTATTACGAGCGGAGGGTGTGCGTTACCGGTAGGACATAGCAATCCTATGGACTCTTTTTTAGTTATAAATTTTGCGATTGCTGCGTCGTTCCTGCTCGTAATGACAGTTATTATCTCATGAAAAAATAAAAGCTGGGATGCACCTAATTTATTAGGGCTTTGTCCCATTAATTCTGATAATTTAGTTTGTAGTTAAAACCTTGTAGAGAAAAGGTTTTAACTACAAATATCCATTTATAAATATCCATGTATGGAGACTTGGCAGATATCGCCTTAACATAAAAATTTATTGTAAAAATGTAAAGGTTTTGAGGATATATTTGCTATAAAGAAGACACTTATTTTGAACAAAAAGGCTTGAAAATCTTATTTAGAAAGCTTTTTAATTTTATTCAGCAAGTCCTAATCAAAGCCCAATTTTATCAGGACTTACGTACAGACTACGTATTTACTACGTCCGGAGCGACCGTGGGGTTAGTATAAGTCCTATCGGACACGCTAGCGCGTTTGCGTAGCATAACGTAGTTAACGCAAAGCCTTATTTCTCGTTACGAGTGCGTAAGTCCTATTTATAAGGGAGTTGGTGGGTTTCTACTTTAATAATGAATTTATACTTCATAATAAAATTTATATAATATTCATCAGAATTTTAAGCAGCAGACTTCTATCTTAATTTTGTCGTATTTATTTTTACTTTATGTTCTAGTTTTTGCCTATAGATATTTCAGCGTAATTAGAGGTTCTTGTAGTGGTGACAAACTCTCATCAAATTCCCAAGCTTCCCAAGCAATTAGTTATATCTGTATGGTTAATATGCTTGCTACCATTCACTTTAAATTTGATGGGGGTAGACTTTAGTTCCAATCAAACCTCCCTAATTTTGGAAAATATTTTTCCAACAGCTAAAGTAAATCCAGTTGAACTTACAGAGACCTTATATCAGACTTTAGAAGGTAGTTTCACTCATACAATTCTAGAGTGGAGTGCTTTTTGTACTGCGGCTTTCACAGTAATTCTAGCTTTTATTCACTTCCGAATTCAAAAAGATGTTAGTACACCTATTCTTGGTGTAACTCTTTTGTGTGCGGGGCTGATGGATCTGACTTTTCACGTTATGTGGAAAAGGCAATTTTTACGTTTTCCCAAACCCTGGTTTTTCGTTCACTATTGTCATTAGTTTTAAGCTATTGATAATAAGATTGTGGAAAAAGTAACGTAATTTCGTTGGTTGAGGACTTACCGTGAAAAGTCAGGTTGGCTTTTATAATGTTTGGTAACTATATAAATATAGCGGTTTTTGATTGAATCTAATACAGTTGAAAGCCTTAAATCAGAAAAAACATCATTCCCAAGGAACGGCGATCGCCACTCTAGAAAAATATAATGATAAGCAGTAATCTAAAATTACATTCTTCTTTCCTATAAATAAAAAGGAACCCTAATATGCAAGCTTACAAAGCCAAAGTAAAAATTGACGCAACAGGTAATTTAGTAGTTACACAACCTATTGAAATACCACCCGGAAATGTGGAAGTAATTATTTTACAGGTAGCTGATGAAGTTAATTCCTCAGAAACTGCCAGTGAATCGCCAGCAGAAACATCTAAAAGACCAACAAAAATCAAAGCATTGCAAGGTTGGTTTGAAAAAACAAAACCTGCTCCTGCTGATTTTGACGCAGATGAAGCCAGATGGGAAGCTTTGAAGGAGAAACACAACCTGTGAAAGTCCTGCTTTGACACTAATATTATTGTGGATGTCGCCTTTGAAAGACAGCCCTTTTTTAGCAATAGTGAAACAGTTTTTTCTCTTGCTGAACAAGAACAAATTGAAGGTTATATCTCAGCTTCTTCTTTTGGCGACCTTTTTTACATTATCCGTAGAGAAAAAGGTAAAGATTTAACCCTTGAATTCTTGAGGGAAATAGCAACTTTCTGCCAAGTCGCTACGGTGAACCAAGCTATCATCTCAATGGCGCTTGCTACCAATTTCAAAGATTTTGAAGACGCAATTCTGTACGGTGCTGCGGTACTTAACAATTTAGATGCTATTGTTACTCGCAATCAGAAAGACTTCCCGGTTACAACTCCACGAATTTTAACACCCGAACAATTAATTCAAGAGTTAACATCTTCGTAAATCAATATGAATACCCAACTCGAATCAACCGAAATAAATCAAAAACAGCAACTGCTTAAAGATTACGAACCCGCACAAAAAGCATTAGCTACCCTAGAACAAAACAACGGTTATTTTAATACTACTTTCGACGAACTTTGGGCTGAAAAATTTGGTACGGATACTTACGATAAAAAATCTCTTTGGCAATCTACTTTAACTGTACTCCGCAAAGAACTTTGCGGTGATGACGGTTTTCAGGCTCAATTTAAAGAATATACTAAAAACCCCGGTAGCGCTCCATTACTTACGGGATTAATTGTTTCTATTACAACTTTATCTGGTTTGCCGTTAGATCCAGCTATTTCTACTGTTATTATCTTATATCTCCTCAAAGTGGGACTAAAGATTTTCTGCGAATATACCGAACCTGAAAACTAAAAAACTCTGCGCTCCTCTGGGTTTCAAAACCTCACTTTCGCTTCACCGAACTTACTTCCTGCAAAACTCTTTGAGAACGATTTCTTTTCCTTCCAACTTGACGAGTTAATATACCTTGTGAAGGACTAAACAATAACGTGAATAAAAATAATCCACAAATTACTAATACAATCGAAGCTCCCGAAGGCACATTTTGGTAATAGCTAATATATAAACCACTAACACTACCAATTATACCGATAAGCGAACCTAAAAGCATCATGTGATGTAGTTCTTTAACTAGTAAATAAGCCGTAATTCCCGGAGCAATCAACAGAGAAATTACTAACACCACTCCCACAGCTTGCATACTAGCAATAATTGTTAAGGTGATTGCTGCTGTTAAACCAAAATTAATTATATTTATAGGCAGTCCACTTGCTTCGGCTCCTAAAGGGTCAAAGGTGTAAAATAGCAATTCTTTATAACAAATTTTTACTAAAAATAAGGTAATAACTGTAATGATTAAAGTGTGCCAAACATCTGCTGTTGTCACACCTAAAATATCGCCGAATAAAAAGTGATGTAAATCAACTTTACTTTTGAGGGTACTAATTAACATAATACCCAACGCTAGGAAACCCGAAAAAACCAGTGCTATTGCTGCATCAATTTTTACCCGAGACTGAGATTCTATCCAAGCGATCGCAAAAGTGCTAAAGGTTCCAGAAATAAATGCACCCAAGAAAATATCAACACCGAGAAACATCGCGATCGCAATTCCGGGTAGAACAGCATGAGCGATGGCATCACCAAGCAATCCTTGACGTTGTACAATCAGATAAGAGCCAACGACGGAACAAAGAACACCTAGTAGAAGCGCGATCGCTAACGCATCCCGCATAAATCCAAAACTA
Organism: Cyanobacteria bacterium P01_A01_bin.84; assembly: GCA_039030795.1. Taxonomy (GTDB): domain Bacteria; phylum Cyanobacteriota; class Cyanobacteriia; order Cyanobacteriales; family Nostocaceae; genus JBCCDM01. The sequence goes on from JBCCDM010000366.1 coordinate 5,197, forward strand.
AGTGGTTCTAATAGCAGATTTAGTAGATTTAGCATTATCAATAATTGGTAATTGGTTGGGACTTAGGCAAATGTTACTTCTCTACTTAAAAATAAAATATTATCTCCATATGCCCGTTGTAGATTATCTGCGGTAATAACTTCTTTCATAGAACCATTGGCAATAATATGTTTATTTAATAACAATAAAGAATCACATTTCGTTAAAGTTATACCCAAATCATGGGTAATTAGCATTAATATTTTGCCATCCTGTTTTAGTTCCTTAAAAACATCAAACATAATAGCTTCTGTTTTTTTATCAATACCGACAAATGGCTCATCAAAGAACAATAAATCTGCCTGCTGTGCTAATGCTCTCGCTAAAAATACTCGTTGTTGCTGTCCACCAGATAATTCCCCAATTTGACGAGAACGAAATTCTAGCATTCCCACTCTATCTAACGCAGATTTAACAATTTCTTGAGACCTGCGATTCGGTTGACGAAACCATCCTGTATATCGAGTACGTGCCATCATCACCACATTCTGGACTGTAATGGGATAGTCCCAGTCTATGGTAGTTCTTTGGGGTACGTAAGCAACTGAGCCTAACTGCTTTTTTATAGAATTATTACGAAATTTGATAACTCCACCAGCGACAGGAATTAGACCCAATATCGCTTTTACCAAACTACTTTTCCCTGCCCCGTTTGGACCAATGACACCAATTATCTCTCCGGGGAAAGCACGAAAACTAACATCTTCAATAGCCACAGTACCCCGATAGTTTACATCCAAATGCTCTACTTCTAACACCAATTACTCCTGAATGATTATTATTTAGGTTAAAAATTCACTTCTCATACTGCAACATCTACTATATGATAACGATTATCATCCTATACTATCTATCTTGTAAGTAATGTTCAGGAAATCACCTATAAATATAATTGCAGGGTTGACCCTAGCTATTGATTTATTTAGCTGTGGTAATACACCAGGAGATAATTCCAACTCTAATACAACAGAAAGTAAACCTGCTGTTAATACCAGCAATAATTCAACAGAAAAACGTCCTTTGGTTAATTAAGTATTATATTCAAAAGTAGAGCTAATCTTTTTTAAAGATTGTCCTGCTCATTAAATATATTGATTTAGATAGAAGAATATTTCGGTATGGGATGCTTAGGTACGAGATTGTTACAGTAATTCAAATAATACGCTGGGGAGGTTTTGTAGGAGAGTATAGAAGATTGTGTCTGTTTTTATCCATCACTGCTTTTTAATTTATAGTAGAGCATATGTATTAAAAGCAACATGAGGTTACAATTATCGTAGCCCTAGACTTATAGCCTGCAGACTTTTTGCACAATTGGAATGCTCTCAAGAATTAAGCGATCGCTGACAATATATCCCTGATACAATTTTTATATCTGCAATTTAAATTTATCACCACATCAATATCAATAATTTTTTCTGTAGTGATTACATAAGTTTTAACAACCTAATGTATAAATATTTTCTCAGTTATAAATATTCTAAAAAAGTTTTTGTTACATGAACATATTATCGTGAGATAG
>JBCCDM010000367.1:0-6743 GCA_039030795.1 Cyanobacteria bacterium P01_A01_bin.84
AAGCTTCTGTTTTAAGGAAGCTTAGGGGGAATGTTTGAAACACCTAATTTACTGTCACGGCTATGTAAGGACTAAAGACATTTTTAAGTTTATTCAGTTAAATAACGCAAATAAATTCTTATAACGTAAGTAGAGAGATTAAATATATGAAATATTTTTTTTTTGTCAGAAGGTTGGACTATTGGCAGAGTTTGGGGGACAGAAGGACTATGGGAAATAGCTGCGTGGAGGCGTCAACCTGATATAAACAAAATAAATGTTTGTATTGCTCGAAAAGATGAAATCCTGTGGTTACATCAAGTAGAAGAAATTATCGTCATGATAGAAGTTATCCCTACTCAAACTTCCCTAAAAATAAATGCTGCTAATAATATAGGGAACGTAGTACTAAAGCGTCTTATGAATGCCGACCAAGTAATACAACATTTAGCGATCGCTCGATCGAAGTGCTATTTGCAAGATATTCAATCCCGGGATATTCAATCCATAGTCTGAGCTAAGTTTAGCCTATCCTAGAAATAGGAGCGATCGCCGTTTTATAGGAAAATTTGTCATAGTATCTTAACCATTGACAGGGCTTCGTATCAATTTCACCATTCAAATAACTTTTGTAGTTTATCTGTAATCATATATGTATTATGGAATAGAACAAATAGAACAAATATAAATACCAAATGAATTAACTATTCGATAGACATAGAGAATACTCTGCAAAATGCGTAAGAAAAAATTTTTTTACGCATTTTCTCATGCTTGTCTGCAAAAATGTATATTAAAACCGTAAAATCCGAAATGAAATTAACTTATTACAAACGGTAAAATCTCATACCAAATCTTCAAAACTATTGTTAAGCAGGTTGCAAACAGCTCCATGAATAGTTACACTTTTTAAAACATTCTCATTTTTGCTGGCTCAGTTGATATCCTACTATTAGGCTTTATACTTGGTGGTTTTCGGTTCAACTGGGGTTTCTGCAAACCTTAGTTTATCTGAGGAAATTTTGTAGAAAGTTAAAAGCACTAGCAATTAAAAAAAAATTAGTTTTTGTTCATATAACTTATCAAGGAGGAGCGTAGTCGATGGGACTACCTTGGTACAGAGTACATACAGTCGTTCTGAACGATCCAGGGCGGCTTATTTCTGTGCATTTAATGCATACAGCCTTGGTAGCAGGCTGGGCTGGTTCAATGGCACTTTACGAACTAGCGATTTACGACCCCTCAGACCCCGTTCTTAACCCAATGTGGCGTCAAGGGATGTTTGTATTACCTTTCATGGCTCGCTTAGGTGTTACTGGCTCTTGGGGCGGTTGGAACATCACCGGTGCAGTTGCAGAAGACCCTGGTTTTTGGTCTTTTGAAGGTGTTGCAGCTGCTCATATTGTTCTTGCCGGTTTGCTATTTTTAGCTGCGGTTTGGCATTGGGTTTACTGGGATTTAGAGTTATTCCAAGATCCTCGTACTGGAGAACCCGCTCTCGATTTACCAAAAATGTTTGGTATTCACTTGTTCTTATCTGGTTTACTTTGTTTTGGTTTCGGAGCATTCCACCAAACTGGACTGTGGGGTCCGGGTATGTGGGTATCTGATGCTTATGGGCTTACTGGTCATATGCAAGGAGTAGCACCGGAATGGGGAGCGAGTGGTTTTAACCCATATAATCCCGGTGGTGTCGTTGCTCACCACATTGCTGCTGGTATTGTCGGCATTATTGCAGGATTGTTCCATTTAACTGTTAGACCTCCCGAAAGGCTTTATAAGGCTTTGAGGATGGGTAATATTGAAACAGTTCTTTCTAGCAGTATTGCAGCAGTATTCTTCGCTGCATTTGTTGTCGCTGGAACTATGTGGTATGGGAACGCGACTACACCGATTGAATTGTTTGGACCTACCCGCTATCAATGGGATCAAAACTATTTTAAGCAAGAGATAGAACGTCGGGTACAAACAAATCTCTCAGAAGGTGCCACCTTATCTGAGGCTTGGTCTACCATACCTGAAAAGTTAGCTTTCTACGATTACGTTGGTAATAGTCCAGCTAAGGGTGGTTTATTCCGCGTTGGACCAATGAATAAGGGTGATGGTATTCCTCAGTCTTGGCAAGGTCATGGAGTCTTTAAGGATGGTGAAGGCAGAGAACTTAATGTTCGTCGTCTTCCTAACTTCTTTGAAACTTTCCCTGTAGTACTGACTGATGCTGATGGTGTAGTTCGTGCTGATATCCCCTTCCGTAGGGCTGAATCTCAGAACAGCTTCGAGCAAAATAATGTTACTGTCAGTTTCTATGGTGGTGACTTAGGTGGTCAAACCTTCAGCGATCCAGCAACCGTGAAAAAGTATGCTCGTAAAGCTCAAGGTGGTGAAATCTTTGAATTCGACACTGAGACTTTAAACTCTGACGGTGTATTCCGTACTAGCCCTCGTGGTTGGTTTACTTTTGGACACGCTGTATTTGCTCTATTATTCTTCTTTGGTCATATCTGGCATGGTTCTCGAACCATTTACAGAGATGTATTCGCTGGTGTGGAAGCGGATCTTGAAGAACAGGTTGAATGGGGATTATTCCAGAAAGTTGGTGATAAGACAACTCGTCGAAAAGAAGCTCTTGAATAATCTTTGTAGCAAATTCTGAATAAAAATCTAGAGAATTTTAATTAAAAAATTGGGGTTATGTTACTGAGATTTGTTACATTTTTGTAACTAACCCCAATTTTTTCAGACATTTCTCTACTGTAACTTGGTACACTTAAGATAGAAACAGGCGCTCAGAAATAGGAGCTTGTAACATGGAAGCAATAGCATACATTTTAATTCTCACTTTAGCCATCGGAACTTTGTTTTTCGCGATCGCATTCCGCGAACCACCCCGTGTCGAGAAGAAAGACTAGATTATTTGTTGTATCTTATAGCAAATAATTATTGTGGAAAATTAATTTTATTAATTGACCCCAGAAATATTTAGGTTCAAAGCTGCTGCAACCGATGAAAAAGGTTAGTAGTAGCTATATTTTTATCTGTAAAGCGGGAAAATCCTATATACAAATAAAAACATCCTTGAATTGATTCTGGAAATCCTCAACAAAGTTATTGGAAAGTTAATGCCAACAAATTTAACCTAGTTGAGGTAGTTCATTTAATGAATCTATAGATAGTTCGCGCATTTTTTAATGCGATTGAAATTATATTCTGATATAATCTACTATCTGTAAGTTTATGCTGTCTTACTGTATAGAAGTCAGCTTTTTTGCGCTAGGATTATAAAGGATGTAAGTGTAGAGTGTCATACAGGCTTTTTTGCATATGCATCGCTAGGAGGCAAAAATTTACGGAGAACAAACCCGGGAAACAACAAGCATGGTAAATGTCAATCAGAAATCAACCACTACAGATATAGGATTTACTCACGAGGAATTCGCAGCTTTACTTGATAAGTACGATTATCACTTTAGTCCAGGCGATATCGTGCCAGGTACAGTTTTCAGTATAGAGCCTCGGGGCGCTCTGATTGACATAGGTGCCAAGACAGCAGCATATATCCCCATACAAGAGATGTCGATCAACCGGGTAGATAGCCCGGATGAAGTATTACAGTCAGAAGAGACGCGGGAATTTTTCATTCTTACCGATGAGAATGAAGATGGACAATTAACTCTTTCGATTCGCCGCATAGAATATATGCGGGCTTGGGAACGAGTACGTCAGCTGCAAGCAGAAGATGCAACTGTTCGCTCTGGAGTATTTGCAACCAACCGTGGTGGAGCCTTAGTTAGAATTGAGGGATTGCGTGGATTTATCCCTGGTTCCCATATTAGTACTCGTAAGCCAAAAGAAGATTTAGTAGGGGAAGAACTACCGCTAAAATTCTTAGAGGTAGACGAAGAACGTAACCGTTTGGTTCTATCACACAGACGTGCCCTTGTTGAACGTAAGATGAATCGTCTGGAAGTAGGTGAAGTAGTTATTGGTACAGTTCGCGGTATCAAGCCCTACGGTGCATTTATTGATATCGGTGGTGTTAGCGGTTTACTACACATTTCTGAGATTTCTCACGAACATATTGATACACCCCATAGTGTCTTTAATGTCAATGATGAATTAAAGGTAATGATCATCGACCTAGATGCAGAAAGGGGTAGAATTTCTCTATCTACTAAGCAGCTAGAACCCGAACCTGGTGACATGATTAAGAATCGGGATATTGTCTTTGACAAAGCAGAAGAAATGGCTGTTAAATATAGAGAACAAATGCTTGCGAAGCAGCAAGGTTTAGTTCCAACGACGGAGGAAGAAGCTCCTCCAGCAACTGAGGAAGAAGCTCCTCCAGCAACTGAGGAAGAAGCTCCTACTGCGACAGAAGAAGAAACTCCTGTTGTTGTAAATGAAGCTCCTACTGCGACAGAAGAAGAAACTCCTGTTGTTGTAAATGAAGCTCCTACTGCGACAGAAGAAGAAACTCCTGTTGTTGACGAGGTTGAAACCTCAGAAGATGTATCAGAAAACTAAAATTTTCAATACAAGCAATCATAATACTTTGAATATTGGTTTGAATATTTGAATATAATTTTGAAGAAAGGGGAGTGCCCCTTTTTTTGTATTCTTAGCTTGAAACTCATAAATTTATAAAAATTCAATAAATGATTGCAATATATTTCTAATATATCTCTTTGTAGAGACTTGCTTATGAGTAGTCTCTACAGAAATTTATTCTTCCTATTCTTTTTTCGATTTATTATTAACCTGAGTTCGGGTTAAGCAGATTGCCTTAAAAGCCAGTCAAGATGAAGGTTTGGATTTTTAGGTTGATGACAATAAGCAATCAGTCCGCAAGGAAAATTTACACAAAAATAGGGCAGGTTGCTGATTAGCTAACTTTTGAGTTTTTGCAAATCTAGCAATACAGCTTGTGCTTGATGTTCATCACCAATAAGTCTATACAAACTGTAAGCCTTATGGTAAAAACGAGTAGCTTCTGAGTAACGATGCAGTTTCTGTAAAGTTGCACCTAAGAAAAGAGTTGTTTTAGCTTTTATTGGTATGTTGTTTGTATTTTGAGATAGGGCTGAGTGTAAAAATTTTTCAGCTTGAAGATAGTTTTCCCGTAAGTAATACAAACTACCAATATTGAAAAGTATATGCTGTTGAGTTGCTGATGCCTCAGTTTTTCGTAAAATAGTTAAAGACTTATGATACTGCTTGAGTGCTTGCTCCCATAACTTAAGATGTTCGTAGATCGTTGCAATTCGACATAACGCATTAGCCTTATCTACAGGGTTATTTGTCTGAACTGTCAGGCTTAAAGATTGAAAATTGTATTCAATCGCTTTTTCGATTTGCTTCTTATGGGTACAAATATCACTTAAACCTTGTAGAATTGAACTTGTTACTTGCTTATCCCCAATTTGCTGAGATATTTTTAATGCATTAGTAAAAAAACGTCTAGCTTGCTGGTATTCTGAAATTTCTTTATAAGCTTGAGCTATGTTATGAAATCCTAGCATCAATAACTTAGTATTATCAATTTTTCTAGCGATCGCTAAGGATTTATAGCCACAAGCAATACCTTTTCTATGTTGTTTTAAACAACTATATATCCTGCAAAGATTAGCATATGAGTTTCCCTGAGTTTCTATATCATTAGTTTTATCGGCTATGGTGAGAGTCAGAGATTGAAATTCTAATGCTTTCTGATAATCACCAATTAATTGATAAACATTAGCTAATGATTCTAAAGCACTTTGCTGCCAAAGGGGTTGATTTATTTCGTAGCTAATTGCAAGTTGATTTTTAAAAGTATCAACAGCTTTTTTGTAAAGTCCCTGCTGTTGATAATTAATCCCATATCCCCAAAAAGCAGCGATTTGTAAAGTTCTATTTCCTGTTTCCAAAGTCAATTTTAATAATTGCTGAAAATCTTTTAGAGATGCATCAAATTGATAAAGTTGATGTTTACAACTGCCAATATTATATAAAGCAACTTCTTGCCAATCTTTTGCTTCAACTTTTTGAGAAACAACTAATAATTCTTTATAGTAATGAAGTGCTTGTGAAAACTGAAATATTTTCTCATAAGCATTTGCCAGTTGACTCAAGCATTTTAACTCCTCAAATTTATCTTGAGTCTGACGAATCAGCGATAACCTTTCTAAATAGCATTTGAGAGATTCCTGCGCTGTTAACGGCATAAGTGTTTATATTAGGTTTTTTCTACTAAGTTTATTAAGCTTTAAGGTAAGGCAGAAGGCAGTCCTGATTAAAAATTTTGAGCGCAAAAAGCACGCTACACGAGTACCACCAAGTATGTAAATCGCAATATTATTTACCTAAAACCATAGACACCTATACACAAATCATTTGTCAGAAGAGGTTGATTTTACGAAAAAATATAGCGTTGATTTCTAGCCGAATTCAGGATTTATAACCCAGTTTTAGATAGATATAAGGAACTATAGGAAACTATAATTAGTGAAGGGTTTAAATTCACCCCATTAGTATAAGTTGGCGATAACAACCAATTATTCATAACTTTGGGGCAAAGATAAAGCTGTGAGATCATTCCACATTTTCTCAAAGTACTAGGGAATACGTACTAAGAGAAGTTAAATTGATCGAAGAAGATAGAAATATTCTGCTCATTTAAGCCATACTGCATTCGTTTCTTCTAGGGATGCACTTCTCTAATATTCTGTTTTTCTAATTGAAGTGTTATTGTATAATATGTTACTACTTAGTTAATAAGAGCAGAG
>JBCCDM010000368.1:0-6729 GCA_039030795.1 Cyanobacteria bacterium P01_A01_bin.84
ATAGCGCTGACAATTTGGATGAAGGAATTGCTTGTTATAAGCGTGCATTAGAAATTTACCAGCGCGATACTTTTCCTGAAGATTGGGCCATGACTCAAAATAATTTGGGTACGGCTTATAAAAGTCGCGAAAATGGCGATAAATCGGAAAATATTGAAATAGCAATTCAACACTATTTTGCCGCACTTGACATATATCAACGTTCGGTATTTCCGTATCAATGGGCGACAATTCAATATAATTTGGGCAATGTTTATTGCGATCGCGTTACCGGTGAGAAAGCTGAGAATATGGAAATTGCTATATTGTCATACAATTGTGCTTTGGAAGTGTATCAGCCAGATTTAGTCCCCCAACAATGGGCAATGACCCAATATAATTTGGGTAATGCTTACAAAAATCGCATTCGGGGGGATAAAGATGACAATTCGCACAAAGCGAACGAATGCTATTTAGCTGCAATGGAAGTTTACAAACTATATCGAAATCCTGAAGAAGAATAATTGATGAACCACACCTAAAAGTGATTGTTTTCTTACACACACATTCAAGAAACCCGGCTTTTGATTTTCGGAAGTCGGGTTTCTAGTTTTTTAGGTAAGAGGTAAGTAGGGCTTGCTGAAAAAGTAATAAAAAAGTGAGATGGTGATTTATTAGTCATTCAAGGAAGGACGGAGAATAAGTTTTGATTATAGAGATAAACAAAGTAATAATTTGTATTAATGTTAAACTGTAAAAAAGGTAGATTTCTGAAAAATAGACATAAAAAAGCTCTCAATAAACGTGAGATGTAGGTAGAAAGATTCATTACTAAAAAAGTAATTGCAATTGAAGTTTTAGAAGTATGAGAAAGTTTAGTCATCACACGATTAAGACTAAACTTTCTTTTACCTTGTCCAAACTTTCCTTCAATACAACTGCGAATTTTTTCATCCAAGGCAGCTTGTTTCTTTTTTTGTTTGCTAACATTTAATGGTGGTCTGCCTAAAGGGGATCCACTAATTCTAATACCTCTTTCTTTGCACCAAATTCGATTCTCTTTGGTACGATAGATTTTATCAACATGAACAGATTCTGGATAATAACCAGTATAGTTTTTGAAATATTCTATTTGTGACTTTAGGTTCCCTGATTCATTAAAGTTGTTCCAACTAATACGGTCTAAAAATACGTATCCATCAAAATAGCTGGCTGATAATTTTGCCCCAAACTCCACGGCTTTCCCCGCTTTACCACGAACAATTGGACGTATATGTGGTTGGTTTAAACTAACAATACGGTAATCAATACTCTTCTTTTTATTTTCGTACAACCATAATTGCTGACGATATACTTCGCTCATTACTAGCAACATTTTATATTGCCTATTACTCAATTCAGATAGATTTGCTCCTCTATTAACTAGCTGTTTAATATGAGATATATTTCTCTTGATATACTGGAGTTGTTTTCTGATTGCGTTTCTTCTTTTCTTTTGGGATACGCGACGTTTCTTAGCTACTATCAAGTAGTTTTTTCTCGCAAGTTGACGATAAGTTCTTGGCTTTTTATCTAAATTATCTTTAACTTGCTCATACAGCAAATCTATAATTTTTTCTGTATGCTTTCTGCTTAGATTTAGGAGTCCTAAATCTGTAGGATAGCTAATATCACCCGGCGCACAGGTTGCATCTAATATTAGTTTCCCTCTATTTTCTGATTCATTTAATTCCGTTTTTTTTTACTTGTTTGGAAGAAGAATCTTCTAAAATCTTCTTAACCATTTTTTGATTTATTTTATTTACTAGTTCTATACCTATTCTTTGACGAAAATGAACTAGCATTGAAGCATCGAATGGAGCATTCTGATTATAGGATGACATTCCTATAAAATACTGTAAATATGGGTTTTCCGTAATTTGTTCAATTGTTTCTCTGTCACTTATTCCTAATTTCTCTTTAATAATTAACGCCCCTAACGCCATACGAAAAGATTTTGCAGGCGCTCCCATATCCTCTGAAAAAATTGAAGCATATTCCTCTTCAAATTCCTCCCCTCGGTATTAATGAAGCCATAATCACCCAACGATTTTCTTCAGATAACTTCCCCTCGAAGGGGAGGTCAAAATTTTCTGTTGGGATTTGAACTTGCTCCTCTTTACGGTACATATATACTATTCGCAGATTTTGCTGCTTCTCACGCTAATCCAAGGGTTTGGAGGTATCTTAAAGTTTTTTCTTGCACATGAATATATATCTTTAGTCTGAAATGTATGCTGCATCACATTTTCGTATTTATTCAGCAAACCCTAAATAGTGATTCAATCTCTGCCAGTTGGTATTAGTTTATTTGTTGTCGCTGCAATTGTAATTGGCTTAGTTGGTACCAGAATGTGCAAAGTTGCCGACCAATTAGCAGATGCTACTGGTTGGGGAGAAGCTGTAGTTGGTGCTGTTTTTCTAGGTGGTAGTACTTCTCTATCGGGGATTGTGACTTCCGTGACTGCTGCTTCGGGAGGTCATGCTGAGTTAGCGGTCAGTAATGCGGTTGGGGGTATAGCCGCGCAAACAGCTTTTTTAGCAGTTGCGGATATGTTTTATAGCAAAGCTAATTTGGAACATGCTGCTGCTTCGATAGCTAATTTAATCCAGGGAACTTTGCTGATGTCTTTGTTGGCAATTCCTTTGCTTGCTAGCTCTAGTCCTCAAGTTAGTTTTTGGGGAATTCATCCAGCAACTCTGTTTATTATTGCAGCTTATTTGTTTGGTCTTCGTTTGGTTTCGCAAGCAGAAGAAAAGCCGATGTGGAAACCGCGATACACAGAGAAAACTGAATTAGATGAACCGTCGGAAATGAGCAAAGTTGATGTTAGTTTAACAAGACTTTGGTTTGAGTTTCTTGTATATGCATTAATTTTAGCTTTAGCAGGTTTTTTAATCGCTCAAGCAGGTGTATTTATTGCATTTAAAACTGGTTTATCAGAATCTTTAGTTGGTGGTTTATTCACAGCAGTCTCAACATCTTTACCAGAATTAGTAGTTACTGTCGCAGCGGTAAGACGAGGAGCATTAACCTTAGCTGTTGGTGGTATTATTGGCGGTAATTGTTTTGATTTATTATTATTAGCTTTTTCTGATATTGCTTTTCGTAGCGGTTCGATTTATGCTGTTATTTCTCAGCGTCAGGTTTTCGTTATTTCTTTAACTATTTTGATGACGGGAGTACTATTATTAGGACTTTTAAAGCGCGAAAAATATGGTTTTGCTAATATCGGTTTTGAAAGCGTTCTTATTTTAGGATTTTATCTAAGTGGAATTGGATTGTTGATTTCACCTTTTTAGGGTGAGGGAAGAGTGTAAGAAGGGGAGATAAGGATAAATTATTAATTTATAAATCTTTACCAATTCCCAACTACTCACTCCTAACCCCTAACTCTAATCCCTAACTTTTTACTCACTTAAATCATCAATCAATTTAATCACTCTTTCTTTTACTTGTTCGCGAATGCGTCGATATGTCTCTATTTCTCCACCTTCTGGGTCTTCTAATTGCCAATCTTCAAATACTTCTCTTATTACCCATTCTGGAGGTAAATTTACACCGCAACCGCACAAGGAAATAACAGCGTCGTAATCTTCAGGATTAAATTCGCTCAAAGCTTTAGATTCCTGATTACTTATATCCATGTCAATTTCGGACATAATTTCAACAGTTTTGGGGTCTACAAAACTCGCTTCTAAACCCGAACTGGTGACACTAATTTTACCTTCCCCAAATTTACGAGCAAATGCTTCAGCCATTTGAGAACGGCGAGAATTTTTTTTACAGACAAACATTACTTTCTTCATTTTTATTCCCCTGGAAACGATTAGTTTTGATTTTAAGAAAGCCAAGAAATTAAATAAATATCAACGAGCAATTACCAATTACCCATTACCAACCTTTTGCTTCCTCTCGCTATGACGGTCTGTAAGATAATCAACTTTATCGCGTAAGAGCAAGGTAAATTTATACAATTCTTCCATAACATCAATTACTCTATCCCGATAGGCAGAGTCTTTCATGCTGCCATCTTCATCAAACTCTTGGTAAGCTTTAGCAACAGAAGATTGGTTCGGAATTGTAAACATCCGCATCCAACGTCCCAAAAGCCTCATAGAATTAACAGCATTAAAAGATTGAGAACCACCACTAACCTGCATTACTGCTAATGTTCTTCCTTGAGTCGGTCGAATCGCTCCTATATTTAGAGGAATCCAGTCAATCTGATTTTTCAAAATCCCGGTAATATTACCGTGCATTTCTGGAGACGACCAAACTTGACCTTCAGACCATTCACTTAATTCCCGCAATTCTTGTACTTTGAAATGTGTCTCTGGTACGCTACCCCGAATCGGTAATTCTCGCGGGTCGAAAAATTTAACTTCTGCACCGAATCCTTCAATAATTCGTGCTGCTTCTTCTGCTAATAAACGACTGTAGGAACGCTCTCGCAGCGAACCATATAAAAACAATATTCTTGGTTTGTGATCAAAATTTGTCATTTATTTAAAATTATCAATTATCCTTTGTTTGCAGCTAAGTCAGTGCAGTTGTATGCTTTTGGATAATACTTACTTCATATCCCGAAACCCGCAAGAAAGATATCGATAAACAATCATTGCTAACTGCGCTCCGACAATTGGTGCTATCCAATAAACCCAATGATGTTGCCAAATTCCAGCTACTAAAGCTGGGCTAAAGGAACGGGCTGGATTCATACTTGCACCAGTAATCGGTCCCATGAAAGCAGCTTCTAGAAAAACAGTCAAGCCAATTGCAACTCCAGCGAAACCTACTGGTGCGCGTCTGTCAAGTCCAGAGCCGAAAATTACGAACATCAAAATGAAAGTGAGAACTAACTCTAATACGAAAGATTGCAACCAGTTATCATTTAACGGCAAAGTTGCGCCTAAATTGGCTACTTTTCCTAAGCTAATAAGAAGTAAAGCTGAAGCCGATACTGCACCAATTAATTGGGCTAATATGTAGGGTAAAACCAAACGTTTAGGAAAAAATCCACTACTCCAAAACGCTAAGGTCACTGCTGGATTAAAGTGTGCCCCGCTAATATGTCCCAAACAATAAATCATTGCTGCAACAACTGCACCGAAAACAAAGCTGATACCCAAATGTGTTACGCTACCGTCACTAATAGCATTTACCATTACTGCCCCAGTACCCGCAAACACTAAAGTAAAGGTACCGATACCTTCAGCCAACGCTTCTCTTCTGCAAATGCCACTCAATAACCGTAGGCGCGAATGCTGCTTTACACTTGTATCCATACCTTTTACTGGTGCGTCAGTACTTGAAATTTTAAACAGACTTCACATCAATAGGTTATTTCAAAAAAAGTTGATATGTCAAGCAGCTAAGCAAGTAGGCATATACAGTACCTTACTGTAAGCTCGAAAGTAGCAGCCGAACAAGAGAATCAATATACTTTCATTCTGAAATATAGTGAAAGCATCAATTTTTTATTTTTTGCTTTTCTAACTCCTGCAAGTTAACAATAAAGACTCCGCTCAGATTAAGAAGGTTAATCTTCGCAACAAGATGCAGGAACTATTGGACTAGATTTACTGAAATCTGCTAGATATTGCTGTAGTAATTCAAACTGATATTGGTTGAGACTATAGTAAATCCAACGTCCTTCTTGACGAGCGCAAACTAAGTTAGCTTCTTTAAGGGTTTTAAGATGAAAAGACAACTTAGATTGACTAACATCTAAAATATCGCATAAATCGCAAACACAGATTTCACGATTTTTTAGTAGTTGCAATACTTTCACCCTCAAGGGTTCTGATAAAGCATGAAAGCCAGAAATAATAATATCTGGAACCGTAGCAGGAGTAGATTGCATCAATTTATATTGAATAAAAATCAACTACATATATTGACTGTATTTATTTTGAACTAAAAATAGCAGGCTCGGAGTGATAGCGAATACCAGCTTGCTTAAATCTATGCAAAGCTTCATTAAGGCGATTAGTATCAGCAATCAAGCTTATACGTACATAATTTTCCCCTCCATTGCCGAAAGCGTTGCCGGGAGTGACTACTACACCCGTTTGCTGTAATAACTTTAAAGCAAAATCGGTAGAATTCATACCCATGGGAGAAGGAACCCATAAATACATTGTGGCTTTAGTCTTAGAAAGATTCCAACCCAAATCATTTAAACCTTCAACTAGGAAATCGCGACGGTTAGAATAGCGCTGTTGAACTTGCTCTAAATAGCTATCGGGTAATTCTAAAGCAGTTTGGGCTGCTGCTTGCAGTGCTGAGAAAATACCATAATCTAGGTTTGTTTTCAGCGTTCGTAAACCTTGAATTATGCGACGGTTACCAACTACAAAACCAACCCTCCAACCAGCCATATTATAGGTTTTAGACATAGTATGGAACTCCACACCAATATCTTTAGCACCAGGTATTTCTAGTAAACTTGTGGGTTGATAGCCATCAAAAGCTAATTCCGCATAACACAAATCGTGTACTAGTAGAATTTCATGCTTGCGAGCAAAAGCAACTATTTCTTCAAAAAATTCGCGGGGTGCGGTGGCAGCAGTAGGATTATTAGGATAGTTGAAATAAAGTATTTTTGCCCGTTCTGCTACTTTATCGGGTATTTTCGTTAAATCAATTAACCAGTCATTTTCTGGTTGCAAAATCAAGCTGTATATTTCACCACCAGCAATTACCGG
>JBCCDM010000369.1:0-6702 GCA_039030795.1 Cyanobacteria bacterium P01_A01_bin.84
CTGATACCTGTTCACTGTTCACTTATACCTGTTCACTGTTAACTGTTAACTGTATTACTCTTGCTCAAAAATTCTTTCCAATCTCTTTACTAATTGTTCTGCTAAATCTAATAAATCAACGGTATCGCTCTCATCGCTGAAAGTACAATTTATTTTTCCAAAATTAGTGCTTTCTACTAAAACGGTTTTGATAGCAAATACTCTATTTTCTGATTCAGAAAGTCTGAGACAATCTTCTAGCTGAGTCGCAATTTCACAGAGCGATTTACCTTGCAATTGCTTTCTTACACTTACAGCAACCCAATCATCGCTTTCTAAAAATGTAGTAACAGACTCCACAAAATTAGTTTGTGCAGTTTCATCTTCGTCCCACTGTTCTAACCAGTCTCCGTCTACATCTTCAGCATATTTATACGCCGCTTCTAGTCCGTATCTTACTATATCATTTTGTAATTTTTGAGCCGCTTCTACTGATTCTATAAATTTATCTAATCTCTTTTGACAGTCGATTGACATATCTTTTACCATTATGACTCAAATTATTAAGAGATATTGCTTATGTTCTAATTAACTAAAAGCTAAAAACTAAATGTTAAATAAATACCTGTTTCAAGATTATTGCTGTTATACAACGTTACATTAACTATTCTGTCTACAAAATCGGTTACACCGGGATTGTAGCTTAATAGTAATCCTTTATCTATCTTCCAAAAACGTAATGTGGATTCCCAATTGTTAAATTTATCTTGAAAGAAATCTTCACTTAAGCTAGTAAGTTGGACGCAAAGAGATGTATCGTAGCTACTACTTACAATAATATCGGTAGCCATCGAGAAGTCGGCAATATATCTTTTAACAACGGTACCTCCACGACGCTGAATACTATCTACAACCAATGCGATTAATTCGGAATCTTCCCCAGAAAATTCGCCAGACATAAGTTTCTGCCTCCAAATGTAAAATTTGGAGTCGTTTTCGCTCAGCCATTTGGGGAATAAATAGCTGTACCAAAATTTTAAACTTGGTTTAAGAGCATTTAAAGCTGTTTGCTGTTCTTCATATGATGGTAAAGTTTTGAGTCTGAGCCAAACTTCAGCATCTCTAATTAATTGTTCTAAAAATAAAATAACAAATTTCTTTGCGGTTAATGAACCAGGTTTTAAATCTTTTACCCAACGGTTTATTTCATCTAATCTATTTGCTAAACTTGGGTCTACTATAGATGCTTCCCTTCTAAGATATTTTAACCTATTTTTGATATCTTTGGCTTGCAAAAAATGATATCCCTCGTATCCTAAAATTAAGTGTTAGATTGATTTCTTTCTTGGATTACATAGATTATATATAAATGAAAAAGGGTGCGCTAGGCAACTGCATAACGCACTACAAATTTTAATAGTTAAGATTGCTCCTCGGCTTTTTCAGTAGTATTTTCGGGTTTGAGTAGGGGAAAAGCGATAACATCCCTAATGCTTGCTGCATCAGTCAACAACATGACTAATCTATCAATACCAATACCCAATCCACCTGTAGGAGGCATTCCGTATTCTAAAGCTGTGAGGAAATCTTCGTCCACACCTTGGGCTTCTAAATCCCCAGCAGCTTTTCTTGCAGCTTGCTCTTCTAAACGCTGACGCTGGTCAACGGGGTCGGTAAGCTCGGAAAAACTATTAGCAGTTTCTCTTCCTACCATATATAATTCAAATCTTTCTACTAAGCCAGATTTAGAACGATGGGGTTTTGCTAATGGTGAAATTTCAACTGGGAAATCAGTGACAAATGTAGGTTGAATCAAGTTTTCTTCGACTTTTTGTTCAAAGGCTTCATTAAGAAGTTTACCCATATTTGGACAATCATCTATACCTTCAATCCCAGCATTTTTACAGGCAACTTTTGCTTGTTCCAAGCTTTGAAAAGAATTAAAATCTACACCGGAATATTCTTTAACTAAATCATGCATTGTTACCCGTCGCCAAGGAGGAGTCAAATCAACTTCAGTTCCTTGGTAATTAATTTTGAGGGTACCGATAACTTCTTGACTGACGGTAGTAATAATACCTTCGGTCAAATCCATCATATCGTTGTAGTCGGCATAAGCTTGATAAAGTTCGATGGTGGTAAATTCCGGATTGTGACGGGTAGAAATTCCTTCATTGCGGAAGATTCTTCCCAATTCAAAAACTTTTTCAAATCCACCAACAATCAACCGTTTCAAGTGAAGTTCGGTCGCAATGCGTAAATACAACTGCATTTCCAGCGTATTGTGATAGGTGATAAACGGACGTGCATCCGCACCACCAGCTTCACCTTGCATTACCGGAGTTTCAATTTCAATAAATCCCCGCTCGTCCAAATAGCGGCGAATCCCAGCAGTAATCAAAGCCCGACGACGAAAAGTTTGTCGCACTTCGGGGTTAACCATCAAATCAACATAACGCTGACGATATCGTTTAGTAATATCAGTTAACCCATGCCATTTGTCGGGTAAAGGCAACAGGGATTTAGTCAAGACGGTATATTCTTTAACGTAAACCGATAATTCGCCCTTTTCAGTCCGTTTAATAGTTCCTTTAGCTCCCAGAATATCGCCCATATCTGTAAGCTGCTTGAGATTTTTGAAAGCCGACTCATCGATATCCGCCATACTTTCAGAAATACGCTTCTTCTCTAAATAAAGCTGAATGGTGCCAGTTTCATCCTGTAAAGTGAAGAACGCTAACTTACCCATCACGCGACGGGTCATAACTCTTCCAGCTATTGACACTTCAAAATCAACTTCTTCACCGTTAGCGATATCGGCAAATTTTTCTTGTAAATCAGCAGCGCTATGGGTTACTTCCCAGCTATAAGCGTAGGGGTTCATCCCTTGCTGTCTTAGCTGTTCTACTTTTTCTAGCCTCGTGGCACGGATATCTTCTTCCGACATGGTTTACGAACTAACTCTTGGGCAAGGGTTTATTATAATTCTCTGCCCGCATTGTACATTCATTTGCTGAATTCATGGCAAAGATAAAACCTTTTGTTTCTCGCTCCCAGACTCTTCATTCCCAGCCAGAGTCTGGGAATGCCTATAAGAAGGCTCTGCCTTCCTTTGTAAATAATAATTGTATGAAATTTGCTCCTTAACTCTTATTCCCAGCGAGACTCTGGGAAAGCTAATAGAAGGCTTTGCTTACTATTGTAATTTCAATCATTATATGGGAGTTCGCGCTATAAATTTTTAGAGAAACAGCCTCACTTCCTTACCTGTAGAGTGGTGAATTGGCTACCAATATTTTCCCAACCTGAATTCGCACAAATAATTTTATCATCATTAGATTTTCTACAAAATCACCAGCGTTTAAGTTTACATGGCTACGTGGTAATGGAAAACCATCTTCATTTGATTGCTTCATCTGAAAACTTGTCCAAAGAAATTGCAGCTTTCAAATCATTTACTGCTCGTTCGATAATTGATGATTTAAAAGAAAAGCGAATTGAGTCTCAGTTAAGACAGCTAAAATTCCAAAAGAAATCCCATAAAACCAGCCAGGTTTATCAACTTTGGCAAGAAGGTTCACATCCACAAGCAATATTAAACCAAGAAATTTTTAGGCAAAAACTCGAATATATTCATAATAATCCGGTGAAACGCGGTTATATTGATGAGCCGAGTCATTGGCGATATTCTAGTTGCCGTAATTATATGGGTAAGGAAGGGCTTTTAAGAATTGATTTGATTGAGTTGTAAATGAAGGCAGAGCCTTCTTAAAAGCATTCCCAGCCAGAGTCTGGGAACGAGAAACGAGAAAGCATTCCCAGCCAGAGTCTGGGAACGAGAAACAATATAAACTACCCTCAAACCGTTATTCCTACTCCCTATTTCCTATTTCCTACTCCCTACTCCCCTATCCTAATTACAATTTTCCATACCGACCTACTTACATTGTATTTTTTATATCTTTAAAATCCGAAATAATTTAGCCATAATTCAATAACTTATGCATAAAAAATGTGCAATCTAAGTTACAAATATAAGTTATTTTATGGAAAACAAAAAACAGTTAATTAGATGCGTTGAGTTTGTCGCGGAAGAACTCGATGCTGATGTTTTTCTATATAGCGCTGAAATCACCGATTTAAACGCGGATAAATTAATTAATCAAATCAAAGAAACGTCACCAAAAAGAGACAATGTAGTCTTGATTATGACTACTTATGGTGGTGACCCCGATGCAGCTTTTAGAATTGCTCGTTATATCAAGAGAAAATATAATAAATTTAGTTTATTTGTATTTGGTTATTGTAAAAGTGCCGGAACTTTATTGGCATTGGGAGCAGATGAAATTGTTATTTCTGATTTCGGTGAATTAGGTCCTCTTGATGTCCAAGTTACTAAAGATGATGATTTTAGAAGCGAGTCTGTATTAGATATTCAGCAGGCTATGTCTGTAATTGGCTCGCAAGCTTTTGAAATGTTTGAAAGTTATTTATTAAATTTAATTTCCGGGACTCAAGCATTAATTACAACAAAAACAGCAGCAGATATTGCTAGCTCTATGGCTGTTAATTTACTATCTCCAATTCCCAGTCAAATTGACCCCTTGAGACTGGGTGAAATGAACAGATTAATGAATATTGCTTTAGCCTACGGTCAAAGATTAAAACCGGAAGGTATTGAAGTGATTAAAAATTTGATTTATAACTATCCTTCTCATAGTTTTGTCATTGACTATGAAGAAGCTAAAAAATTATTTGATTGCGTCAGAGAACCTGATGATTTAGAGTTAGAACTTGAAGAAATGATATTTCCTTTAGTTCGTAAACCTGCTTCAACAGAAATTATATTAAATTTAGAAAATTTGAGCGAAGAAAATGAAGAAAATTCAGACAGAAATAACTCAAATAGGGAAAGAACTGCGGAAGAATCAGTTTCTACAGACGATGGAAAGGATGAAGCGATTGAAGGAAATGTCTTACCCTTTGATAAAAAGTAGTGAAATCAAAAATAATTCTATAGATTCTACAAAAACTATATTTAAGAATTTACAAAAGTAGATTGACAAATTATTGAATATAGTATGGAAAACTTGCTATAAACCCGGTTTCTTAAAAGAATCTGGGTTTCTGAATTATTCAACTAACAACTAACAACCAACCACTAACAACTAACTATTCACCTTTAATTTGATTAATTTCTTGTTGTAATTCTTCTATCTGTCGCCGTAATTCATCAGCTTCTTTATTTTGATTGTTTTCAGGCTTGACTTCAACCGCAACTCTATGAGATTCTTTCCAATAATTTCCTTTTTTAATTTCTCCATATTCTTGAGACACAGCCCATTCCCTTAGAAAATGAGTTCTTTCAACTGCAAAGAGATGACTGAGTATTGCCCCTTCAGCACCCTTATACATTAAAAATTCATATACTTGATTCAGCCCATCTTTATCAAGTGTTTGATAATTTTCCGACTGACAAATAAACTCTTGTAAACTACATTCATTGGCGTATTTATTACTACCGCCAGATATTTTCATCATCGAAGACATAACCGTATTCAGGTCATCTGTAACTAATAAAGCGGCTCTATCGGCTGTTAACTCGGCTTTACGTCGCCATTCAAAAAAAGCGAAAATCAAACCGCTGCTAACTATGTTACCAATACCAAAAGTTAAATCCCCGACAATAGAAGCGGCATTCATCGCCCACATCGCCATTTGGATTAAAATAGTATGACCGCATTTAATATGTCCCAACTCGTGAGCTAGCACAGACCTGATTTCGGCTTCGTTGAGTAAATCTAATATCCCCGTGTTGATAACAATGTAAGGATACTCCCGTCCCAAACCATAACTATTTGCAGCGGGATTTTGCTCAATAAACAGTTTGGGTTCTGGATAAATATCCAAATCTCCCACGCATTCGCGGAATATCTGATAAATAGTTGAATATTGTCGCGGCCCAACTTCAACAGTGTTAGCCATTAAATAAACTAGCTGCGAGCGCTCGTAGGCAAATTCCACAAATTTACGAGCTATAAAATCAAACCCTGGTAAAGCTCTTAGGGTTTTTTCGGCTTGACGGTCTAGGGGATGCCTAAAAGCTTCGCCCTTAATTCCTTTATAAGTTGGCATAATTGCGGGGTAATTAGCTATCTGTTCGCAATAGTAAATTTATTAAGTACAAATTCGGATAGATAATAAATCTGCTCCGAACTGTGCTAGATAAAGATGAGTAAACTTTGTTTAACCTGAATTTAAAAGTGTTTAATCGTCTGTAGTGTAACAATTCGGTACTAAACACTGCCGCTCTAAAAATGACAACATAATATAAATAGAGATAATAACTATTCAAAACTCTATTTTTAAAGTATCAGCTTAAAGATAAATCTAGAAAATCATTATGTATGGGATTTAGAGCGTGATTGAAGCAGAAGTTCATTTATCACTACACAACTTCCTGCGGTCGCAGGCAGGTTTTCCTTCTTGGCCGCATCATTTGACGATGGCACGGTTAGTAGCACGCGCTTTGAGGGTGGGACGTAGCGCTTTAATTCAAGTGGGGGCTGCTTGCGGTTATGAAGGACAGTATCGTACTAGTTTTGTGGCTTCGGCTTTGATGTGGCAGGGGGCTGTGGTTATTGTCGCGACTCAACCAGTACAGCAACGCTTATTACAAGTGGAAATTCCCAGACTACAAAAGTGGTTAAAAGTCAATAAACC
>JBCCDM010000370.1:0-6686 GCA_039030795.1 Cyanobacteria bacterium P01_A01_bin.84
CCACAGAAGAAGAAATGGCTGAAGTTTTAGAAATTCCTCCCCAACAGCTACGTCAGCTACAGCAATTAAGAAGACAAGCGCTTTCTTTAAACCACCGTGTCGGTAAAGAAGAAGATACGGAACTGATGGACTTACTCGAAGATGAAGACAACCAATCTCCCGAAGCAAAAATGAACGAAAGCATGATGCGTCATGAAATTTGGGAAGTCCTCAGCGATGTATTAACACCAAGGGAAAAAGATGTCATTTCCTTACGTTATGGTTTAACAACCAGCGAACCCTGCACTCTCGAAGAAGTTGGAAACATTTTCAACCTTTCCCGGGAGAGAGTCAGACAAATTCAAAGTAAAGCAATGCGTAAACTACGTCGTCCTCACATCGCAAAACGTTTGAAAGGTTGGTTAGTTTAATTTACTAGATATGAAATATAGGGCTGATATACAGCCGTTTTCTCTGATTGAGGTACAATTCATATCGCACTAAGATAGAAACCACAAAAAGATGTACTTCATTTAATTGGAATCTGCTGTAACTAGCTAGCAAACCATCGGATTAATAAAAATCCGAACACCTTATGGTGCATCTAATGCCTGTAATCTACCAGTAAATAATTAAATAAATAAAGTAATTAATCAATTAATGACTTCTACAAAGAATTTAACCTCAAGTGACCTAATTTTACGTTTTGCTAAACCAGATGATTGCAATACACTATTTGACCTAATCAAAGCTTTGGCAGAATATGAAAAACTATCCCATGCAGTCACAGGTAATGCTGATGAACTCAGAGAGCATCTATTTGGTGAAAAACAGTATATAGAAGCAATAGTCGCTGAATACTCCCATCAAGTTATAGGATTCGCACTATTTTTTCATAACTACTCTACCTTTCTTACCAAACCAGGAATTTATTTAGAGGACTTATTTGTTTTAGCAGAGTATAGAGGAAAGGGTATCGGTAAAGCTTTATTAACAAAAGTTGGTGAAGTTGCTACAGAAAGAAACTGCGGAAGATTTGAATGGAGCGTTTTGGATTGGAACGAACCCGCAAAACAATTTTATCGCCGTATGGGTGCATCTATCTTAAAAGAATGGGAAATTTGTCGAGTCACAGAGAAGCAGTTAAAAGAAATGAATGACCAGTAGGATGAATACGCTATAACCCAATATTCATAATTTGATTTTGTATAGTTTGATTTTGTATAGAATCAACCCATATTATAGTAGTCAATCAAAATATTAAGTTTTATAAATTGTAGCCAAAATTTATAATCAAAATTATTTAGCTATAGTTCCCAAATTTGTCAATAAACAATTATTTTGACATCTAAATGCAGAAATATTATTGTACTTGTATTAATGATGCCCTCAAATAATTTCCTGTGAGCAAAGACCTTGGCAAAATATTATTAGCTAAAACTGATACTATAATTGAAAGTTGGATTGAAAATATTCGTGAAAATGTAGATGACATAGAAAGTTCTAGAGGTCTTACTTATAAGTCTGTACGTGACAGCATTCCTTTAGTTTTAGAAGCTCTTGCGACTCTACTTTCTCAATCTTTAACTAATCGACCGCAAAAGTTAGAAGATAAAGGTTTAAAACACGGAATCGTCAGAGCTGAACAAGGCTATGACATTACTGAAATTTTGCACGAATATAGTTTATTACGGAAGATTATTTTTACTGCTTTAAAACCGGATTTGCTTTCTAACTCTGTTGATGAAATATTGCACACTACCGAAATTATTGATTCAGTCATAGACCAAGTTATCTCTTTGTCTTTAGAAAGTTATGTTGAAGTACGATTGCAAAAACTTCAGCAGTTGCAATCACAATTAATACTCAACAATCAAGAATTAACACGCTTAGTAGAGACACAAAAAGAAAATGTTTCTTATTTAGCACACGAATTAAAATCTCCTCTCAACTCAATAATGGGTTTCTCATCAATACTATTGCGACAACAGGAGAAAATTGATCAAGGGCAAGATACATCTCTTAATTTAGAGCTTACCGAAAAGGTAATAAAAAATAGTAGGCAAATATTGCGCCTAATTAACGATACCTTAGAAATATCTCGTTACGAAGCAGGAAAGATACTGCTAAATCTAGAATCAATTGACGTGCGATCGCATATTAAAATAGTTGTAGAAGCTCTAGAGTTCTTTGCTGAACAGAAAAACCTGGAAGTGATGGTTGATTGCGATCGCGCTCCTGAAGAAGTGTTAACCGACCCCTTAAGATTACAGCAAATTATGACTAACTTGGTCAGCAACGCTATTCGTTACACCGAATCAGGAACTATTACAATCGTATGTCTTAGCAATGACAATGACCAATGGTCAATTATTGTCCAAGATACAGGAATTGGTATTAGTGAGGAAGCTCAAACTCAAATTTTTGAATCGTACTTTAGAGTCAAACCCGTTGCTACTGAATACCCTAATAGTACTGGTTTAGGATTAGCTATTGTTGAAAAGTTGGTCAAACTACTCCAGGGAAACATAAAGCTCACTTCCAAACTCCAGGAAGGTTCTACTTTTACGGTAACTTTTCCTAAAACAATTACACCCTCATCTTAATTGTATTGTAATAGCTTATAAATTTTACTAAAATTCTGCCCCGAGACTATTTTGGAAGAAACCTATTTAGTTCTTGCACTAACAAATGTACTGTTGTGGATGGATTATCCTTAATTGGATTCGGAGGATCGTATTGTTTCAGCAAATTTGTAGCATTTCTAATCGCAGTAGATTGTTTTTCAAATAGTTCATCGTAAATTGTTTCGCTATTTTTCTTATATTTCTGACCAAGTAAGGAATTCAATGTCTGAATATAATCATTTCTAGGAATACCAGTATCAATAAATTCAAAGTGAAGAAGATACCATAACTCAAAAGCTTCGTTAGAATAAGCTACTTTAAATTCCAAATTTTTAGCATTTTGAATAGCATTATTAAAATCTTCCTTCTTCCAATCATCACGATCGAAAACACACCAAACTTGATCGTAATCTTCCTGATCACTAAGCTCTTTTGCGCGCTGAACTAATCTACTCGGATTCTCCCCTAAACCCTGTACGTCTATTTCAACAACATTTTTGGGAACGCGAAAACTTCTGAAATAATTCGGTTCAGTCTTTTTCCCCTCACATATAATCAAGAATCTCTGTCTAATTTCTCTAGTATTAACTTTTCTCTTCGAGTATCCACGAGAGTTTCTTTTTTTTCCATTTCTAGACATGAGGTTCAATGAGATTAGTCAAATTTCCAATATATGGAATTGCACCATACCTACCTTTTATGTAATCACTTTCAAATGATGCATCATTACGTATTTTGTATTCAGCTAAAGAATATAAATCTGTTGCACCATATCTATTTTTTTCAGTAAACCAAATTTGATCTCGACGAAAAAGCTTGTTGGTAAGTAAGTTTGTATCGTGAGTCATGAATATCAATTGAGCATTATTTGGATTTGTTTTTTCTGAATTAAATAGTTCAACAATTGCAAGAGTTATCAAAGGGTGAAATCTTGCATCAAACTCATCTATGATAAGAGTTTTTCCTGTTTTAAGTGTGTTTATTAGAGGTCCAGCAAAAGCAAAAACTTTTTGTGTACCTTCTGATTCATGAGCCTCTAAATCAAATTTCTCTATTGATTTATAATTTCCACTTGCATCAAATTTCTTGTGTATAGTACCAATTGAAGTAGCTTTACCTCCTCCATTTTTCACAAGATTTTTTTTAAATTCATCTGGTAACTTATCAGGTAGGGCATCAATTGTTAAATCTTCTTGTTCAACTTGGATGCTACTAATACCCAAATCTAACTTTTGAATCAGTTCAGTAATATCATTTTTATTTTTGTCATTAATCAAACAATCAACTGTATAATTTAAGTATGCTTGGTCGTGTAACCCAGAGATTATATTTAGTTGTTTAGTCAAACATCTTAGAATGTTTTCTGCAAGCTCAACATTAAATTGAGCAGAAACAGATAAGAAAAGTGCATTCTTTCTTGTTCTTTGTTGAATTCCATCGGCATCGTAGACTTTGGATATATCAAAACTATCTATTTGACGCTCAAATAGTTTAGTCTCCCTTACCTTGGGGACATAAAATAACCACTCTGAAATAACCCTTTCCTGGTTTACTTCAAAGCCATATCTATATTTTCGATCATCCATTAAAAACACCAACTCAAAATAAGATGGTTGGTTTTCTGTATCCGTGCTGAGTCTGAAAGGTTCTACATCTATTGCATCTGTACTCTGAGTCTCTTTGGATGAATTAACCATAAACCATTTCATAAAACCTAATGCTTTAGCAAAGTTGCTTTTACCACTAGCATTTGCTCCATATATTGCAGCACTTTTAAGCAACTGCAACTCATTGTTTACTGCAAAAACGTTGTTTTCATCCAATTTTTTATCTTTTGCAACAAGATTAGCCGACACCATACTAAAAGTGACTTGCTCTTTAAATGACCTGTAGTTGCCGACACTAAATTCGATGAGCATAGTTCAGAAATTAAACTTAGAGCAGAATATCGTGAAAAAATTACAATTTTCTATATTAAGGATAGCAATAATTGAGTTGAGAGAATTACAAATTTTCATCGCCGTCGGGTAGCTGGTGAATGCTTGCAGAGGGTAAAGTAATCTCAGATTACTGCTGTATGGCTAGTCCTGAATCTTTAACCTTTGTTTGTCGGATCTCACGGTATTCATGTAGCGTTCCCATAGGGTAACAAGAATCATTCAGTTTCTAGCTATATCAACAAGAAGAACCTTGAGTAAGAGTGTGGTTAGCTGAACTTCGGCAAAAACAATTTTAAAATAGTTTCAAAAGCTGATATGGCAAGTGTTTAATGTGTAATTTTTAGTATCCTGATAAAATTCAAAAAGGAATGAGATAAAACTGAAGAAAAGAAATATAGCGATCGCGATCACCAGTCCTATGGAGTATCGCTTATTCTACGCGATACTGGTTAAAAACATAATTTTTAGTTAGATTTCATTTAGATGTCTCTAAATCTTCCCAGACTACTGGGACATTATTAATGTTGTTTGACTCTTTCCTATCATCCGTATATTGAATTGTGATTTTGTTATTTTTAATAATAATAAGTTTCGGAAACTGCTGAGGTGCTTCACCCTCAGAACCGTAATTAATATTTTGAGAATCTATAGACTTATCAGATAAGACACATTCACCTCTTCGATTTTTTCTTTCATGCAACTCGACAAAATGAACCTTATCTGCAAATCCTGTCGTATAAGTAATCAACTCGTAATGCTTCCCATTAATATACGCAGAGTCTAAATAATCCAAAGAAGCATCAATGCATTTTAGAGGTTCCGATTTGGTAGCACTGGAAGAATTGAAAGATATATTAATGATGCTTGAAATAATTGCTGCTGTTTGTATAGACCCAATCAACGCAAGAATAGTCACTACTACTTGTAATAGTCTTTTCATGTGAATGGTACCATCTAAATGGTTTTAACTTTCTAGCCTACATTCACAAGATGATTATTTTCGTAAAAAACATTAAGAACTATATTTGATTTTTTGATTTTTGAAGAAACATATAAGTAATTGTTTTGAATGTCATTACGGGTAGAGACGTTGTATGCAATGTCTCTACCGAGGAATCTGTTGCAATCATTTACAGACTTACGCAAAAGCTACGTAACTCCGTCCGAGACGTTAACGCTTCCGCGTGTCCGTTAGGACGTTTGCGACGTATAAGCTAAGCACGAGCACACCCCGTGTTCGCGTAGCGTATCCGATAGGACTTATGCTTTCCTACACGTAATGACCGTCGCTTCCGACAAATCTTCGTTGCGTAAGTCCTGATTTATTCAAACGATATTACATGAGAATACTTTTTGCTCAAAATTGTTAACCTGCTACAAATTAATAAATTTATATGAATAAATTTACAAATCGTAATGTATGACGACTTGTCATTTGACTCTTGGGATTAGCAACTTCAAAATTGAAGATGGAATATTACTTATTCCTCCTTTGTAGCAGAGAGAACACGTAATGAGAAAACTATTTTCAATCTTAGTTGCAGGCTTAGTAATGCTAAGCTTTGCATTTGCTCCTCCAGCTTTAGCGGGAGATGCTGCTAGTGGTAAAGCCATCTTCGCTGCTAACTGTAATGCTTGCCATCTTGGTGGTAATAATGTGGTGAATCCTGCCAAAACTCTGAAGCAAAGTGATTTAGAGAAATACAGCATGAATTCTTTAGAAGCTATTACAACTCAAGTAACTAATGGTAAAAATGCAATGCCTGCATTTAGAGGACGTTTAAATGATAAGCAAATTGAAGATGTTGCAACTTATGTTCTAGAACAATCAGCTAAGGGTTGGTAGCTTCTGTTTAAATACTAAAAATAGTAGTGCTTACTTATCAATAGATTAATCAGTATAGAGTAAACTTTAAATATTTACTCTCTTAAGGGACTTCCAAAAGATAATTTATCCAAACTGCTGTGGAACACTATTTATTCTGATCCCATGATAGATATCAGCAAAATTTAAAAGTAGAATTTAAAAGCAGTATTTATGCTTGCACTACAAAATAATTTGGGTATCTTTATAATTTGGATGTCCCTAATATTAAAGGTATACTGAAAAAGAATCTCAAAGAATAATATAAAAGTAGTC
>JBCCDM010000371.1:0-6673 GCA_039030795.1 Cyanobacteria bacterium P01_A01_bin.84
AATGGCTTTTAGCAATCAAAAACAGGGTGAAAAATTTATTACTACCGAACCAATCAATGCTGATATTAATTGCGGTAGCGAGCAACAATGTTGGGAAGGGATAAAAACTAGTTTTTCTGATAGAGAATGTATTGCTTACTGGCGTTATCCTATTTTTTCAAAAGTAGGAGAGGCTTACCGAGAACCTGATATTTTAGTGGTAGATAAAAAGTTTGGTATAGTTGTAGTTGGGATAATGGCAGTCTCAATAGACCAAATTGTAGCTATTGAGGGTGAAAACTGGAAACTACAAAATTTTGAAACCACTCAGATAAATCCTCTGGAAATTACCCTAAATCAGCTACACGCTTTAATCGCATATTGCGATCGCGAATCAGCTTTGTGGCGTAGGGTTAATGGTAGGGCGATGATTATACTACCATTAATTACTCAAGAACAATGGCAACAAAAAGGTTTTACAGAATTAGTTGATAGTCAAAATATAATTTTTCAAGACCAATTAATAAAAGAAGTTCTTGTAGAACACATTGGTGAAAATTCTCCTATAGTTCCTGGTAATAATTTAGAAGATAAAGACTGGGAATTATTACTATCAGTTTTGGGTGGAATACCTTTACTGCGTAAAGCACCGCGCAATATTTCCACCACAGGAAAAACCCGTAGCAGTGTTTTAGACGATTTGGGACAAAGATTATCCGCACTTGACCTAAAGCAAGAACATATAGGTAAAGAAATTCCCCCTGGTATGCAGCGAATTCGAGGAATCGCAGGTTCTGGTAAAACACTATTACTATGTCAAAAAGCTGCCCATATGCATCTGAAGCATCCAGATTGGGACATTGCTTTGGTGTTTTTTACCCGCTCTTTGTACGATTTAATGATTGGTTTGGTAGATAAATGGATACGTCGCCTTAGTGGTGGGGAAATGCATTACAATCCAAACACAAATAAGAAGTTGCAAGTACTTCATGCTTGGGGTGCAGCATCACAAGCAGGACTTTATGGAACTGTTTGCGAGTACCACAATAAGCAACGCTGGAGCGTTGCAAATACGAAGGAAAAACAACCAACTCAAGCTTTAGCTGAACTATGCAAGCGACTACAAGAAGAAACTGTCATTACACCAATATTTGATGCTATTCTGATTGACGAAGGTCAAGATTTAGTTGCCCAAGGGGATTTGAAATATCAGGATAAGCAAGCAATCTACTGGTTAGCTTATCAAGCCTTGAGACCAGTGAGTAAAGACACACCACAAGAAAAGCGATTAATTTGGGCGTATGATGAAGCTCAAAGTCTCGACAGTCCCATCATTCCCAAAGCAAAAGAATTATTCGGCGAAGAATTAAGTAATATTTTTAGTCAAAATCCCCAATATCCTGGTGGTATCAAGCGTTCGGAAGTAATGCGTCATTGTTATCGTACCCCAGGAGAAATTATTACAGCCGCTCATGCGATCGCTATGGGTTTACTTCGTCCAGAAGGAATGCTATCTGGAATTACTAATAAACAAGACTGGGACAAAATTGGTTATCAAGTAGAAGGAGATTTTCGACGTTCTGGTTCTTCAATAACCATTCATCGTCCCCCAAAATATTCACCTAATCCCATCCCGGAACTTTGGGGAGAAGCAGTTCTAAATTTTGAAATTTATCCTTCCCGTGAAGAAGAGTTAACGGCTTTAGCAGAAAATATCATGCACAATATTGTTCATGATGGCTTGAATCTTAGTCGAGATATCTTGGTAATTATTTTAGGTAGTAATGCTCAAGCAAGCGAATTAGAAACTCAAATCGCAGAATATCTTATAGAGCAGGGAATTAATATTTATATACCCAGCGCTCCAAGCTTTAACAGATTAAGATTTGAATGGCAAGATAGTCAACCTAATGTTTTTTGGCATAAAGATGCTGTAACTGTATCCCGGGTTCCTCGTGCAAAAGGAAATGAAGCCAATATGGTTTATGTTGTTGGGTTTGAGAATATAGCTCGTAATGAGAGCGATATCAACCTACGTAATCAATTATTTGTCGCTTTAACTAGAAGTAGGGGTTGGGCTAATTTAAGTGGTGTAGGTAATTATCCTATGTATAATGAAATGCAAGCAGTTATTGAAAGTGGAGATACTTTTACTTTTACCTACAAGCGTCCACCAAAACGAGATATTGGGGATGGGTAATTGGGAATGTAGATTTCTAAATTTCTACTCTTGAACGACTTCTACTAAATCTTCAATCATTACATCAAAAGTTCTTGCTAGTTTTATTATGGCAGTGAAGTCAACTGTTGCCAGTCCAGGCGATCGCGCATAGGTTCGGAGTGTGCTATATACTACTCCAGAACGATCGGACACTTCTTTGAGAGACCAACCTTTCTGAGCAGCAAACTCTCGAATCTTCAACCGAACCATTCCCATAAACACTTGACAAGTGACTTATATTAGTCGTTTAATATCTTTCTATGTCCACAAAATAATGCTTTTACCCTAAACAATTTTCAAGTATTTTAAGCAATTGGGTTTTAATCTTGAAAATTTGTTCCAAGGGTTGTGTTTACCATGTTATCATCACTGAACTTTAAAAAATCCTTTGTTAGGGAATCAAAGATTGTACATAAGTCGCTAAATGTCCACAGACTAGCCCGATTTGTAACAGAAGAAGCTATTTGTTTAATGTTCGACATTGAGTGGGAAAATATTTACACAATTCAATGTTGGCAGTATATAGTTTATGTTCACGCCAAAGGTGTAAGCAAGTTTGTCAGTTATGCGGATTTTCCACCTATTTTAGGAGTCGCACCACCAAGTAAAGTTGAATTTGTGAAATGGCGTAGACGTTGGCGATTTCAGCAAGACTCTACCTATAATAAGCAAGCTCCTCAATGGTGGGCACAATTTTATGCTTGTGAATTTCACCAGACTTCCAAAGCAATGTTGTGCAGTTGGGATAAATTATTAGAGTCAATTGAATTTGCATTCAATCAATCTACTTTAGAAAGTTTGCGAGAATTAGTAGTTAATCATTAACTGAAAAACTATTATAAAACCTGGGATAAGCTGTCTTGATACTCTGCTCTCTAAAGAGCCGCAGATTCTTTAAGACTCTCTTGAAAGGAATAGTCAAATATCCCTCTAGACGCTCAAAGTAGCTATTTAACAATACTATAATTGCGCTTACTTGATGATTTTTATGCTTTCCGAGTCCATCACAATGTCAGTTAGATACGCTCAACATCCTGCCGTTACTGGCTCGTCTAGTCGTTTCGCCCTGTGCGTTCGGTTCTTCGTTGCAGGAATTTCACCTTACTAGAAATGTCTCAAAACGTAGATGATTAAACACAAGAGTTTTTAGTATTCGCTAATGTAATTATAAATATACAAATTAAATGCCCCCACAGCTTAATACTTTAGTTGAAAAGCCGGGAATGAAGAATGAATTAATCTCCATTTATCCCGACTCCCTATCTTAATCAAAAAAAAGATTTCTTATTCAAAGAATGTTTTACTCAGAAGACTTATTTTTTGACCTTTCCGCCCGTGATGCAGCTGAGTTCATCACTTCATCCATATTTTCTAAAATTTCCCCAGGAAAGTTTTCTAAAATCTTTGTAGAAAGAGCAACACGACCTTTACCTTCATCCAGGTCTAAAATCACAGCTTTAACAGTTTGACCTACTTGAAATAAATTGTCCAAATTTTCAATAAATTTTTGACTAATTTGCTTGATGTGTAGTAGTGCGCTGATACTATCCAAATCGACAAATACACCAAAGGGTCTGATACCTGTAACTTTCCCTTCTACAAGTTGCCCAATCTCTAATAAACTGAAAGTTGCAGAACTAGTTGCTAAACGTTGAGAAAGCACTAATTTGCGATTATCGGGATTGACTTCCAAAAAACTTACCGTCAAAGTTTGACCAATCAGAGAGTTTAAATCATTACGTTCGAGCAAATGCGATCGCGGAATAAAACCTCTTAAACCTTGAATATTGACAGTCAAGCCACCTTTATTAACATTAATGACTTTTACCGATATTGTTTGAGAACTTTCCTGTAATTTAGCAAGTTTTTCCCAGATACTGCGAATTTCTAACTGTCGGAGAGAAAGTGTTACTTGACCTTCTGCATCTTGTTCTCTAATAATCAAAAAATCTAAATCTTCTTGTAGTGTTAGTACCTCTGATAAATCAGTGATATTCTTCAAAGAAGCCTCAGTTCGAGGGATAAAAGCAGAAGATTTGCCTCCAATATCCACAAAAGCCCCTTCAGGCTCTATTTGAATAACTCTTCCACGCACTACCTGACCTTTTTGAAACTGATAGTCGTGTTCGTCCAAAGCTTTCACAAAATCTTCCATTGTGAAAGATGAAGAGGCAGTTTGAGAATTTTTCGCTTCCAAATTCATGACACTAGAAAATAAACTTTGATTTGTCAATAGTCTCTTGCTAATTGCAAATTTCTCAAATAAGCCATTAACTATTGAGCATTAGCCTGCCGAAGGCATATAAATTAGCTACATGACTACCCCTATAAATAAAATTTAGGGGCATTGTGTGGGGTTCTAGTAGTTCTAACTAACTGCTTAGTTGTTTGCTAAACAATTCTTTAACTTTTTTCCACGCATCAGCAGCAGCATTCGGATTATAACTGCCTCTATGGTCGCAGAAAAAACCGTGATCTGCTCCATCGTATCGAAAGACTTTGTGAGAAATATTATATTTCGTTAATTCTGCCTCTATTTGGTCTACTTGTTCTTGGGGAATGCTATCGTCCTCCATACCAAAAAAAGTATAAATTGTACCTTTAATCTTTGGGGTAAGACTTAACGTAGTATCACCACCTCCAGGGGTGCTGTTAGTAATACCAGCTCCGTAAAAAGACGCAGTAGCTTGAATATCATTTAAAGTAGATGCAAGATATGCTACATGACCGCCAAAACAAAAACCTATACAACCAAATTTATCTTTTGTAGTTTCTGGTAATTTTTTTAGGTACTCAATAGCTAATTGAATGTCGCTAAGTAATTCAGATGCCAAAGTTTGTATCTTATGTTTTTTACCGATTTCAATATCTTCTGGGGTATAGCCAATTTCAAAATTGGGAGCAATACGTTGGTATAGAGCTGGTGCGATCGCTACATAACCCTCACGAGCAATTCGTTCTGTGACTTCACGAATATGAGAGTTTACTCCAAATATTTCTTGCAGTACTACAATACCTGGGTAGTTTCCTGGAGACTTCGGCTTTGCTAGATAGGCAGATATTTGTAAATTGGTTTGAGAAAGTTGAACTATTGTGGTATCTATTGCTCGCTCTGTCATAATAATTTCTGCTAGTGCGATTATTGGAGATAAAGTTGAGTTTGCATTTCAAAAGAGTTTTTGGGGCAGAGTGTTTCTATCAATTATGGAGAAAATACGTATTTTATCTTGATTGTGTTTTTAAAAAGCTACTTCCATAATAGATATTTTAGTTAAGTGTAAACACTTGCACTTAATATTCTCTTGCAATACTAGTCGTCAAAATCATTGTGACTAAAAGTTATCTCCAATTAAATTATGGATCGCTAAGGAACCAATGCATTAAAAATTCCTAACTGATAAAGCTCAATATATCTCAATATATCTCAATATATAAATAAAATATTTAACAGGTAATATTTACGGCTGCTTTTATATCATTAATAGTACTTAAGGAGATTTTGTAGTGATTCAGTTCCGTATCCAGCCAGATAGTGAAATACCTGCATCTACCCAATTATTTAACCAAATTCGTTTTGCGATCGCCTCTCGGCAATATCCACCTGGTTATAAACTTCCAAGTACCAGGGCTTTAGCAATGCAGACAGGGCTGCATCGGAACACAATTAGCAAGGTCTATCGACAATTAGAAGAAGATGGATTTGTTGAAAGTTTGGCTGGTTCTGGAATCTATGTACGGGCTCAAGGTCATGAGGGTGGTAGCAGATTGCAATCTCCTATCCTTAAAGAACGTCCAGATGCGTGTAAAGTAGTACAGCAAGCACTAGACCAGTTACTTTCTCAAGGCTGCTCCCTTAACGAAGCCCGTGAAATATTTTTAGCGGAGATGGACTGGCGTTTGCGTTGTAGCGCAAGGGTGCTTGTGGCAGTGCCAGAGATGGATATGGGAGCAGGAGAGTTAATGGTATATGAATTAGAAGAATCCCTACAAATACCCGTACAGTTGGTATCAATGGAAGAATTAACAACTGTACTAGATCAAACTCCTTCAGGAACTGTAGTTACAAGCCGCTATTTTATTGCTGAAGCGGAAGCGATCGCTGCCCCTAAAGCTGTAAGAGTAATCCCTCTTGATATCTACGATTATGCTAAGGAGTTTGATATTGTTAAGGGTTTGCCAAGGGATAGTTGTATTGGAATAGTTAGTCTGAGCTCAGGTATTTTAAGAGCCACTGAAGTAATTCTTCATGGTATAAGGGGTGACGAACTCCTAGTTATGACCTCTCAACCAAAAGATGCTTACAAGTTACAAGCAATTGTGAAAAGGGCACAAGTAATATTTTGTAGTGATCAATCAAGTTTTGGCATTTTTTTGGTATTAACATTGATTTTGGCGCCAAAACCAAAAATTGAGTAACACTTCAAACTTCCTATAAATAGTGGGATTGGGCAAAAAAATGTCGTGAATGACAAC
>JBCCDM010000372.1:0-6538 GCA_039030795.1 Cyanobacteria bacterium P01_A01_bin.84
CCGTTATCCCAAATGCAGAAATTATTAATCTCCTTGAAGATATTGGCACAACAAACGAATAATGTCTTTGATAATTGAAATCATCTCTGAGGTTTAAAGACATAGCAAACAATTACATCTCCCGTATTCCTATATCTGTAATACCTCGAAATAAACCACCCTTTAATCGTCCTACCGAAATAAATAAAAATTACTTTTTTCTACGATGAAAGAATATGCACTTTTATAACCTAATAAAATAATTATTACGTATTAATACGTAGTTCTCAGTATATGAAATTTATTTTTTGTATTATTTATAAGCTAAAAATTCAAATAATTACTTATTTATATTTAGACTAAGTAGAATAAATAATACTTTGTATCTGTGTGTGACACACAAACTCATTACTCTATCCCAGGATAGACTGTTCACTGAGTATTGAAGTTAACACTATATAGCTATTATCGTCTGGGATGATTGCTCTGTGCATAATACAGCATTTGAGAAAGTATTCATCTACCAACTATCTTTCTTACAGCCTTTTTCATCTTTGTGAGGTACTTAAAAGGCAGTGGGCAGTAGGCAGTCGGGGCAAGAGTAAAGGCGCTATTTACAATATGTTACATAGTTATATTTGTTCCCACCTACTCATTACTCATTACTCATTACTCATTACTCATTCCCACTGCCTACTGCCCACTGCCTACTGCCCAGAAGTTCCTAAATTCCCCATGGCTAACGCCATTTAATTTGTGAAGATTTAGGGATTTTCTTATGAAAACGGCAAAAGAAATAACAGTAGAACTAAATCAGTTTTGTGGCTCAAGCATTCTTTATAAACACTGGCTAGGCTTGAAATATACCGTTATGTGCCCAATATTTAGCCCAAGAAGCAAACTGTTATTGGTTATTAGACGCAATCGCCTCACATCAAACCAAGACTTTTCTCTCCAACCCTTTGCTACAAGAATTCCAAATTTGGCGCTTGCAAGTCGAAGATAACTTGGGTGTTTTGATTTGTGAATGGGACACGGATCAAGAAGTGTTAAGGCAACAAATTGGTTATACAGATTTTCCCTTAAGCCATATCAAACTTTATCTGGTTGAAAAAGTTCTAATGCTTCCAAACGAGTACTAAAGCGCTTCATATAGTTAATAGGAGAAAATAATGATCCAAGTAATAGATTCAGAGCAGATATTCGTTACTGATTTAGAGCAATTCATCACCAAAGCTGACAAATTCATCAAAATTTACTATTCAGGTGTCAGCGATGAAAACCATGTGCAAGAAATTATTCAAGAATTGAAAAACTTAGTTGTAGATACAGATTTGCAAAAGTTAGAAATCGATTACCAGCACAACTGTGAAATCAAAGATTTATTTGCTGATTAAACAAACCAGCAGCTAATTTTTAAGACCTAGGGCAAGTCTTCTTAAACTGCCCTTTCTCCTCATTTAATAAATAATATTCGACCATGAAGATAGTATTTGATTCAGAACAAGATGCTGTATCTGTAGAAGAACAGCTTTACAATGCTAAGCGTTTAGACAATATTTTATTTATTCAAAACGCAGACTCAAGAGCTATAGATTTAGCTATTTCTTTAGCCCAAATAAAACCTGTAACTTTTAATGCTAGTTTAAAATGTCCGTTACCATTTCCCAGAAATGAAAGGGAATGCACAGACGAAAACACTCCCAAAATTTATGTAGCTTGCTTGAGTGCTTATAACAACGCATATCTACACGGTTTATACATTGATGCTACCCAGGAACCGGAAGAGATTTTAGACGACGTTAAATGGATGCTTTCATGGTCGCCAATGGCAGATATAAAACCTTGTGACAAATGGGCAATACATGATTATGAATGCTGGGAAGGAATAAAGCTTAGTGAATACGAAGATATAGAAAAAGTCTCAGAATTAGCACAATTACTTACAGAACATGGCAAAGCTTACGCAGTTTATTATCAACATTATGATAGTGATGCTACAGAAGAAGACTTTCAAGACCGCTACTTAGGCGAATACGAAGATGAGGAAGATTTTGTTCATCAAATGTGGAAAGACAACGGAACAATTCAAAAGCTTGAAAAGTTAAACATCTCCACATTTTACATTGATTGGAAAGCGGTCGCAAGAGATTGCTTCATCAATTCCTATTTCTCGGTTGAGGTTGGATACAAAGAAACTTACGTTTTTAGCTGTTACTAATTCACCTTCACGAGTGAAGACGTTTTACTAAGGGCAGCCATAACCACGGCTACTCATAAGAAATACGCGGTATGCGGGAAACCCAGCGTCTTTCTTATGATTCAACATTTAGTCATGATATCGGTAAAGTCACACTACTTATTGGCGCTCCATTTCGTGTTTCTTCTCAAGTCTAGGTAAATTACGTCTATCAAAATCTCCAGTCTCTGGAACATATGCTGCAACAACTTTACCCTGATTCGCTAAAACTTCAATCATCCCATTAGTAGCAATACTCTTTACTCCTATCGCAATATCTGAAGGTTTCTTTAACAATCTCATACCTTCTTCTAAAGATTTAGTACCAATAAACTCAACATTAATATCTTTTCTGTACTCCTGTAACTGATGTAACGTCTGGGCAATTAAAGGAGATTTATCGGAGACTGTAGAAATATCAACAAACTCTACTACACTAAAACTATTCTCCACAGCACGGTCAACTGCACGTTTAAGCATATTGCTCATCATTTGACCAGTTCTTGCTTGAAACTGCTGTGTAACTGGTGGAGCAAAGAATGCTACTGTACAAATATTTTTTTTATCAGACGTTACCTTTAACTCAGGAGATTTTTCTTTCTCCTGGTGTTTCTTTACTTCAGAAAATTTAACGCTATCAGAGTCAATAATAATATCTGCATAACTCACAGGAGCATTATCAAGTTTAGCTTTTATCTTCAGTCCCTGTAAACTTTTTCCTTTGAGTTGCTGTTTCAGAAAATTAATTGATTGCTTATTAACTACTCCTAGAACCCTATCATTCATCAAGGCAAATACTCTTGGTACTTTACCTGAATTAGTTTGTTCTACATCAAAAGTAATATATGTTGCCTCACCCTTCCATTGATGAGATGCAAAAGCGTATTTATTTACACTATCAATCTTCAACTGATTTTGAGGATTTCTCAGACTACTAGCAATAATGCTATTACTAGGAGGAGAATGAATATTCGCCAGAGCTTTACAACCAGAAATTAAGTTCGGCGATCGCGCGTCAATTAATCCTAATTTTTTCCCTTCTACTTTTATCCAACGTGCATTTTTACTAGGGTCACGGGGATTAACATCATCTTCAAATTCAATTGCGACTTTTTCACCACTAAAGCTTTGATGAGCAAATTCATTGAATTGAATTCCAATGGCTCTCATTTGAGTGAATTGTAGTTGTTTTAATTGTTCGATAACTACTTCAGGAAAAATAGCAAATGAAACACTTGCTCTTTTCAATCCTGAGTAGTTTTTATTATCCGGGGTATGACTAACATCATGAATTGCTGCTGCTAAGTGTAGCTTTTCATTATCTGGTGTACTATTTCTAATTGACTCAACGTATTCTTTGGTTTGTTGCTTTAGAGCATCAATTGCATCATTGCTAATTCCAAAGTGGAATTTAACTTTACCCTGTTTTATTATCATCCCAGACTTAAGGTCATGTTCTTTTATTGATTTCATGCTAATTGTACCAATGGTTGTATCTATTAATTCCCCATTAGAATTTTTTGAAAGAACACTAGCCTCGAAAGTATGTGGCATCAATATATTCGCGGGACTTGATTTTATTTTGATATTTAATTCCGAAGCCTTCCAGAAATCTGGGTTTTTAGCCATCTTAAACTTGATTAAGTTGGTAATTTCTAATTGTTTTCCGCTTGAGGGAGAAGTGATTACCAAATAAGGACCATGTTCGACTTTCTTCCATTCCTCAAGTTGAATGCGTTGTCTAATCTTAGAGTTATAACAATCCTTTATTTCTTTAGCTAATGTATGAAAATTACTATTACATTCAATATCAGAATACAACTTTCTAAATTGTTCAACAGGTCTAGCAACAAGTTGATTCTGCTCAAAAATCTGATTTGTTTGTTGAGCGATTAAATCAATCGGACTATAACCATTACTTTTAATACCTCGATGAGTAAAAGCTTCCGGGTTTTTCTTGTCAGTTAACCATTCAACTTCTTTGTAAGCTGTAATTTTTTGACAATATTTGATGATTTTATCATCTGGGCGTAAAGCACTTTTGGGTCCATCTGCTGCAACTTGCAATTCGTTACCTAATTGAGCTACGCAATCAAATAATATATTCTTTATTTGCTCCAACTGCTGCTCAACTTGTGTAGTGTCATTTATTTCTATATTTGTTGAGATAACTTGTTGTATTTTATCTGTTATGTATTCTGGAATCTCTAAATCTGCTTGTTTATTTTGTTGCAATACCTTATTAAAATGCTTTAATACTTGCTGTCTATAATCATTTATTTCAGATTTAGGTATTGCATTCATTTCACATTGCAATGCGATATTCTTCTGAATTTCATTGGCAATAATTCCAATTTTGTTCTCCATTGCTCCTATGACAATTTCTGCAAATGTTCCTTGATACGGAACTTTGGCTTTTTTTACGATGTCAGGATATCTGTTAGAAGGTAGGTTATTGTGTTTTACCTCTGCTGCTAGTATAGGAAACTGACTTGAAGGTGCAAAAGCAAGTAAGTCACCATCAAAGTCACACTGCATATTGTCCATTGCAGTTTTAGGATGAATATAAACACATCCATTTTGTGTATAAGGAAGGTGTTTATTTTTTAATGTAATTACACCATTGGAATTTATTAGAGGAGAACGAGTTACTATAACTTCTTCTCCATTATTTAGATATGGAACACAAATTTCGTCTTTATCTAGATATAAACTAGGTTGAGCTAATCCAGATGTAAATTTAATAGAACGTCCAGTTGCGATTTCCAACCATTGTTTCCTTACAAAGTCTTGAAGCTCTGAAATTATTTTAGGATGTTCGGTAAGCTGATTAAAGCCTTGATTATCCGCTTTTAAAAGTGAGTAAATTAATAAGTCTTTTTGCTCTGTTAAAAAACTCTCATCATCTTGATTGTCCTGGCTTTGATTACCAGAATTCAAATTGTCAAAAATAGAAAATTTTTCTGAAATATCTGACTCTTTCTTTGAATCTAATTCTAAGGTTTTGGCTGCAAGTTTTTTACGTCGCTCATATGTTTCAATA
The DNA here is from genome assembly GCA_039030795.1 of Cyanobacteria bacterium P01_A01_bin.84. Classification (GTDB taxonomy): domain Bacteria; phylum Cyanobacteriota; class Cyanobacteriia; order Cyanobacteriales; family Nostocaceae; genus JBCCDM01. Next base: position 5,262 of record JBCCDM010000372.1, read on the forward strand.
TATCGCTTTACCATACGTATCGGTTCTTGTTGGCAGAAAGCAAGTTTTTCTGCTTGTTTCTTAATTATAGGGAGAATTTCTTGTTGTACAGCTTCTGGATAATTAACTAAAACTTGTGTTCCTAGACTATGTTCCCTATATGAAGCGATTGACTTTACACCCAAGCCAATATCAAGTATATATTCTCCTGGTTTAATTGAATCCTTGTCTTTTCTGCCTTTAAAGGAGGAAGTAGCCAGTACCATGTCATAACCAAATTTTGCCCGGAAAGTATCATCTGTTGTACTACCACTTATAGAAAAAGAAGATTCTCCAAGCCTATCTAAGATAGAGGGTGCAAGGGTACCCTTAGCAATACGCATAACCGGACTTGCTTCTTGAGGTTTGATACCAAGCCTAAATTGAAAAGCGCGTTGTTTTATATTATTAGCTTTTGCAAAATAGGAATCTATTAAACCTTTACAATCACCAACTAATTGTTTAGCATTATCCTTATTAATTACATCTCCGTTTTCACCCGTTACATCATCAACAACCAAAACTCTCACATTATGTAATTCATGAAAACTTAAACAAGGTGTAAAAGCTAGGGGGTAAGCTGCCCCATCTGAAGAATTGGGGTACAACTTTGAACGAATATCCGGATTGTCAGCAAAGAACATCTTCTCCCCTGACGAGAATTGCAGACTCATACCCTCAAATTCCTCCTCCAAATCTGATGGTGTTGTCCCTGACGGATAAGCTATACCAATGCTAAACTTAGTTTCAGGAAATAAATATTGTGCAAGAGAATTAGTTAATTTTTGTTTCACTCCCACATACTGTTTAGTTTTAGTATCAAAATATTCGAGACTTAAATCCATATCAAACAGACATCACAGTGATTTTTATATAGGTAAAAATAATGGATACTCAATCACAAGAGCTACACTACCCAAACATTAGCCAACTTTCTCTTGGAATGACTCCAGAGGAAATGATAACTGAAGGATATGCTTGGGTTGATGATTTTTATAATCCTGATGAAGAAAAATGGAAAGAAGAAACTCAAGAACAAACAGCTACAGAAAAAAAAGACACATCAACATCAATAGATGAAGGTTACAACCAGGAAGAATTAGAATTTTAATTATTGCTGTAAGCAAACAATAAAGTTGTAAACTGACAGGTATCCTAAAGCCTTGATATTACGTTGACATTTACAATTAAGGAAAAATAAAGTTGTAAACTGTGTAGGTGTAAAACTGCTGTTTAGCAAGAAACTGCAAACAATAAAG
>JBCCDM010000373.1:0-6507 GCA_039030795.1 Cyanobacteria bacterium P01_A01_bin.84
CTATTTAATCATCGATTTAGAAGCAACCTGCTCAAATGACAAAAGTATTCGCAGTAATCAGATGGAAATGATTGAGATTGGTGCGGTGATGCTTAATACTTACACATGGGAAATAGATGCAGAGTTCCAGCAGTTTATTCAACCCATAATTAATCCTATTTTGACAAATTTCTGTACTGAACTAACTAGTATTACTCAAAAAGATATTGATACAGCGCCAAAATTTCCTGAAGCAATGTCTAATTTTAAAGAGTGGTTAATATCATTTCCTGATTATATTTTCTGTTCCTGGGGAGAATATGATAGAAGACAGTTTCGACAAGATTGTAAGCTCCACAATTTAGAAAATCCTTTTTCTGAACATATAAATATTAAGAAAAAATTTTCAGAGTATTTAAAAACCTCTAGACCTTTTGGAATGAAAGGTGCTCTTGATTACTTAGGAATGGAGTTGAAAGGTAGACATCACCGAGGTATTGATGATGCTCGTAATATTGCCGCCATATACAAATATATGCATACACATAATAAGTAGTTATACCAATCCTGGGCGGAGAATAGGCTAAATCACTCCTAACCTAGAAGGCTGAGTGTAACTCCAGTTACGAAACCCACCTCAGTGGGCTCAATTCAGTGCATCTTTATAAAGAAATGGTATTAACGGGACTTAGACAAAAAACAAAGATAAAAAAGCCTCAAAAACAGTCAGGGCAAGAAATATACGTCAAAGCCTAAAAAATCTCCCAAACCCAGATATATCAAGAAAATAATCAATTCGATTTAGAGCTATTGACATATAAAGCTTTGAGGCTTTTTTAACCCAAAAAAATGTCTAAGTCCCGTTAGACAAACTAAATTACAGTTCTAAATTTGGCTCCAGGTCTAGCTCCTGCAGGCTTGTTGTAAAATTGGGATCTGCCAAAATAAATTTCTGTAAAGACGGTTTAAGTAGCAGCTTCTCATCAGAGAGACCCAACATTATCAACGCCAAATGTTGGGTTTTGCTATGGCTCAACCCAACCTACAATTATTCTTAAAAATTATCGTAAACCATCAGTATTCAATCTCAAACCCTGTGGTTTCTTTTTTGGTTGAGCTTTACGAATAGTAACTCCATTACTGAGAAGTTTTCCATTACCACCATCTTTTTTGTCAAGGAAATATTTCAGCTTAATACTGTCTTCTGAAACTGCATTGGTTTTTTTAGTACCAAGTAATTCCCTTCCAGTATTTAAAATTTGTTCGATACTGCCACCGGAACCATTTCTAGTGTATGTATTAACACCAGTAGTTTGCTGTCCGTTATCAGCAGTAATTAGGTTTTGGAAAACGCTATTGCGTACTTCAAAGGGATCTTTTTCTGGTGGAACTGTTAAAACAATTCTACAAGATGGGACAGCTTCACTAGTTACGCAAAGTATATTGTAACCATTCGCTGTAGATGTACGCATTTCTACTAAACCATCAGGACGATAACTTTCTAAACGTTCAGCAATTGTATTACAGCGTCTGATGCGATCCCAGCCACCACCTAAAGCTCTAGGAGTTGCCCAAGCAAAGAATTGACTGGGCTGACTTTCAGGTTGATACATAACGGTATACTCTCCTTCATAGTTTTGACAGCTAAAACGGGTTGCTGTTTTAACTGGTACAGAAGAAGTTCCAGTTCTACTTCTAGTAGGAGTTGTATTGGAATCACTTGGTCTTGAAGAGTCAGTTGGTGTGGAAGTGGATGGACCCGTTGGAACAACGACTCCGTCAACATCAGATTGAGCAAATGCTGAAGAGTTACTAAGTAATAAAGATAAACTCAGGCTACTAAAGAAGACTAACTTGAGGGTTTTCAATGACATAAAGCATCCTCACAAGGAAAATTCGCGCTTAGAGTTGATAATTTAAGTGACGTGAAATTTATTTTTTTGATTCATTCTCTTCGGTCTTTTTCCTTTTTTCTTCCTTTTCGTCCTTTCTATCTTTCTTCTTTTCTTTTTCTTCTTTGAGTATTTGTTTGGCTATTTTCTGAATTTCTAAGTGTTTTTCTACACCTTCATATACATAGCGGTTATAACTACTCTGGGTAATCATTTCTTCTAGATAATCAACGCGATCGCTTCCTCCTGGGTGAGAGGAAAGCCATTTGGGGGGTTTTCTTTTTTGTTCTTTTTCTAGCGTTACCATCAGGTTGCGTAAGCCATCAGCGGCATAACCGGATGCGGCAATCATTCGGGTTCCCAAAATATCGGCTTGCTTTTCCATTCTGCGACTGTAGTTAAACGTCAATATTTGACCCACGGTTCCGCCTAATGGTAAATACTGAGTGACGTTAGAAATTAAATTACCTTGAGTGACTAGTTGAAATCCATGGGAAAGCACTGTATGAGCTAACTCATGACCGATGAGTCCAGCAATTTCCGCTTCCGAGTTGGTTTTAGCGATCGCTCCTGCATGAAGAAAGATTTTACCTCCAGGAAGGGCAAATGCATTCAGATTTTCGTCGGGGATAACAAAAAATTCGTATTTAAATTCATCTCGACCGGTGACTTTAGCTAGTTTCTGTCCAATTTCATTGATATAGTTGTTGATAGCTTCATCTTTAACTAATAATTTTTCTTTCTTTTTGGCTCGCTTTGCAACAGATTCCCCAATTGCTCTTTCCCCTTTCAGTAATAGTAAAGTGGAATCTAAAGCCGAAAATGGTCCTAGTAAACTACCAGTGACGGCGTAACCTAATGCACCAGTAATTACGTTAGCGATCGCATTACCACGAATTTCTCTTTTAATATGACGTTTGTAACGTTTGAGGTTTTCATCCGCAGATAATCGAAATTCTTTTGCTTGGGGATGTTTGGGGTTAAGAATAGCAAACTGACGAGCTGCAAGGGATGCTTCCATCCATTTTTTTGCTTCCCCTAGAGCTTTGATTCTCTCTTCAACTAGATTAGGTTGATTGGGATATAAAGTTGTAGCTCTTTCTAATATTTTTAAAGCAGTTTTCTCTCGGTCGTATTTTTCTAGAGCTTGAGCGTATCTTATATGACCTGGGATGAATTCTGGATACTGTTCAACTAACAGTTTTAAAGGTACTAAAGTTCTAGTTTCGAGGTTATTAGTAATTCCGGCTGTAGATTCTCGCCAATATACTTTACCTGCGGGAGAAAGTTTGTCAATCTCAGTTATTGCTTCTTTACGTTCTTTCGCTGTTGTGGCTGTTGTAAAAGGTTTTTTTGCTTGTTTATATAATTTTTCTGCTGCTGCAATTTCACCAGAAAGATAAAGCTTATCAGCTGCGATTAATTTATTTTGACGAGCAATTTCTTCTGGACTTAGTTTTGTTTCCTCTGATTTCTCTTCAGACTGTTTTTGATCATTTGTATCAGAACTTCCTTCGGGTTTTTTTATTTCATCAGATACATCCTCACTAATCTCTTCTAACTTGTCTTTATCGTTAATATTGGCATTAGAATCAGAATCTGATTCTGATTCTGATTCTGTATTAATTTCTGGATTTTGCTTATCTTCAGCAGTTTCAACCGGTGACTTTTTCTCAGTCCTGATAATAACGGCAGGTTCCTGTGCCGAAACTATATCCTTTGGCTGAGTAAAAATAATAATAATAGTGGTTGCAACCGAAATCAATATCCAGTTAGCGGAAAGAATCAGAGACTTCCATTTTCTATTCATAGCTCGGATTTACCTATACAAAAGGTACTTCTTCAATGTATGAGTAAATACTAAAATTCGCATAGGAGTAATCTAGCAACCGTCATAAAATTCACAAAAAAATATATAAAAAATTTTAACTAAGAAGAAATTGTATATAAAATTGGGAATTTCAGTCCTAGGGGGTCGGAAATACCATTCTGAAATATATAAATACTGAGTATTTTTTATTTATTACAATTTTTATGATTTATCTTTACTGAATTAGCTGAGATTCCTGAAATTAACTCTCCTTTAACTTGACAAATTATGAAGTAATTTTGTTGACTGAATCCACAGGATAACTGTCTTTGGGTGAAGGAGTCGGTTTACTTCCACAATTATGAGTTGTGGGAAGAGATAACTTATCGCGATCGCGTAACTTGGTTTCTTTTTCGATTGAATTTGAGGGGAAAATTACTTTGCGATCGCTAAGTTTTTCTTTCTCTACCGGGAATACAGAAGGTCTGTTCTTTGGTTTTTTGGATTTTTCTCCTGATGTTTGAGGTGAAGCTACTTCTTTAGGACTACCTTCTTCCACAGGGAAAGTTTCTTCAGCATCATCATCTGAGATTGTATGAGAATCAGTTGATTGATTCTTATCACTATTTGGAGTCGCTAAAGGAGAAACTTGACTTTGAGGTTGAGTAGAATTTTCTCTCTCTTCTTTATTCTCAGGTGAAGTTTCTTTATCTTGGAAAATACCGAAACCGTTTTTCTCAATAGCAGGGGTTTCAGGATAATCTTGTAATTCCTGTTCAGATTCAATCGCAGGAGTATCGGGTGAAGTTGGAGAAGAATCTGTTTGTTTTTCTCCTCCATTAGCAGGAGAATGTGATGGATTATTTTTACCTTCTTCAGTTGAAGAAGGTTTATTTGTAGCTTCTGGTGTAGTCTGAGGTTTTACAGTTGAATTATTCTTTTTCTCTTCTGAGTTAGGAAAAAGGAAAGGTCGCTTCTTATCTTCATCTACAACGGTTTCTTTCGGTCTATTTTTTTGAAATATCTCTATTTTAGGTAAGCTTGGAAAAACAAATTTATTAGATTGATTATTAGATTGATTATTAGATTGATTATTAGATTGAGTATTAGATTGAGTATTACTTTGATTATTCTTTGGACTGCTGATGACTGTCGGAGTGGTTTCCTTATTCTGTGGTGATGCTTGAAACTGCTCCTTACTATAGTCAACCTGATTGGGAATAGCTGGCTTTTCAGGAGACGGTTTTCTAACTTCTGGTACAAATGATGGAGATATGACTCGGTTTCGAGGACTTTTGACAACCGGTGGAACAGAAGTTGGTACCAGAGTTGGCTTTGATTCTTGGTTAACTAAATTTTTATCATTAACTGATTTACCCCCATCAAAGGGAACTTGAAAAAATTCTCCTTTAAACATCGCAACACTAAAACCAGCCCCTGCGATCGCCAGCAAACTAAATATCTTAATACTTTGATAAAAAAATCCTTTCGGTGCAGACACCGTTGATGAATTTGTTTTCCTTTGCTGATGAGACTTTGGCAATACAGGGACAGGAGATTTAATCGCTTGTAGAGCTTCCCCTGCGGTCTGATAGCGCTGAGAAAAATTACAGCGCACCATATTAGTTAACACCCCGGCTAACTTATCGCTAATATTGATTTTATCTTGCCACATCACTTCCCCGGTATTAGGATCTAATGGAAGATCCCGAGGAGATAATCCCGTGAGAGCTTGAATACCTAACATTCCAACAGCATAAACATCGCTGCACAATCTAGGTTTACCATTAGCTTGCTCTGAAGGCATATAACCAGGAGTGCCAATTACCATTGTAGAATTGACATCACCATCAAAGTTTGTTGCCAATCCTTTGATTTCTTTGACTGCCCCAAAGTCAATCAGCACTATTTTGCCATCTCGACGACGCATAATATTTCTAAGCTTAATATCCCGATGGATAACATTGTTCTTATGAACAAATGCCAAAATTTCTAGAATTTCCCGGAGAAGTTTGACAACTAAAGCTTCGTCTAAAGGCTGATGTGGCTTAATTTCACTGGTTAAGTCTTGTCCATCCACATACTCCTGTACCAGATAGAATTCATCTTCTTCCTCAAAGTGAGCAAACAGTTCTGGAATTTGACTGTGACCCTTACCTAAACGGTAGAGAACATCTGCCTCTTGCTCAAATAGCCTTTTCGCAATTTTCAGAACTGTGCAATTGGTATTTTTAGTCTTAAGATGCTTGACAACACATTTCGGGTTGCCTGGTAAGTCCATATCAACGGCTAAAAATGTATCGCCAAACCCGCCACTTCCCAACTTTTTGAGAACTTTGTAGCGATTTCGGAGAACTGTGCTTATCAGCATCAGCGTGACCTGCTAGCAGAATGAATGCCCTTCATTTTTACAAAAAATGTCCCAGACTATAGTTCTGTTTTGACAAATTCTCAAAACTTCTACCTTAGCCTTAAGTAAGATTAAAGCGATCGCACAAGTGTTTAAATATTTGTCGCTAATTTTTCTTTGAGAGACACCTGAATAATTTTACCGTTATTTACTCGAATCACTTGAAAGGTTATTCCTCTGTAGGATATTCACCCCATATGTCGATATTAAACTAATAATTTAATCATCGAGAATCAGTAGATTCCTCGTTAGTACTTAATAACAGCTTATATTTTTTTCTAACTATGATTATAGCTAGAATGCATAATTCTAAAACAAATAAATAAGCAAAAAATTTATTTGAGAAAATTATGCCATTGGATATAGAAAAATAAAATAACGAGTATCAATTATTGCAATGACTATCATGAATAGGA
>JBCCDM010000374.1:0-6492 GCA_039030795.1 Cyanobacteria bacterium P01_A01_bin.84
ACCCGATCTCCGTCAGCCGCCAGCAATCCGGTAGCGACGGGGCAGCAGCAGGACAGACCAACGCAGAAGAGGGCGCACAGTCGTCGGACAAAGCCGCTATAATATCAACTTGAAAAATTAATTTTTTCTTAAGTTGTAAACATATCAGTTTTACGACTATCAGTCACGTGGCATAGGTTTATCTCGAGATAAGCAAAGTTTATCCATTTTTTGTTCCCTATTCACCTATGTCAGTTAATATTTTTGATGCGCATTTTTACCGTGCAGCAAATCCAGATTTGCGAGGTTTAAATGATGCTCAAGCATGGTCACACTTCCAAGAGTTCGGTTTAAATGCTGGTCTCTCTTTTTCATCTATGGTGGATTTGAACTTTTATAGATCTAGCAATAGCGACTTACAACAATTAAATAATCATGAAGCTTTTGAACATCTACAAAATTATGGGATTTTAGAAGGAAGGAAATTCTCACAGTCTTTTGATGCTAGACATTATCTTGATTTCAACCCCGATCTACAGAAGCAAGGATTAAATTACGGACAAGCATACGAACACTTCACCACAACAGGTCTAGCTGAAGGTCGTTCAGCCAGTAACTATATCATCAATGACTCAGCAGGAAATACCTTCGAGACTGCACGTCAAATTTTTGTTGATTCCCAATCAGTAATATTTAGAGATGGGGTTGGTAATGACGATCAAACTGATATCTATAGCTTTACTCTGGAGAATCCTGTTAAGAGGCTAAACTTGATTGCGAACTGCTTGAATGATGATATCAACCTAAAGCTTTTCGAGTCCGGGGGAGGATTAATTGCCCAAAGCATGAATATGGGACCAGCAAACGAATACCTAAATATTGAAGGTTTAGGAAGCGGTACTTTTTTTGCAGAAGTTTCCTTGAATACTCCAAATGGTTATACAAATTATCATCTTGACTTGTCTGTTCTGGAAACAGTTTCTGTATCCGAAACAATAACACCACAAACACCCACAGCAGCAAGCAGTATAAGTAATTTAATACAGGATGTAGTAAATATAACTAACAAAAAACGCACGGAAGCTGGATTAGAGCCTTTGAAGTTTAATACTCACTTGAGTTCTATATCTCAAGCACATAGTCAAGACATGGCATTAAATGATTTCTTTGGTCATAGGAGTTCTAGTGGTAGTTCTATTGTCGAGCGTGCAACAAATCTAGGCTATCCGAAGCCATACATTGGAGAAAATATTGCTGCGGGTTACAAATCTGCTGAAGCATTAGTTGACTCTTGGATGCAGAGTTCCGCACACCGTAAGAATATTCTTAATCCTTATTATCGAGAAGTTGGGATCGGTTTCTATCAACTAGATAATGATGTTGGGAATGTCAACTATAACTATTACTGGACTCAAAATTTCAGTGTTTAAATTCTAATTTAAAATCTTCTTTATACAGCTATTTCGTGTGGAGGTATGTATACTTCCACACAACTTTCTGGCTGATAGTGATGGTTGATGCGAAAGTTTTAACAATAAACAGTTGTTCGTATTTTTGCCGATCTATTTAAACCTTTAATTCATTAGACATCTTCATAAATTAAATACGTGCCTTTCTTGAACCTACGTAAAGACGTTAAATTTAATGTCTTTACATTCTTTTCTGGAGATGTCTATTTAAGAATATGGGAAGTTACAAAATCTTAGATAAAAATCTACACAATATTGCTGTATGTATACAGCTAAAATAAAATTGTGCTTTTCTCCATTATGGTCGAGTTCTTCTCGCTCAATGTGGACAAGGGCTATTATCAGCTTGAACAAGCTTTTTCCATGGGAGCTATTAGTTATGGGTGAGGCAAAACGTCGCAAAGAAGTATTGGGAGAAGAATATGGAAAAGAGACTAAGATTTTACCTTGGATACCTATTACCAAATCCCAAGCTCAAACATCAGTCAAATTAGCTAACCGTTTGGCAGGTATTGGTATAGGTTTAATGGTAGTTAGTTGGATAATCATCCGCTTCATTGGTCCATCTTTCGGTTGGTGGCAAATTTATGGCTGATTCACTTTAGTTTGATATTAACTGTTCTTATACTGCAAAGGGAGACAATCTGAATTGATGGTTTTGTCTCCTTGTTTGTAAGTCACAATGACCCAGGAGGATAAGTGATGGAAAATGGTGTGTAGACCCAATTGGGAATACCACAGACCTTCATAGATATTTCTCTGTACCCTGGAAACTTAAACAACTTTGATGTGCAAACATCCAAATATAATTGTTGGGGCAATACTAGAATCAGTTCAATCCAATATCAAAGATAAACAAGATACTTTGTGATATCCTAAAGGTCTGACACCTACTACAATTACTGTAAGTGCTCCGAGACAATCTAACGATAAGCGTAAGATATGAATGTATCAAGGCTTACGTTTTTTTTAATTTATTTTAATTAGATTGAAATAGAAATTTTATTTAATAATTATTAACAATTCCAGTTAATAATTAATCTTGCCGAAATGGCAACATTCTTTGCCATTAATTAGCTATCGTCTTTAGATAAGCCATCGGAATTGAGTCTTAATGCTTGAAATTGTATGTCCATAAGGGTTGAATTTTAATAATTCACTACTTTAAATACAGTTTTACTGACCTAAAGCGGTCGAAAAGACTTAAAGTGGATATCTACTGAATATCGCTATTTACAATGAGAAGTAGCAATAGATTAATTCTTATTTATCTAGTAAATACCCGTATGAGCAAGCAATAATACGTTGGAATGAGTAAAAGCAAGCTTTCTAGTACTTAATCAATAATATAGGTCATATATGTAATTACCCTAAGCTTGACTTGCATTAAAAATAAGCTACTCTAAAAGCGGATTGTATTATTACAAGCATCCAATCTGACAGTATTTCGTAAAGAAAAGCTTAAAGATGCAAAACTTGTCGGATAAATCTAGCTCTGAAAGTGAATATTTTGATACGGCAAGATCAGCTAGCATCCACTACCTTTAGCAAGGTAGTCAATTTATGAATTTAGTTTTTTAAGTTTATCTGGAAATTGTAATGAATAGTTTACAATACCAGTTGATGAGAGAATCTAAAAAAAATATAAAAGAGAGTAAAAGCACAGTGGTGTTTGGAGGAAAAAAGTGTTTTTGAGATTAGCACAGCAACATCGACAATTTGTTCAAGATCTTGTAATGAACCTGAAAGCTTTAGCAATAGTTCTAGAGCGACGTGGTTATCCTGCATCTTGCTATACTTGTGGCGATCAAATGAATAGTGCATCTTTTATGGTTAGTTTAGGAGATAATCATTTGATTCGTTTCTTGGTTTCTGATTATGGAATTACTTGGACTGAAATGAGAGACGATCGGGAATTAATGAAGTTAGAAGGTGCCGAAGCAGTAAATCAGCTACAAGAACTTGCTAATCTTGTCAAGCATCCTTTACCAGCAGCATCTTCTCAAGCTCTAGTAAAGCGCTCGTAATAATGTGTGTTTCTCAAGTTAAGATTAGAAGGCTAATTGGGAATTGCCGGTCAATTATGATGTTCAGCCTTTCCAATAACAGACTAAGTAAGGAGCTAGATCGGGTATTACCCAAAATCCTCTAATCAATCAGGTAGATTGCATTCAAGATAAATACACTCAAAATATATTTTAGTTTTAAAGATAGCAGCGATCGCAAAATGGGTTTCTTAGAATAGCTAGGATTGTTAGTTACAAGTTTTTAGTCATAATTTGTTCATTAAACAAAGATATATATATTTTTTTCTATTAATTTCCAATATAGTCCAGGAATTTCATTAGAAAATTAGTTTTATTCACCATTTTTCCTCATCAAAGCAGCTTCAGTCATCAAATTTATCAGGAAAATGCTGAAAACCCTGTGTGATTTTTAAAGCGGAGATTCTCAAACTACATTCCATTACCAATCAGGATAAATGGTGCCCAGTAATGAGGATGAGTGAAATTCCCAGAAAAATTTACAGGTTGATTAGTAGTTTGATTTTCTGGTTCGGAAGGTTGGAATGATTTTCCAGTGATCAGAAATTTTTGTGCTTCTTTTAAAGCTAGAGTTTTAGTCATTTTTCCTGAAGATAACAAAGAATAAAATTCATTCATTAATGTCTGCGTCCCACCGTCATCAACAGACCATAACGACGCGATCGCAGATTTTGCACCTGTTTTTTGTACTTGATATCCAAAACCAAGTATTTCTTCTCCAGAACCTAATAAACCCCCTACACCAGTTTCACAGGCACTAAGTACTATTAAGTCAACTTTAGGTAAAGACCACGTGCCTACGTCTCTAAGATTAGCCTTATCACCATTACCAAATAAAATAAAAGAATCTTCTGGTTTACCAACCATAAAAGCTGCATGAGTTGCCAGATGAACTATAGTGTAGTCATCCATCTGAGGCACCATATCTTGAGGGTTGAAAGCATTATCCAATATTTTTTTGGTATTGGGGATCGCATTGGCTAATTTTTCTACTTCCCGTGCAGCAAAAGGTAAACCAGAAAATGCTAGTTCTCGTTTTCCCACTTTAAATTTGTAGTTTCCCTTAGTAAATGCTGCCGCTAACACCCTTAGCTGAGAACTAGGTGGTGTATTAAAATCGGTCAAGCTAGCAGCAGTAATATAATTGCTGCTAAATTGCTGAACTAACCATTGCTTCCCATCATGTAATGCAGCCAAAGGCACATAACGCAGTTGGTCATCTGGAGCGTATACTAAGTTTTTAATATTTGCCTGTTTTAAGTCTTTCTCGATTGGTTTAATCAGCCATTCATATAATTTACGTGCAGGTCGTTTGATCTCACGACTGGGGTTTTCTAAAGCTTGACGGAAGATGGCAATCTGTTCATATAACTGTTTGCGTTTTATTGGTGTAGTCCGACGTATTGGAGGTGAATCGGGAGATACTAAAATCACCTCTAAACTATCTTCAAGTACGAGTGGATAAATTAATGCTGACTTCTGAGGTAAATTAGCTAAGTTATCCCGAATTTGATTTAAACTCTCCAAGTCTAAATTTTGACGCTTCGCAGTACGATTAATTTTTTCTATCTGTTTCTGAACTTCTGGACTCTGAATAAAATCGTTAAAATTCTGTAATAATTTTTGCTGAACCGCGACTATCTGAGAAATACGTTGTTTTTGATCGGTATTTCTTTGTTCGGGAGGAATTTGGCGCAGTTGTCTCAGTTCTTGACCCAGCACAATACCTTCATCTAGGGTGTTATCTAATTTTTCCTTAATAGGTTTAGACAGAGGTGTTAGTGGAATTCCTTTTGCAGTATTGTTATTACCTTTCACACCTTTGAGGTATTGTTCTAGTTCCTGAACTTTGATTAGATCCGCAATACGTTGTGCTTCTGTAATACGTTTGTGCTTAACTAAAAGTTCTCCTAAAAGACGGTAGGTTCGCGTCACTGTATGATTATAGGCATCAGGACGTTGAAAAGAGTTCTTAAGGGGTTTGAGACGAACTTTTTCGCGGTTATTAGCACAATGTTTGTAGAAAAAAACAGCTAATTCTGGCTGATTTTGTGATTGAAATAAAGAACCAAGATTACTATAGGTTTTACCAAAAGCTAAACGAGCTTCTACGGGAGAATCTAGCTCGTTAGTATATGTATTATCTTTACTAATGGTTCTTTCTTTATTAATAATTAAGGCTTGTAAATAAGATTTTAGTGCTTGAGAATATAAACCCTGTTGTTGATAAACTCTACCAATATTATTGAGGATAACAGCTTCATCGGTTATTTCTTCAGATTTTATGGCTAATTTTAAAGCTGAATTTAATACTTGTAATGCATTCTTGAATTTTCTTTGTTTAATAAAGGTATTTGCAGTTTCGTTTAACCAATTTATTTTAGGCTTGTAACTATTACTTTTATGATTACTATCTTTGTAATTAACAGGATTTTTCACCTGAGATTGAAAGGTATTACTTTTCAAGACTTTCTTTTGAAGAGACTTGGACTCAACCCGAGCGCAAGCTGGTGAAATGATTCCTAAGCTGATAAAAAGTAATGTTACTAGTAAACTTCTATTCTCAAATACTTTTGGGCTAGTCTGAACGGAATTGCTTTTGCGCTTGCAAAAAAAAGTAGTTACTTTATTTATATTATTTATCCAAATATTTGTAAATTTATTCATTTGGATTCTCCTGTTTGCATAAATACTTATGAATACAACTTATGAGTACAGCAATAATTATCTTGTATATATGAAATTAAGATAATTTTCGCCGCATATATATCAGGTGTAAACCTAAATTTTATGCTGAAGTTAATAATATTTACATTTTGCAATGTAAATATGTAGATTTGCCTTCCAAAGAATGTTTAACAAAATCTGCGGAAGTCCCTATTCTCAGCGTAGCGGAATAGGGATGGATAGCAGGTAAATTGCGAGGTACATTCTGAAAGGATGTCCGAGCAATTTACAATTATTTTCTATTTTTTATCGCAATGTACATTTTATGATAA
>JBCCDM010000375.1:0-6479 GCA_039030795.1 Cyanobacteria bacterium P01_A01_bin.84
GGAACTAGTATATTTTCATTGCAACAAAATTTAGATGACTTTATTGATAACTATTGAAGCTATTAATAACGCATTTAATTAATGTTTCTATAAATTGAAATTACGAAACATCTTTCCCTTTTCAGTAACTTCTTACATATAGGGAAATCTTTTGTTACATCAGCTTAAATTGCTGCTGCACCGCCAATCAACTCTACACTTAAATACTTTAACCTAAGAACTTAAGTGTGTCAATATATAGAAGAAAAAATATTTGAATCCAATTTTTTTTTGGTGTTAGGATGTAGCACTATATAGAATGCAAGTACTGTAGTTGTGAAACCTAAGGCAAAACCACGAATTGCCGTTCTGCGAGAACAAGCAGGTTTGACCCAGTTAGAATTGTCACGTCTTGTAGGCGTAACAGAAAGTACAATTCAAAATTGGGAAAGCGGTAGAACAGGAATAGATCATATTCAGAGAATTGCCAAATTCTGTAAGGCTCTGAACTGTCGAGTAGAAGAACTAATTGAATACATAGACGAATCTTCAGAGGAAATTGCTGTGAAGCCGAGTTCCTTAGAGGAGATACGGGATTTACTGGGTACTCAAGAGCAACCAGTTTCAGAAACTGAAGCAGAACCAAAAACTGCTCGTAAACGAAAAAGTAGTAAGTCTAATGCTGAAATTTGACAAGTAACGGGTATGTAATTTTATAATGCCAACGGGTAAAAATTAGGCTTACGTCATGCTCAGCGAACACATCGCTAAAAATGACGTTTTAAGTTTTCAAGCTATTTAGCTGCCAAAAAGTATCTACCGTCACAAAAGTATAACCCTGCTCTAGCAACAGAGGAATTAAAATCCGCGCGATCGCAGCAACATCTTGTCCACCACAAACACCATCGTGTAGTACGATCAGCGAACCATTTTTAACTGATTTGATGACTCGTTTGACAACAATATCAACACCTGGTCTTACCCAGTCTTCTGGTACCACACTCCACATAACTGGTCGATAGTTCCACTCTTGAAATAGTTGGAGTGTTTTGGGAGTAAATACACCATTAGGGGGTCTTACATCCCTAACTTGTTCTGGTGTCAGTCCACAAGTATTATAAATAGCAGTTTGGGTTTTCTCCAAACTTTCCTTTAAATCTTCAGAGGAAAGCAAAGGAAAATTATGATGTTCGTAACCATGTAAACCAATCCAATGTCTACCAAAATCACTTACAGCTTTAGCCACTTCTGGATAGCGATTTACACAAGCACCTAACCAGAAGAAACTAACGGGTATTTGATAGTCTTCTAAAACTTGTAAAAGTTGGGGGGTATATTGGGGATGAGGACCATCATCAATAGTTAAAGCAATAGTTTTTAAATTACTCTGAGAATTCGTTTTAGAATTAGTTGGAAAGTTAGTTTGAGAATTAGTTCGAGAATTATTATTTACATTACCTTCCCACAAGCAGTGAGGAAAAGTTGGTTTTAAAATTCGATAAATAATAGGAAATAAAGGATAAAATTGCATGGGGAGTATCCGAGTTATTGGCATTGCTGAATTATGCAATGAAACATATTCATTTACAATTTTGTATTATCATCAAAATCTTTATTGATAGATTAAATTTAACTTCCTCAAACAACTTAAAATTATTGATTTATATTTTGATTCAGCAAACCCCAAATTTTGAATCAATATCTTCAGGGTACTGCTTGCAAACAAAGGCTAACTTTGTGGCTCTGATAATTTAGCCCAGCCTTCTAATTCATCCATGTGCTTTTCTAAAAAATAGAAGATTTACTTTCATTTGTTTGCACAACAGCCTGAAACTGAGCACTTGGAGTCCACTGAATAGCTCCATCTTTTCTGGTAAAGAAAAACTGAGTCTGCTCAAATTCTGAATTAGATATTCTTTTATCCTTAATTTTGTAGGAAGAAATAATTGCTACTTTTGGTTTGAGTATACGAACTACATCATTCCAATAATTGCCGCCATACCATAAAACTTGGGTAGAATCTAAAGCCCCACTCTTCGCTATATCTAACATTTCACTAGGCTTAAGATTACCGATTAAAGACCAAGTTTGCTCTCCAATTCCTAGTTTTAATATTGGGACTTCATTATTAATTAACTGAACTCTCATCATATTAGTAATTATTTGCTGTCCCACTGAAAAACTTTTATATTTCCCCTGATATTTTTGTAGCTCTTGTTGAATACCCTGAATAGGTATAGTATTCTTAGATGGAGATAAGTAATGATAAAAATTCTCAACTGGTATACGTCGTAATACCGTTATCCAACCATCTTTAATGTTTGCTTGAAAGTCGCTAGCTACAGCAGCACTAATTCTATTAACTCCTTGCTGTTGTAAAAAAGGTAAAATAGAGAACCTGGCAGTATTTTCATTTCCACTATTAATTAATGTTACCTGTCCTCTGTCTTGAATTATGACAACAGGTTCTGCTCCTGTAGACATTACGGTAATTTGAAAAATTCTGCTAGAAGAATGCCATGCAGGAATAAATATCAGTAAAAATGCTAGTAAACCTGCAAACCACCAACGTTTTTGCCACCAGCGCCATAACCAAGTTAAAATCAGTAATAAATATATTAGTAACAACTGCCAGACAGCTATTTTACCAACTGCAATAGAATTCCCTGGCAATTCAGTGAAAAATTTCACTAATTCAATTAACCAATCTGTTGGATAATATAAAAAACTAGCTAACCAACTACCTAAACTTGGTATCGCTAAACCAAACCCTGAAAGAATAATTCCCCCCAGAGTAGTTACTGCAACTAATGGCGTACTTATAATATTAAGTAAAATACTATAAGCAGGTACAACTCCGAAAACCTGGAGTTGAACTGGTAAAGTCCAAATAGTCGCAGCCAAAGGAACCGCTATTAAAGATGCAATAGTTGGTGGCAGCCATTGTAAACGTCTTATAATTGCTGGAACTGTAATAATTAAACCATTAGTAGCTAGAAAACTTAATTGAAACCCTAAATCCTGGATCCATAAAGGATTAATTAGTAACAGAATAGTTGCTGCTACTAACAAAGAACCCATTTGCTTGACCTTTCGTTTCAGACCCAAACCAAGCAATGCAGCAAAACCCATAAACGCTGCTCGGAGTACAGAAGGTTGAAAACCAGTTAAAACTACAAATATAATTAGAGCCAAACATCCAGATATAATTTGAGTTCTTTTCTTAGTTCGTTTGGTTATAGTCAATACTAAATTCAGAATTAAACCAGTATGAAAACCAGATGCTGCAATAGTATGAGCCAATCCACCCTGAATAAATAAGCTGCGAATATCGTTAGGTAAATCAACAGCTTTACTACCTAGTACCATTGCACTTACTAAAGCACCATGAGGAATTCCCAAACCACTTACAAGCGATCGCACTATTCTCTGACGTAGTTTCCACCAACCCCATTTATCCTGTTTATCTAAAACCTTTAGTTGACGACCGCTAAAAGAAGCAAACACTCCTTGTTTCTGAAGATATTTACGAAAGTCAAAACCTCCAGGATTATTCGCACCTTGAGGCTGATATAAAATTCCTGTAA
Source organism: Cyanobacteria bacterium P01_A01_bin.84 (assembly GCA_039030795.1). Taxonomy (GTDB): domain Bacteria; phylum Cyanobacteriota; class Cyanobacteriia; order Cyanobacteriales; family Nostocaceae; genus JBCCDM01. The sequence continues at coordinate 3,567 of JBCCDM010000375.1, forward strand.
CCGTAACCTGTTGTCCGGGGGATAATCCGGTCGTTTGCAACAAAGGGACAGTGACATATAATTTACCCCCGACTGTTTTACTTCCACCTACAGGTTTTTGATCTGTTTTTACCTCACTTAGTTGAGTTGCACTTAGCCAAAATTTACCTTTACCAGAACTAGTTAAACTAGGTGGACTCTCCACTTCACCTTGGACACGAAAAATTTGTACCTGATTGCCGTTATTATCTTTTGGTATAAATTTGCTAATATCATTTTCACTTGGTTGGGGAATTCGTGATTGAAAGTATATAGTCGCAATCAGTCCTACCAGACCCGCAACCAACCAAATAATTGGCTTTACTGGAATCCTAGGTAAACGAGATTTACTGTCGTGCGATCGCGATCTTTTTTTATTTACTCTGGCTGATATTTGCTGTTGTCGTGAAATTAATGCTCCAACAAAACCAATACCCAATATCCATAATCCACTCCCAGGAAAACTTGTTAAAAGCAATCCCAAAATATAGCTAAGACAAATAATAACCCCACTAGCTTGAATCATCGAGAGTATTTATAAAAATATTAAATAGCTTAAACAATCTGGAAAAGACGGATTTTCTTACAGATAAATTTTCCACAGAAACCGTCTTCAGCCAAATAAATAAAGAATTAATACCATTTCTGTGTAAAGATACGCTTAATTCAACCCACGGAAGTGGGTTTCGTAATTGTAGCTCCAGCCTTCTAGGCTGAGAGCGATTTAGTGCAACCTCCGCCTAAAATTGGTATAAGGTATTGCTTTCAACAATGTATATTCCCAAAGCATGACTTTTTGATATTTATTGATAATCACATAATCACCATTGATTTTTTGGATGTTTCTAAGGACGTAGTAATACTAAGTCTTTAGACCCATCCAAATTTATACTTGAATTTAGCAACGCCAGAATTTAGATAACTAGAGGATTCTAATTTAAAGGCACAATAGTATTTTTGCAACAGCCATAGGAAATTTTTAGAAAAACATACCTAAATTCAAGCCAAATACAGCATGAGCGATCAAAAGAACTAGAGCTAAGCTACCAATATAAGCATGAAAAGTACGTAAAACAGAGCTAATGATTAAAAGTTTAGTAAGGTAACACCAAGAAATAATTACCAAGACTCAAACCTTACAGCTTTTTCTTTATCCCTTTACAGAAAGCTCCTCTATTCACCTGTATTAAGATATGATGAGTTATTCTATTTTCCGTGAAGTCTCTAAGACCAAATTCTAATACCATTTCTTTGTAAAGATGCGCTTAATTCAGCCCACGGAAGTGGGTTTTATAACTGTAGCTCTAGCCTTCTAGACTGAGAGCGATTTAGCGCAGCCTCATATAGAATTAGTATAAGCAGCAACTTTTTTCAAAAGTGGGAAACCTAACTTTTCTCGTTGTCCTACATATAATTGAGCTACTTTTCGAGCCAAACTACGAATTCTAGCAATATATCGAGTCCGCTCCGTAACTGAAATTACTCCCCTCGCATCAAGCAAATTGAAAGTATGGGAACATTTCATTACGTAATCTAAACTTGGTAGCACCAATTCCTTCTCAGTTAATTGTCTTGCTTCTTGCTCATACATATTAAATAGTGTCAACAGCATTTGGGGGTCAGAAGCTTCAAAATTATAAGTACACTGCTCAATCTCAGCTTGTAAAAACATATCCCCATAGGTAATCTCATCTGTCCAGTGAATATCAGTTATCGCTTCAACTCCCTGGAGATACATGACCAAACGTTCCAAACCATAAGTCATCTCGATCGAAACTGGACGACAATCAATTCCACCACACTGTTGAAAATAAGTGAACTGAGTTACCTCCATCCCATCCAGCCATACTTCCCAACCAGTGCCCCAAGCACCAACTGTTGCATCTTCCCAGTTATCTTCTACAAACCGAACATCATGTTCTTCTGGTCGAATGCCCAAAGCCCTCAAAGAATCTAGATATATTTCTTGAATGTTACCTGGTGAAGGTTTAATTAAAACTTGGTACTGATAATAATGTTGAAAGCGATTGGGATTTTCCCCATAACGTCCATCCGTAGGACGACGACAAGGTTCTACATAAGCCACAGCCCATGGTTCTGGTCCCAATGCTCTTAAAAAAGTGTGAGGGTTCTTAGTTCCCGCTCCCTTCTCAATATCATAGGGTTGAGCAATCAGGCATCCATGTTGACCTGGATTCTTAGCTAGTGATTCGCTCCAAAAATTGTTTAAGACTATAATTACTGACTGAAAATTCACAACAATTCTTCCTTTACTCGTGCCCAGCATAAACCATTGTTGCCTAACCTTGCTCGAATGCGTATGAATTTCAGTAATATCTCATCAACTCTCTTACATATAAGGTTATTTGCTGTGGCGATGATTTTTACGAGTGAGGATTAACTATATTAGGGTTTACGCACGGACTACGTATTTACGTCCGGTGTCGAGCAGACTCGGTCTTAAGCCTTAGCTATGCCGGAGCGAGCGGCTTTACGCAAAGCCTTATTTCTCGTTACGAGTGCGTAAGTCCTATATATATAGATATGAGCTTGAGTAGTAAATAAATAGAAAAACCTCCCCCAGAAGTGAAGAGCAAGGGAACTCCCTTCTATTTATCCCCAACAGAAAGACCTTGGAAGAGCGCTATAAGCCCAAGAAAATAAGTGGTGCGATCGCATTTTCTCCAACCTCTGAGGTCATAATCATAGACTTTGAATAAAATTTGAAAAAAGTTTAGTAGTTGAAAGTGTTGCGTGGAGGGAGTTTGAAGTGTATCGCGAAAAAACTTTCACTTTTTTTAGAAAAAAGTGTTGACAGGAAATAGTGTTCTCGCTACTATGTATAAGTGCCCAAAAGGGAAGCGCGAGAGCGAACAACTTTGAAAGCAACCGAAC
>JBCCDM010000376.1:0-6478 GCA_039030795.1 Cyanobacteria bacterium P01_A01_bin.84
AGCCATACTCATAGTGGAAGTAGTAGGCACGGGGGCAGCGGTGATAGGTTTTAAGCTTGGTCGCAGAAAGGTGAATGTTAATTTCAATATTAATTTGAGAAATACATTAAGTATCTAGTTCTCTTTCATTACAAGTCATCTCCTCATATTTATTTAAGTAAAAGTAAACCATTATACATCCGCTCTTTAGCTGCCATGAGCGTTAACGATACACTACATTCCGATCACAATGCTTGGAACCGACAGGCATATCAACGTATAAAAGTCGCGCTTAGTCTTGGTTTGCGAAGACAGATATTTTTGGCAATATGCGATGACTTAAACTTGAGAAACCAAGTGGCAGCTCGCTTGCATTCCAACTTGGCTTATCCGGTGGGGCAAGTTTTGTTTCACCCTTCTAATTCTCGAGAGACTAGTACACCTGCTTATCCAAAGTTAGTTACATTGAGGCTAAATTTAGCCAAGCCTAATCTGATTACTCAAATAAATCAATGGTTAGCTAATTATCCTCCGCCAGTGGTAGGAGCTTCTAAGGATTCACCTGGTAAGTCGTTACCTATACCAGCCTTCCAAATAGTAGGTATTGAGCAGCTTACAAGACAAGCAGTTGCTACACAAAGATTGTTTTTACATAATCTGAAATTAATAGAGCAACATTTATCAAATCAAGAATCGAGTTTATTGCTGTGGGTATCCCGTCCTTGGCTGTTTGCTATTCAGCAGTCAGCACCACAATTTTGGCGGTGTCGCACGGGGACATTCACATTTGCTGGGGAACCCACACCCATGAATATAAATCAGGGTTCACCAGAGCGTTTTCCTAGCGCTCAGAATTTAGATGTGGAAAGTCTGGAAAAATCAATCTTAGAAGAATCTGTATTAGAGGAATCTGTTGAATTAGCAAAAGAGGATTTTGATTTTCAGATAGAGTCTCCAAACCATCTTTCTCAAGAATCCCAAGATAAATTTATCACGGAAAATGAATCATTAATATCTACGCAAAGTCAAACAGAAAGCGTTAGTAGTATTGATTCTGGGGTTAATTCTGGGATTAATTCTGGGATTAATTCTGGGATTAATTCTGGGGTTAATTCTGGGGTTAATCAACCAATAGAATCTGGATCTTCCCTCTCTCACATTAGTAAAGAGTTAAGCGAACTAGTAATAGCAACAATTAATAGCCAAATCTATGAAGGTGGAGAGCAAAATCAAGAACCGCAAAAACTCCTTTTAGAAATTGAGGATTTGCACTCACAAGAAGCTAGCAATGAGAGATTAGCTATTTCTTATCAGGATTTAGGTAATTTATATCGTCAGCGTATTGAAGAAGGAGATTCTACTCTAGAAAACTTGATGGTAGCAATTCTTGCTTATCAAGAGTCAATTACTTATGATGATATTTCCCCTCAAGTACCAGATATTCTGAATGATTTGGGCACTCTTTATTGGATGCTTTACCGCACTCCACCGAATTCTGAGGAAGGACAATCTTATATAGAGCAGGGTATTGAATTTTATTTACTAGCATTGAAAATGATTGCTCCAGATATTTCAGATAATCCAGACCCCAATACTCAAACTTATGCTCGCATACAAAACAATCTGGGTACAGCCTATGGGGATTTAGCTCGGTTTACTAATCCAGGAGAAAACTGGCAAAAGGCTGTCTCTGCTTATAATGAAGCATTGCGGTTCCGAACAATGCAAATAGAACCGTTAAAATATGCAGCTTGTCAGAATAACTTAGGTACAGCTTACTGGCACTTAGCACAATATAACCAACCAGTAGAACATCTAAAACAAGCGATCGCAGCTTACAATTTAGCTTTAATACACTACAACCCCGAATCAGAAGCCCTCAAATATGGGATGATTCAAAACAATATTGGTACAGCTTACTGGAATCTAGCCCAATACGAACAACCAGCAGAAAACCTCCAGTTAGCAATCAACGCTTACGATGAAGCCTTAAAGTATCGTACTCCAGCCAATCTTCCGGTAGCTTGTGCTGCAACCCAAAACAACCTAGGTACAGCTTACTGGCATTTAGCAAACCAAGCCCAAACGGATAAAGAATTACGTCAGGAATATCTGGAACTATGTATAGATGCTTACGAAGAAGCACTAGCATTAGCCCATTCTTTGAAAGGAGTATCCTTAAGCTTTGATATTTTTGTAACTCACAATAATCTTGGATTAGCCCACTACCAAATAGTTACAGATAAATATTTTCAGGGAGATAAAACAGAACGTTCCCAACATTTAGAAGCTTCTTTAGACAATCATTTACAAGCATTAAATGGTTTAAGTAAACAACCAGAAGCTTATCAAGCAACATTAGTCTATGTAGTCAAAACTATTCGCGGATTCCATAACGAGTTAGGTTTACAAGGACAAAATTTGGCTTTATCAAAAGTTCCTGGACAATTATTACCAGAAATCTTACCGAAGTTGTAATTTTATAGAACCGATCAAAGTTCCACGCTTCCAAGGGGGAGAGTATCAATATTGTTTAGTTCCACTTAACCTACTTTCACCAATTACCCATTACCAAACTAGAGCCATCTCATAGGATACTGAATAAGTTGACTTCTTACTTTGACAAATTACTCAGACAAAACAAACTGTGGCTAACCAACAAACTGATACATCACTTATTAGAACTCCTTTATTTAAGGTTGCACAAGAACTAAAAGCAAGATTTACTGGCTTTGGTGGTTGGGAAATGCCGGTACAATTTAGCAGTATTACCAAAGAGCATGAAGCTGTGAGAACTAATGCCGGTATGTTTGATATTTCTCACATGGGTAAATTCACGCTACAAGGAAAAAATCTAGTATCCCAACTACAGGGACTAGTACCTTCAGATTTAAGCCGTCTGCAACCCGGACAAGCTCAATACAGTGTTTTGCTGAATGAGAATGCAGGTATTATTGATGACATCATTTTTTATTATCAAGGGCAAGATGAATCTGGCTTACAGCGAGGTATATTGATTGTCAATGCAGCTACTACCGAAAAAGATAAAGAATGGTTATTACAAAATATTGATCCTAAGGAAGTTGATTTTCAAGATTTATCTTCAGAAAAGGTTTTAATTGCTGTTCAAGGTCCAAAAGCAACGGCTATATTACAAAAGTTTGTAGACCAAGATTTGAATCCGATTAAAGCTTTTGGTCATTTAGAAGCACAAGTATTAGGCAAACCAGGATTTCTGGCACGTACAGGTTACACCGGCGAAGATGGCTTTGAGGTGATGACAGACCCCCAAACAGGTGTAAAGTTGTGGAAACAACTACTTGATGCTGGTGTAGTTCCTTGCGGTTTGGGTGCTAGAGATACTTTACGTTTGGAAGCTGCAATGGCACTTTACGGACAGGATATTAGTGATGAAACAACACCTTTAGAAGCTGGTTTGGGATGGTTAGTTCACTTAGATACGAAAGGTGATTTTATTGGTCGTTCAATTTTGGAACAACAAAAAGCAGAAGGAATTAAACACCGTCTTGTTTGTTTACAAATGCAGGGAAGAAACATTGCTCGTCATGACTATCAAGTATTATCCGCAGGTCAGGTTGTAGGAAAAGTTACTAGCGGTACTCTTTCACCAACCCTCGCTTATCCCGTAGCACTAGCCTATGTTCCCAAAGAGTTAGGGAAAGTCGGACAAAATTTAGAAGTGGAAATTCGTAATAAAGTCTATCCGGCAGTAGTTGTAAAAAGACCCTTTTATGTATCTCAGAGTAGATTATCAAAATAATAATAGGATTACTAATTAGAAGTTATATGATGTCCGTCCACCAAATCATTTATAATATGTCATTACGAGTTGAACGGAGTGAAACGAAGCAATTCCAAAGTTTTGCGGTTGCTTTGTTTTGCTCGCAACGACGGTTATTTAAACGGACATCATATTCGCGCATTTGTAACGAAAAAAATTATTATTTCAGCATTTAGATGGCTCTCTTTGCTGATGATGCACCGCACCCTCTAGACCCACTTCAACAATGGGGAACAAGATTTTTTTATTTCTTTTCCCCTTTCCCCCACATCGTAAATGTGTATTTTAACAATTCTTGTACAATCATTCAGTTTGAATGCTTCAATGGTTGATTGAATGGATCTATCGCTTTAAATGTAAAAGAGGGGTTTTATATGGCTTTTGAATATCCTGATGAGTTAAAGTACTTAGATTCTCACGAATATGTTCGTGTAGATGATGATGTGGCAATTATTGGTATTTCTGCGTTTGCTGTAGATCAGTTGGGTGATATCGTATTTGTAGAATTACCAGAAATTGGTGATGAGGTCAGTAAAGGAGAGAATTTTGGTTCTATTGAGTCTGTGAAAGCTGTGGAAGATTTAAAGTCACCTGTTACGGGTAGGGTAACAGAAATTAACGAGACGATGGTTGACTCTCCTGAAAATATAGGGGATGACCCTTATGGAGATGGTTGGTTACTGAAGGTAAGCATGGAAAATACTGATGATATTGATGATGCAATGACAGCAGAGGAGTATAAAAGTTTGGTTGAAGGGACTTAATTAATAGTCCTATATAAATATCAGGACTTACACAAAAGTACCTAATTCCGTCCGAGACGTTAGCTAGCGCTACACTGCGTGAATACGTAGCATATCCGGAACCCTGCAATTGCTAACCCTACACTACGTTTCAGTCGCAATGACAAGTTGTTCTGGCGTAAGTCCTGATATTGTGAAAAATGAGAGACATTAAATTTAACGTCTCTATAAGGTTTGTAGATAAGTATTTGTTGATAAACATTAATAATATGGAAACAGAATAGTTCTCCAGTAATTATTATGCAGGAACTAAAAACTAAAATACTCACAGACACTTGGTTTTCAACAAATTGGGATAAATACATCCAAATCATGGAAAAGCCAGCTTATAAGAGAGCTAAGGGCTATTATCACAATAAACGTATGAGAATCGAAATGCCACCATTAGGAAACGACCACGCAAGCGATCATACAGTTGTTATCAATGCAGCTAGTTTATATGCAGCAGTTAAAAATATTCCTATGAATGGTAAAGATAACTGTACTTTTCGTAAAGCTGGTTTTAGCGATGCTCAACCGGATGTTGCTTACTATGTTGGTGAAAATGTCAATGCTATTCCTTATGGAACTTCAATTATTGATTTAGATATTTATCCTGTACCAAATTTAGTTATAGAAGTTGCAAATACTTCCTTAGCTGATGATAAGGGTGAGAAGCGTTTGTTATACGAAGACTTAGGGGTTGATGAGTATTGGATTGTAGATGTGCAAAATGCACAGATGATTGCTTTTAAGATAATTGATGGTGGTAGTAAAAGAATAAACGAATCCCAAGTTTTACCAGGATTAGAATTTTCTTTGTTAAATGAGGCTTTTCGACGCACTCGCGAGACTAATCAAAGTGAAGTTATTGCTTGGTTACTAACTCAATTTCAGCAAAGGAAATAACTAGTTTTGAAATTGATCAATCAATGTAAAAAAAGATTAATTTTAACTAAATTTTATTAAAATAACCATTATTCGAGATAAGCTGAAGCCCTTTTTGTATCGTTGCTTGATTTTAGTGTTTATAAATGTAGTTAGGTTGGAATGAGCGATTAATCAGTCGTTAAAAGCAAAATTTTTCCTTAACCCAAACTTCAGTTTCAATAGAATTAATATTTAAATAAAACTAGCTAAAATTCCCAAAATGTCCTCTAAAGGTGGAAGGGTATATTCAATTAATCCAATAGTCACAGTTTGATTTTCAATTTTAAGAAATTTCCAGCGATCGCCAGTGGTAACGGTACCGTAAATAGTGGGAATATTAATGTTGTTCTTTTCGTTAAACCTTTGTGCTGCTATCATTTCGGCAACACATTGTCCTAAACCACCATTCAAATCTTCTTTTTTCGCTTCTACTATAATTACTGCTGGAGCTTCTAAAAAAAGTTGTTCCGATGAAAGACTAATTAAAAAATCGCATACTCCTGAAAGTCCAATAGATGCATCGACTGTAAAATCATTACCAGAAAACAAACTAATGGAAGATGTTGAAATTTCTTTGATTTCTAGTAAAATTGGACAAATTAACATTTCTGACCTAGCTTTTTCGGTATTTAAAGCCAAAGCTAAAGGTAAATATTTCTTAATAAACTCTGCTAGAAATGGACTTGGTTGCTGGGGTTGAATATTATCTAGGAAGGTATTTTTTTCGATAATATTTAAATCAAACTCTTGTTTAACTTTTCTCAGACTGAAGTCGCTATAAGGCATTTTTTCAATCCACTCAAATTATCAACAGCAACATTCTCTTATAATTACTTTAACTTGGAGAGACATCACTAATAGTTACATTTCCACCACCTGAATCTATTTTCAAACTAATATTTCCATTACCCACAACTCCCACACCATCATTCACCTGATTACTAATACTGCGAATATTCTCTTCCGCTTTCACACTTTCATATCC
>JBCCDM010000377.1:0-6466 GCA_039030795.1 Cyanobacteria bacterium P01_A01_bin.84
TTAATATTTTGATATTGTAGTAATTTTCACTATAAATTTACTTGGAAAATTAATCTGTTGAATAAACCATGTGTTTGAATAGATTTGATAGGATGATTCTACTTAAAATGTGTAGCAGTAAAATAAGTATCATTTATTATTCATTATTTTTTAGACTCATTTTCTCAAATTAACTGCTGCGATTGATGAAATAATTTTGCTTTAAATAGTCTTTCTATTTCAAATTTCCCTATACAAACAGCATACTTATTAATTAATACAAACATAATGGAGAATTCTTTTTCACAAATGTCAAATTACAACAGCAATACAAATTCATCAAATGTATTACCCGCACAAATTATTACTGCTGGGTGGGAAGCAAAAGAAGACGATTGGAACTTCCGAGATTTCTTATCATTGACACGTAGGCGATCGCTAACTATTGTTGGGGTCACTACTGCTTTGATGACGGGTGTCGTTGTGGGTACATTAAAGCAAACACCGAAATATGAAGGTAACTTCCGACTATTAGTAGAACCTGTCAATAATGATGAAAATTTACCAGACCTCACACCTGATAAAGATAGGGAATCTCAGCAATCTAGTTTAGATTACGAAAGTCAGGTACAAGTACTCACCAGTCCGGAACTAATAGATGATGCTGTTAAAGAGCTCAAAACTAGTTACCCTGATATTAGCTACGATTCTCTTACTAATGCTCTAACTATCGAAAGAGTTGGAAAAACAAAAATTATAGAAGTTCACTATCGTAGTAATAATCCTCAAAGGGTGAAGAATGTTTTAGACAAACTTGCTAAAACCTATTTAGATTACAGTCTAGAAAAACGACAAACAAAGCTCTATCACGGAATTAAGTTTGTCGATCAACAATTACCCCCAATCCAAAAGAAAGTTACTCAATTAGAGCAACAGCTACAAATTTTTCGACAAAAACATAACTTTATCGACCCCGAAACTCAATCACAGCAAATTGAGGAACAGGTGAGAAATGTCAATGAACGACGCTTGCAGATTAATCAACAATTAGCAAAATCTCGCTCTTTGCTTACAAGTTTACGAGGAAATAAAGGATCTATTGCTGCATTAGCTGATGCTTCTGTACACGATGACTTATTAAAGAGATTTAGCGAGACAGAAATAGAGTTAGCAAAAGAATCCACTCGTTTTCGGGAAGATAGTCCTCCTATTCAAGCTATTAAAGAAAAACGACAAAATATCTTACCTTTGTTGCAAAAAGAAGCGCAAAGAATCTTGGATATTAAAAAGACAGCAGCAGTAAATGAGGTTCAAGAATTAGAGCAACAAAGTAAGATAATAGAAGAAGCTGAAAACTTCTTACAAGGGAAAATCAAGCAACTACCCTTACTAGTTAGACGATATAATGAGCTACAGCGCAGCATAAAAATAGCTAATGAAAGTCTGAATCGTTTTCTTGCTGCTCGTGAAACTATCCAAATAAAAATAGCACAAACCGATGTTCCTTGGCGATTGGTACAAGCTCCTGTTAAGCCTTTAGTTCCAAGTTCTCCAGATGTTCAGCGTCAGATAATATTAGGTATTATTGCTAGTACATTATTAGGTATAGGTAGTGGTTTACTCTTAGAAAAATTAGATAATTCTTACCATAGCGTCGATCGAATCAAGGAAAAATCAAAACTACCGATATTAGCAACTATTCCTTATGAAAGACAATTGCGACAGTCTCATAAAGGACACTTAAGTCCAGTAAAAGCTTCCAAATCATCAACTTTGGTTTTAGAAACTAACACTGATGGAGAAGAAATATATGTCGAACAACCTTACACAGTGTTTGACGAATTTCCAGAGAATGAGTCCAAAAAGTTTTTAGAAGCATTGCGAATATTAAATACTAATATTCAGTTGCTCAGTTCAGACGAACCTATTCGCTCTATAGCAATAAGTTCGGCTAATGTTGGAGATGGTAAATCAACTATTGCATTCTATCTAGCTAGAGCTGCTGCGAACATGGGTAAACGAGTGTTATTAGTTGATGCAGATATGCGCAGTCCCAAAATTCATAAGTTAGCGGGATTAGATAACTCTTGGGGATTAAGTAATGTGATATCTTCTTCAAGCATCGTAAAAAATTTAGAAGTAGAAAATACTATCCAAGAAATTGTTCGAGAATTACCTTCTGTTGGTAAATTATCAATAATGACTGCCGGACAAATTCCACCAGACCCAACAAAATTGCTTTCTTCTCGTAAAATGGAGCAACTAATAGCTAATTTCCATCAAGCTTTTGATTTAGTTGTTTACGATGTTCCTACAGCTGTCGGACTTGCTGATGCTCATCTCATTGGTTCTTCTACAGATGGTGTTGTATTAGTTACCAAAATTCACAAAACAGACCGTTCTTCATTAAATCAAGCTATGGATAGTCTAAAAACTTCAAACATACCTATTTTAGGCATTGTAGCGAATGGAGTTAAAGGAGGTAAGTTTCTGACTCCTCAATCTTAAACTTATAAACTTAATGATGATAAATTTCATCTACAGGGATTGTAATCAAATCAATTAATATTACCACCAGACTGGGGTGTAATTTTTCAGGAGTATAGGAAACAGCAAAGAACTTACAAATATTTATACAGGAAATTATTACCACCGGAGAAATTAAGATTCAAAGTAAGTGGTGGATTTGGTAGTACATTTTGGGAGTGATGCTATTTACATGACGACTCAGCATCAGTCCCACCTTTACCCTTTAAAATTAAAGGATTCTGAAAACCATTAGAACTGAACTATATAAACGTTGTTCTGAAATCATTAAATTTAGCTTTGGAGTAAAACTTACTCGTAGAAAATTTGGTCAAATTTAGTAAATTAATCAAGTGTGAGAGATGTTTAAGGGATAAACTAACCACTCAGTCTCCTTCAGAGGAATTCTTGCATACCCCACGGGAATGTTTTTAACGAACAAAATTCAGAATGCAAAATTATTAAAATTATTATCCCATCGATGTAGCTTGCTTTCCCGCAGGGGTATCAGGGGACTTATATCCATCTTATTTTTTTGGTCACAAATAATAGACCTTTTGCAAAAGTATTTTGTAATAAAATCAAAGAAAGACTGGTAATTTTTGATTGACGCGATCGCGTTTCTTTTAGTTAGTTAAAAAATCTCTTCATTCTTATTATTTTAATCGACAAAAATTCAAATAACACAAATAACGTATATACCATAAAAAACTTTTGTAATAGGTCTAATTACCAATTACCTGACTCGGATAATAACAGTTATAATATCATTTCCAATTATTTTCAGCTTGTTGCAAAACATAGGTAGCTACATCCAAAATTTCCTCTGATGTTAGTTTATCTTTATACGCAGACATATTATTTTTACCACTTTTGACAATATTGGTAATCCCATCTACTGAATCCATTTTATATCTTTTTAGCGCCCTTAGCTTTAAATTTTTACCTCGTCTAATAATATTTCCACCGTTCAAATGACAGCCTGCACATTGAGAATTAAATATTTTAGCTCCATTATCAATATTGACAGCTAAGGCAATGGGATTAGAGATAATCCCAAAAAATAGTATAAATATACTCGTAGCTTTGATTAATTGAATCAGTAATTGTTGCATTTTTTAATTTTTTGGCTTAATTTTTTGGCTTAATTTGTTTCTCTAATTTGCTTTGTCTAATATATGTGCCCGATTCCTTGCACTAATCTCATCCATTCTCCAAATTACCATATTGATACTACGTCAACCTATAGCATTTCTGAAACAAGACACTACCAATTTATTTCATAACTTCTCTTGCATAAGTATCAAATTTACTAAGTAATCCCGACCACCTGAAACTTTCAGTCTCCGCAGTCGCTGATGGGAAGCCACTCTTCCGCAACGGAGTGACGTGGAAACCCCCTTTTTGCGGGCTGCTTGCTACAAACAAAGTCCTCTGAAAGAGGACTCAACAAGTGCTTATAAAAAAAGTAACTTTAATAGACATCTCTTGGAAAAGAAAAAGACCCCTCTCCAAACCTATCTCTCTTTGGGAGAAAAGCTTAATTTTTCCCTTCTCTAGGAGGGAAAGGGGATAGTCTACCCCAATTCTTTCTTCTTCGTAGGAAAAAACAAAAATAATTTGGTTATGACTTCTTAAACCAAAACAATGTCAGACTCAATGGAGAAATCAGTAGGTATATTCTCAAGATTAGCAAATAAGTTTCCTTGGAAGAATAAGTCACCATTATAGGTGTCGTAGAAAAAATCGTTGTTAGAGCTAGCGCCAAAGCCATATTGAGACACCTCGATTTTATCACCCTCTTGCCAATAAAAGTCGGCTATAGTATCAACACCTTCGTAAGGAGAGTAGAAGAAAAATCTATCTGCACCATAACCTCCTATAAGGTAATCATTACCATAACTACCTACAAGATAATCATCACCGTCGTAACCTACTAGATAGTCATCGCCAAATCCACCATAGAGATAGTCATTACCTACACCTCCATCTATGTAATCATTACCATCGTTACCAAAGATGTCATCGTTGCTATCAAAACCGTATGCTACTAGGTCATTAGAATTCCAATGGCTATAGGAATCATTATTGACAGTTCCATAATAGTATTCAGTGGTCATGTTAGTATACTCCTAAATTTTCGGTAAATTCATATAAGGCGATCGCCTAGAATAAGTCGTTGCAAATATAACTCTATAATTTGCACTAAAGGTATTACAAAATGATTCAATAGAACCTGAAACAGTAAAGCCTTATATATATCTGTCAGACTCTATTCAAAAATTTTTGGTCATGCGATCGCGGATTGTTACAATACTTAACAAGCTATTAATAACACTTTAATAACTAGCTTTTAGCTATCTGTTATCAGAAGCTCGCAGTATTTAACATCATCTCTTCTACGAAATAGATGAATTATTCTATGTATCTCTATTAATGATTGCTTAATATTTTTTGAAAGCAAAATTTAGAGATATATAGCCCCCCCATCTTTATGGATGAACAACTCAAACAACTGATTGAGGTGGTGCGTAACTACCCTGAAGGAAGCCACGAATGGCAAAAAGCCATGCAACGTTTACTAATCCAACTTCAGCAACTACCAGGATTACTAAAATCTTCCCATCCAGAATATCCAGATGCTTTAAATCGAACTTGGGAATGGGTGAGTCGCAATATTGGTAATACCTTTGAGGAGCGTAGTCCTTCCATTCAGGAGGATCTAGAAAAATGGATTAATGGATATTTAAAATGGCGAATTAAAGATTTAACTTACCAAAAAACCTATCAATATATTAGTTTAGATGTACCAACTTGTCATGATGAGGCAAGAAAACCTTTGGTTGAGCATATATCACAAACAGGTCTAACTACTCCTAACTTGAGCGGTCTTGACGGTTACATTGAAAATCTTCAAAGAGAAAAGACCCAAAGACTTGCTTTAGCTGTAGAAGAATATATTCAGCAAGATCCACAAAAAAGATTAAAAAATTGCTATCCTCGTAAAAATCCTAATTGTAACTGTTATTTACTTAGCCAAAGACGATTTTTGAAAGAGCCTCCAGATACATTCTCTGAAATTTCTCGAGAATTGAACATGAAAACAGAGCAAGTAACCAATCATTGGTACGGTAGATGTAAGCCTTTGCTACAAAAGATTGTCCAGGATTTACAAGTTCCAGAAGAGCCATAACATGAAGAACTATGAAAACTACACAAATACCTCTTTTAGTTCCCCTTGGTATAGAAGCCCACCAGATTGCTAGTCAATTTGCCTTAGAACAATCAACTCCTGAAAAAGGGAAAAAAGTATATTTAAATACTTTAGCTGTCTGTGCTGTTCATACTTACCTCAAATGGCTGCAAATTGAAACCGATTTAAGCTTTGGTGAAAACTGGGAACCTACTCTTGCTGCTGTATTTGATAATGCAGATTTGGAAATTCCCGGTGTTGGGAAGTTAGAATGTTACCCTATATTGCCCGGAGAAACAAATTTCACATTAAGTCTAAAAACAAATACAAGTATAATTGGTTATATTTTAGTTAAGTTTGATGAATATCTAGACAAAGCACAATTGTTAGGATTTATTCCTGCGCTCAAAACTTTTCCACTTTCAGAACAAATACCAATTGCAAATCTTCAACCTCTTGAGAATTTACTAGATTACATTGCTAATATTTTTCATCACATAATTGAGTAAAATCAGGATACAAACCCTACACGTAGTGACCGTCGCTTCGGACAAATTCTCGTTGCGTAAGTCCCGATCACTATTTCTTGTGCGATCGCTTAAATTCAGCTTCAATTCATATTTTAATCCTACATTCCGCACCCTAGCTGTCACAAGTTCATAAATACTAAACAATTGGCGATTAAGTAGTAATTATGAACTATCAAATAAAGCATATTTTCTAGGCTAAATAATAAAAAGTCTCATTAGCTGTGACAAATACTCAAAA
>JBCCDM010000378.1:0-6427 GCA_039030795.1 Cyanobacteria bacterium P01_A01_bin.84
CTCAACAATACCTAGTAATCTTGTATTGTCTTTGCGTATGACTTCTACTTGCTGAGAATAAAAATCTGTTTGCTGTGATAATAATTTTATTTCTTTGTCTTTGGATTCAAGTAGTGGGTTGTATTTTTCCCAAAAAGATGACTCAATCTTTTCTTTATCAGTATTTATTGGAGTATCAACACGAATAATAAATGCACCATCTTGCTTTTTTTCTATAGCTTGAATTGATAACTCACTACTTCCGCTTTCAATCTGTAATTTTTGAAACGCCGTAAGAAATGTTTTCCAATCAATCCCATTACTAAAGATTAAATCAACTGTTTCTCGAACTTGCTGAAATAGCCTTGTGAAATCTCCTTGGGCAAAAGTTCTGTTTGGGTCGTGAGGACGACGTTCTTGATGGTTGGCTTTTAGATAAATATATTCACAAATAACGTTATTCAGATTAGTTATATTGTTGATATGCCAATCTTGTATGCAAGCTGCGGTAAATATTGATTTACTAAAGTTAGTATTTAATGCTTCAGTTAAACTGAGATTTGCTTCACTAAGATTCACCTCAGTAAAATTTGCTACGCTCAACGATGCTCCACTAAGATTTGCCTTTGTAAGATTTGCCTTTGTAAGATTTGCCATAAACAAGTCTGCTCCACTAAGGTTAGTCTTAGCAAGATTTGCTTCTGTTAAGTTCGCCTTAGTTAGATTTATCTTACTTAGGTTTTGCCCACTAATATTAGTCTTACTTAGATTTACTCCAATGAGGTTTATTGAAGTAAGGTTTTTTTCTCTTAAGTCTGCACCTTCGAGATTTGGCTTTTGTTCTGGATTATCATTTCTCCAATCATTCCATGCCTTTATCCCTTCATTAAGAATCATAAGATGTGTTTTGTTGGACATTGTTAAAAATCATATAAAAACATTTGACGTACTAGTATTGAGAGACTAACTCAATCAAATAGAATCTTTCATTAACCACCATTCTTTTACACTTTTAGGTCGTTTCTCAGAATTTATCTCTAAAGCTGACGTTACCAAACTAAACCAAGGTTCTTCTAAATCCTTTGGGTTCCAATCTCCTCCTCTTGCTACACGACTCAAAGATGGCTCTGGAACATTTCCTGTTAGCATTTCATAAAGTATTACTCCCAAGCCAAAAATGTCACTTTCAGAGCCTATATGTTGTCCCCAAATCGTAAATTCAAAAGGAATGTAAGGATTTACATAAGATACTCTAGTAACACCAGGCTCCCAACTTCTGTCAAAACGCTGTTTTACCCCTCCAAATTCAGCTAAGATTAATTTTCCAGTTGACTTTAGAAAGATATTTTCAGGTCTGAGGTCAAGATGATATAAATTAACTTTGTGAAGTGCTGCTAAGCTCGCAACAAGCTGTCCCATCAATTTTTCAACTTCTCTAACAGATAGTTTTTTCTCTGGTTGCGAGTTTAAATGTTTTCGTAAAGTCTTTTCTTTAATCAATTCTGTTACTAAATAGCCAGTATTTCGTTCCTTAAATACGGCATGTACCTGCAATACATTAGGATGACTAAGTTTTGTCAAAATATGTCCCTCTTCTATGAACTGCTCTAGCCCTTTTTGATAAGCTTTCGCAAAACGCTCATAATCAAGACCTCCAAAACTTCTTTTTTCGTTACTAGAAGGTATGATTATTTCACCCGTATTCTCATCTCGATATGCAGGTGAATAATACCTTGGATAAAATTCTTTAACAGTAACAAGCTCATTAGAAAACGTATCAAAAGCAGAATAGGTTATATCAAAGTCACCTATGTCTAAAACTTGTTCAATTCGATAAGTTCTCAGACATAACTCTGTTCCTATAGATAATGTATTATCCATATTTGACTTTTTGCTTAACTAAATTTTTTATAGATACAAAGCAATTACTAATAAGAATACCAAATGTTTCAAGAAGGCAAGCGGAAATAATAATAAAGTCTTTGATTCTGCGTATGGCTTTACGCAATCAGATTAGTTAAAAATCACATATAGCAATATTCCCATCCAAAATATGACAAAAGAAGCTGAAAGAAAAGTCATCATTTTACTAACAGATGGTTTCTTTAAAACTAAGCAGTTATAAAGACCCAAGCGTTTCTTCTCCCCATTATTATCCAATAACGATTGTTTTACTGCCATCTTAGTCATGTATTTATTGGCAGAAAATAGACGTATTTCTTGGCTAATTTCTTTTTCTAATCTGGCTACTTCGTATTCCCATCTTACTTGCCAATACTTACTACCTATATTTACAAAAACCCATAGACATGAAATAAATATTCCGAAGACTGTAAAAGGTATTTGGAAGTCTGTAGATATTTTTGAAAATGTACCAACTGCAATAGCTGTATTTAATACAAGAAAGTAATTTGACCTTTGCCAAAATAACTTAATTTCTAAGTTACGAGTCTCAATTGCTATTTTGTATAGTTCTTTTACTTCAATGTTACTCATGCAATTTCTAAGAGCTTTTACTTTACAGAGTTCCCTAATTTCTTGAGATAAACCACATTACAGACAATTACTTGACCTAAATAAGTCGCTATAAACTATTTGCCCCTGTTCTCTTAATTGAGAGAACAGGGATTTTTTTAATTGAGAGAACAGGGATTTTTTTATTTATTAATTTGACTAAAAAATCAATATTGGAAATGTAATTTTATGAGTAAAGTAAAAGACGAAACTGGTAATCGGTATGGAAGGCTAGTAGTTTTAAATAGAGTTAATTCAACTACAGGTAGGGCTAAATGGAATTGCAGATGCGATTGTGGGAACACTAAAATAGCTTCTGGCAAACATTTAAGACGTGGTGCGATTCAATCTTGTGGATGCCTTCAAAAAGATAGTAGAACCAAGCACTGTCATACTTCTTTTCATGGGGTTGCTTCTAGAACTTACAATGCTTGGCATAATATGAAACAAAGATGTAATAACCCTAAGTATCGTGATTATCATAACTATGGAGGTAAGGGAATAACCTACGATTTAGCTTGGGAAAACTTTGCCAATTTCTTAGCTGACATGGGAAAATGTCCTAATAACCTTGAGCTTGACAGAATTGATTCAAACAAAAACTATTGTAAATCTAATTGTAGATGGGCTGATGAAGAAACCCAGGCAAACAATAGGCTAAATAATCGTTATGTCACCTTAAATGGCAAAACACAAACAATAGCTCAATGGTGTAGAGAATTAAATCTCAATTACAGCAGTGTAATGGGAAGACTCAAATTAGGCTGGGATGAAGCGAAGGCATTAACCACTCCAATAGCCTCCCGAAAGAAGTAACTAGCAACTCAACACAATTTACTTTGTAGCCCAATACTTAAATAAGGCGACTATGTTATTCAGGAAATCTACAATGACCTCAAATATAAATACTGTTCTACTTAAGCTGTCTGCGGGAGAAAGCCATCAGGCATTACTTAGGACACTGACTATCAAGGTTAATAATCAGTGGCGCGATACCTAATCCTAAGATGCCTGATAGACTTTTACGAAAGGTTATCCCCAGCTAATACAAATCCGCTTACGCCAACCCGTTCCCACTAACGTAGGAAGTGCTACTCATTCTTCGTAGAAGATGCTGCTCACTTCATTAAAGGAAGTGCGTTCTAATATTTTTTCTTTTTCACTACACGAGTAACGTCAATTAATATTTTCCTAATAAGCTGTAATCCCTGATATATATAACTTTTGGTTGATTGACGTTAAATCTTCCCAAAACAGAAAAAATCAGGAACTCTACCGAAATAGAAAATTCCTGACTTTGATTTATGTCCTAACGTCAATTTTGTTAGATTCACCAAGCTAAAACCCTTGCCCTAACTTGGTTTCATCTAGTTGACGTTAAACAGAGTCTTTTTCAAAAAATTCATCGAACTTAACCCAGATGGAATAAGGAATATCTTTGATACTGCTTACCTGTGGTCGAAGGGATGAATCATTTGTCAGTTCATCGAAAAGTTTTTGTCTCTGCTGATTGCTAATTTTCTTCGGAGAATATTCAAACTTCTGTTGCAATAAGGTTCTAATCTCCTTGATAGCTTTGCTACTAGGCTTATTTATTTCCTTCCTGGGAATTTCAAGAGAGGAAATGGCTGCAATATTCTTGGGCAAAATATACTTATCATTCTTATGAACATAAAGATAATCCTTAATTGGTTGATACCAAGAATGCTGATAACAATATGAAGCATTAGATTGTTCGACGAGTTCAGCTTCTCCATCTGTTAACCACCACGGCTCGTCGTTGAAATAGGCTTCAACAGCAGCAGTCCATATTCCATCTACTTCTTTTTCTAAAGCAGGAATATCTATTTTGCCCTTAACAGGCACAATCCAATATCGGCGTGAGCCAGTTTGGTCTTTAAGAAAGTTACCATTATTGGTTGTTCCAGTTAGAATGAAACGTCTACGGCAATTAAGAAATTGAGACGAATAGGCTGGTCTAAATGAATCTTTGCTTGATGTTATAAAATCTTTAACTTCCTCCTCTTTTTTTCTATTGAATTTAGTGTCAATTTCACCAATTTCAGTTATCCAGTGACGGTGAAGCCTTGAATAAAAATCCCTGTTGACTTCAATTTTTGGAACAGTGTCACAAAACCAAAGTGGATTTTCAGCCAATGTCCTTAGAAAGCTTGATTTTCCGATTCCTTGTTTGGGGGAATAAAGGACAAAAATAGAGTGAACATCACATCCTGGTTTAAATATTCTTGCAACAGCAGCTATTAAGGTTTTCTTTAGCAATAAATTGGCTAACTCGTTTTTGTTACCAAGATATTTTTCAGCTAAATTATCAATATTTGCTGGAACAATAGATTTTTTTTGCAAGTCTTTGAGATAATTTTCTACTGGGTGAAAAGAGTTTTTCCCAATGATATTAAAAAGATGATTTTTGAACGTTCTTTGTTTCTCAAATGTGACTTGATACTCTGTCTGACAGAGAACCTGGATACGGTCTTCGACCTTCAATGTTTCAGTTTCATGTCTTCGCAAGCTTTGACCATCCAACTCAACGTCTTGAGTTAGAAGGTTATAACGCAATCTGGGTTTTAAGAATTTCTCCAAAAATCCTAGAGTTTGTTGCTCGGATATCTCTGTTAGCTCAGGAGCTTCATATTGACTGATAAAATTGTCAACTGCTTCTAGCTTACTCTGTGAATTATTGATTACCTCATTACTAGAAGTTGAAAAGCTGGTGTCGTTCGATAACATATTTTTTACCTTTATTGGAATTTACAAATTCCAGGATTGAATAACTTATTGAATCAACAATAGAAGTTGACAATCCTAGTACATTTGTTGAAATATCCAACTTGGGCTTGATATGTGTTTTAGTCATTAATGTTCTCAGCTTTTATGTTTATTTAGTTTTAGCAGGTCAAAAGTTTTAACTTGCATACTCATAATATATACACTTGTAGTTTTACAGAATGTGATTCCAAACAAATCAAAAATTGATTCTTGTCATCTTATTGAAATTCAGAATATGATATTGATACATGTAATTTATTTGAAACTTTTAGAACTATGAACAACATTAATGTACGAAATATCAACAGCGTTAAGATACGCCCCAGAAGTATTTGCGAATATCAAAGGATTTCCTAACTACCAGATAAGTAATTTAGGGAACGTCTGGAGTAAAACAACAAAGAAGATACTCAAACCCTATAAAACAAATAGAGGCTATCTAACAGTAGGCTTTTGGTTAGAGGGGAAGAAGAAGAGGTTATCAATACATAGGCTTGTCGCCCAAGCATTTCTAACAAATCCCCAAAATTTCCCCGAAGTAAACCATATTAATGGCTGTAAGAGGGATAACAGCCTGTGTAACCTGGAATGGGTTTCGAGTAGTGCTAATGTTGCTCATGCCTATCGAAGCGGATTGAGAAGGCAGAAATTAGCTACTACAGATAAAGAGTTAATACTACAACTTCTACAGCAAGGATTAACTCACAGAGCAATCGGAATAAAGTTCAATGTAAGCCATTCAACAGTAGGCTCTATTGCTAGAAACAATCTTATCTAACTAGTGAAGTCTATATAAAGTAAGGTTTTAACCATTTCTTTTTGGGGAAATTTTGGGGATAATATGGAGTAATCCTTAATTTCCACCAAAGTGGAATCGCTGAAACCTATACTCTGATTGAATAAGCGGATGAGGGGAATCGAACCCCTAGCTTTAGCTTGGAAGGCTAAGGTATTACCACTATACGACATCCGCAGCTTACTGATTTTTAACTCAGCCTCAATATATTAACGAGATTTCGTACCTTGGTCAAGCTTTTTTACGAAAAAGTTTAATAGTTTTGAATATTTTTAGATGTGATTAGGAATCATCAGCTAGAAGCGTAAGTCAGCCCGAAATTTTCTTGAGATTTTAGCTTGTACCTTATTA
>JBCCDM010000379.1:0-6367 GCA_039030795.1 Cyanobacteria bacterium P01_A01_bin.84
ATTGCCAATACAGTTGATGTAAGTAATATTGGTCGGGTAGAAATTAATGATAATTATGGAGCATTTAAGTTAGATGAAATTAGTTTTATTCCTTCTTGTACAATTCTTGCTAATACTATATTAGTCGCTGTAACTTCCTTTAAACAGCAAATGATTCTTAACTTTGCTACCTCTGAGCCTTCTGTGAGTCAATTAACAAGAGAAATTTTAGCCAACAATGTTATAAATTATTTAAGTAAGTAAGTAAGTAAGTAAGTAAGTAAGTAAGTTGATATAAAAAATAAGGTGTGTCCGCAGCGGGGATCATTTTAGAATTTAGAATTTAAGTACAAAGCATTATATTCCTTTAAGTTAAAAAAGTTTTAGATTGATTGAAAATAGTTAAAGTAAAATCTATTAATTTATAAAAAGCTAGAATTAATTATGGAATTATTACAACACTGGCATCCTCTTATAGAGAGTAATAGTTTAAAGAAAAAACCAATTTCAGTCAATCTTTGTGGAAAAGAAATAGTGCTTTTCCGTACTTCCGGAGGTGAGGTTGGTGCATTATATAATAAATGTTTACATCGAGGAATGCGACTTAGCTGTGGTTGGGTTGAAGGTGAAGAAATTGTTTGTCCTTACCATGGTTGGAAATATAAATCTTGTGGAAAAGTCTTCAGTCCAGGTACTCCCAAACTCAATCTAAAAATGTCATCCTTTACTGTAATTGAACGCTACGGAGTCATTTGGATTAAATCGGTTGATTCAACTGCGATTTTTCCAGATTTCAATGTTGAAGATTATTTATCTGCAGGTGTTTTGACTCATGAAATTCAAGCACCATTAGAATTTGTTTTGGATAATTTTTCTGAGATAGAACATACCCCCACCACACATACTTACTTTGGCTATTCCTCTGAAGATATATCAAAAGTTGAAACCACTATTAAAACTAAAGATAATTCTGTTTGTGTCAATAATAAAGGTATTCAGCGACATTTACCCCCGATAGTACAAAAACTCTTTTTCAATATTCATTCAGGAGACTGGTTTTTTGACAATTGGGAAACTTTTTTTTCTCCTATTTATAGCGTTTATGACCAATTTTGGCTGGATTCTGTCACAGAAAAACCAAGAAAACTAAGATTAAAATTGGTTCTGTTTTTTATTCCCATCAGCGATACACAAACACGAATTATGATGTTTGTTTTTGCTAGTCGAGTTGTCAATAAGCTCATCTTTAAAATGTTCGGAAAACCCATTGTTAAATATTTTATCAATCATGAGCTAATTCTAGATAAAGCAATACTTGAAAAGATTGTATCTCAAGAGATATCTTTAAATCAAATGCATCTTGGTCGTTTCGATGGTATTTTAGCAGAAAATCGTAAACGGATTAATCGGATTTACCGGAATGATAGTAGCCGAGTTAATGTTTAACAATTTTATGAAATAATTCTAATTGCAATATTATGAATCTAGAGCGTAAGTTAGTTCCTTTTGAAAAAGGATTGGAAATCTTGAATCGTACTGCGAGTTCTTTGAATGTAGTTACTATCAGCAAAGTTAAGGGCTATATTTCTCAAGATTCTCTGAAAAAAGCATTATTATTTATCAAACAAAGTCATCCAAAACTACAATGTTGTATTTCTGGTTCTATTAATGAGTTAGAATTTAGGAAAATAGGAGATGAACCACTTCCGCTTCAAATCTTAGAATATCAAGATAGTGCTAGCTGTGAAAAAGTTATTTTAGATGAGCTAAATAGAGAAATAAATAGTAGTAAAAGTCTTTTTAGAGCAACAGCAATTTATCAATCAGATCAAAATTATATTTATCTGATTACAATAATTCATCATGCCATAATCGATGGTATATCCAGTGTGAATCTACATTCGGAAATACTTAACCATTGTGGAAATAGTCAAGAGATAAAAACTTCTTCATCTGAGATAAAAAACTTACATATTTTACCTCCAGTAGAAAGTTTATTCCCCGATTCTCACACTGGTTATAGAGGAAAAGTCAATAGTTTTATTTGGCTGTTCAAATTGCTTTTGAAACAATTGTGGCTTCAACCTAAAACTCTAAAATTTGAAAAATTTGTTCCTATTGAAGGAAGAACTTGTAACCTAATCTATAAAAAAATAGAACCGGCTTTTACTCAAGCCTTACTATCAAAATGTAGAGCAGAGAATACAACTATTCAAGGTGCTTTATGTTCTGCTATGTTATTAGCAGTTTATGATAAAATAACAACAGAAAAATCTGATAAACTATCAATTTTATGCCGTTCTTTTGTGGATTTAAGAAGACGTTTATCTCCTAAAATTGACAATGAAAATTTAGGAAGTTTCGCATCTGCCGTTTCAACATCTCATCATATTAGTCCTCATACTGAATTTTGGCAGTTAGCAAGGGAGGTCAAACATCAGATAATACAAGGTATAAATCGCGGAGATATGTTCAATATCATCTTAAGGTTTACGGAAATTTTAAATGCATTACTTTCTAGTTCTAATAAGGCTCCTTTAGCAGTTGAAGTCACAAATCTTGGACGGGTTGATATTCCTGTGAATTATGGCTCATTAGAACTAGAAGAAATCAGTTTTATGCCATCTCAAGGAGTTTTTGGAGGTGTATTTTTTGCTGCGGTGACTACCTTAAAAGATAAGATGATGCTTAACTTTGTTTTTTCTGAACCCTCTTTAAGTCAAGCAACTGTAGAAGATTTAGTAAATAAAACCATGTCTTATCTTATTGACAGTTTTCAGGATTAAGTAAGTCGTGACTGATGTGGCACTTACTCTGATACTGCAGTAGCATACACCACAAGCATTCACAACATCACACTATAGATGTTTTTATCCAGTGACCTATACACGTTAGTTCACCTTGTAACAGATATTTACCTCCTGTAGAGCGTTGCGCGATCGCTAGAACATAGGGTAAATTTTCCTCGGAAGTAATTAGCAATTCAATAAGCAGAAATAAAAGTTACAATAACCCTATGAGTTATCGCCCATAGGGTTTTGAACGATGACAAAAATTGATTTTAACATCAAGCCGTGGGATACATACGATCGCAAGTTGGAGGCGATCAAAGCAAATGTAAACTGGGAATTTCAATCGGTTTACTACGACAGTAAGGATGATTCTTATTTTGAGGCTTATTTTCGCCCTAATTGCGGTGTGCCAGTTGATGATATTTTGCTTATTTTGTTAGCCAAAGATAGCGATCAAATGACGGTAGAGTTATACTTTCCTGACACTACCTTAAGTATGAGTAATCCAGAGGAACGATACACTATCTTGTTTTTTAAGTGTGGAATCAATCAAGCTCATGAAGCTAACCGAATTGTTTATGGCTATGGGAAACTTGCAGGAAGATATATTGATCCTTGGTACAAGCCACGTCAATTAAAACGCCCTATATCTTAAAAGAATTAATATATTCAATGTTTTCTTTACGGATACTTCCAAGAAACTCTCTAGGCATACATTGCAAATATATATCACGGGCTTGATTGAGACTTTTTGCACCGATGATAAATTTTTCCTCGTCAAACTCACCATTAATATATTGTTCCACAACAAAAACCTTATTTTCAGGCATAGGAACAAAGTAACAATCTAGCGCCATATTATCTGCACCCTTAGTCCCTCCTATCCATCCATAGGCAACGGGTAAAACCTTTCCATGCCTTTTCTGAAACGGTAAATATTGAAGCCCTATTTTGAAACCCTGCCAAGTAATTATTTTTTGTACTCGCGTAGCATCATCAATTCTTAACTCTTCTCCTTGTGTCTGCGAATCTGAAACTGAAAGCGATCGCCTATGGCGGGTCTGCGACCATCGCAATAAACTATCCCTGCTTTGTTCTCTTTCTACCTCCATTGGCTCAAGATTCAAATTGACATCAAATTGACTCCTTTCATAGGCGTAGCGAGCTTCTAAGCCCGTATAAAGTCCTGATTCAATATTATTCTTATCCCTTTCAGAGATTAGTTTTTGAATTTCAGCTATTTCTATCTGAGAAAAAATCACGTTTAAGGGGAAGTCTACCTTTAAAGTATCTGTATCGCTTGATATGGGACTATCCCCCGCTCTCATACAATATTGAGCCAGCTTTGATATTTCATCTTTGCAAGTATCCGCCAAATATTCAGAAACCGCGATCGCCCATTCAACTTTCATAATGGTTGCGGCTTGTACTCCTGTAGCTAAACCAGTGGCACCAATTTGATTGAAAAGTTTGAATTTTGGTACTCCAGAAGCAGCACTCCAGGCATCCTCTAACCTCTGCATAATTTGGTCTGCCCCACTATAACTGCGGGTAAGACTTCCCGGTTCCTCTAAAGTTTTATCGTAAAGAATACCCCGCGTAATGCTTCGTCCCATATCTAGAGTCATGGCACGATGTAATATTTTTTGTGTTGCTTCTGTTTTCTCTGCCTCGGTTTTACCTTCTGGATTGACAAGTTGCCCTAACCCTTCAATCCCTAAAGTAAATTGGTCGTAGTCTTGCAGCATTGCACTAGAGGCTGTTAAACCTTGCTTCCATTTCAACCAAGAATTAAACATAGCCTGTATTACTGAATCATGATATCCACCACTTTCCCTTAAAGCTTCGTCATACAAATATTTTCCACTAAATCTAATCACCCGGCTTTTATGCCAAAGAAAATCTTGAATGATTCGGCGATCGCCTCTTGCAACTATCCCACTCCCTGTCTTCGCTCCATAATCTGGTAAATCTTCACCCGGCATATATAGCCGGTAATGTTCGGGATCGTGGGGAATTAAACCAAAACCTCTACCCCATTCCACCCTGACTTGATTCATCGTGTAAGACTTAATCCACCGTACAGACGCGATCGCTTCTTCATTTACTGGCTGATCGGGTGGTAAACCGTCATCTATCCCTAACAATGCAAAACCATCACCCCACTGTCTACCTAAAGCAGCAGTACGCTTTAAACTGTAACTAAAACCCCCTTTTAATTCTCTCATGTATTTTTGCAATGGTTCGGGATCTTCACTTTCACCCACAACCAAATTAAACCAATCACCCCGGAACGCATGGAGGATATGCAAAAACACAGCCCTCTCTAACATCCCCGATATTCTAGGTAAGTTCTGCAAGGCAATATCAGGCAACCTGACAACATTTACATTTATCTCTGTATATGTTGATTTATCACGCTCAGTTCCTAATCCCGTCATGGCATTCCTAATCTCTGAGAATGCCTGAGATAAAATCATTGTATCCTGCCTTAAAACCATTCTTTTGTAATCCTCCTACCCTCTGAGCGATCGCTCAACAGGTACACTATCTCTATATATTAAAACAGACACGTTGGTTAAATTTTTAACTGACATCACCACAAGGGCAGGACTATGATTAAAAATAGTGAAAACTAATGAATAAAGTAGAGATTATTTATCATCATGGCAAAAACAGACGAACAAAGAATACAAGAGACACTTGATAAAGAAGCATTAAGCAGAATGCCAGTAAAGCATGCTCAAGCTATTTTAATGCTCGCTCAGGGTATCTCTCAGGCTCAGGTTGCTGAGATATTAGGTGTCCACCATAACACTGTTTGGAGATGGCTGAAAAATAATGAGTTCGCTGATTTAGTAGCAAATGCTCGTGCCGTAATGTTTGAGGGCACCATGAATCTAATCTCAGAGAAATCAATGGACATGGTAAATATTCTCTCTGGGATTGCCGGAAATTCTCCAGATATCAGAGGTAGAGTAAACGCAGCCTCTAAAATATTAGATTTACAAATGCAAGCAAAACAGTTGGAAGTAGAACAGCAACTAGAAGAAATGCGATCGCAAATTGCAGCGTTGACTGAAGAAATCAGACTACTTAGAGAAGAAAAAACAGAGGTGATTGATGCCCAAGCGACCCAAATATACGATTAAACCTAACAAAACATTTTCCACGAACAACAAATACACGCGATCGCTGTGCAAATATCAAACCCAAATTATTCAACTAAAAAAAGAACTCTCACAAATCAGTCAGGGTTCCCCCCTCAAAGCTTATGAAAATGCTCCCGTAAGCTTTGCCTATAAGCTCGGAATTGAGATTGTTACTGAAGACCAAAAGCAAATTTTACTGAGTGTACGCGATCGCAAAGTTACTAATGTACAGGCGAGTCATTCTTGTGGTAAAACCATGATTTCGGCGATTGCAGCTACCTGGTGGATATTTTGCTGTGATGGGTTAGTAATAACTACCGCACCCACAGGAAGACAAGTTAAAGAACTTTTATGGCGTGAAATTCGTAAACTCTATGACCGCAACAAAACAATATTAGGAGGTTACAGAAATATCCTGTCAGTACACAAAAACTCTAATGCTTA
>JBCCDM010000380.1:0-6366 GCA_039030795.1 Cyanobacteria bacterium P01_A01_bin.84
AACTGAACTAATTTTGAATTTTGAATTTTGAATTTTGAATTCCCACCTTGTGGGTTGCTCATTACTCATTACTTAGTCCCCACAGATATGACAACTGTTTAACCGGACATAATATAATTCCGATGCTACCGGATTTGATATCATTCCCCCATACAATAAAAAACCTCTAGCTCCGCACCACTTTTCGCCAACTTCAGCGTAACTTTGCATTAAAATTAGTTAAAATTCAAAGCTAACTATTTATTTTCTTTTCATTCTGACTCTAAGTTTAATTTCCACTTAATTTCCACTTAATTTTCACTTAGTTTGAAAAATATTTTGTACCATCTTTTTATCCGTAGCTACTGCTGCTTTATCCAGCTCTATCATTTCCCCCGCATCTAAATTCCAACCCAATGCACCGATATTTTGTCCTGCTTGCTCCACATTTTTTGCACCAGGAATCGGAATACTCCCCTTACAAATACACCAATTAATAGCCACTTGAGCCATTGTTTTATTTCTAGATTTTGCCACTTCTCCTAAGCATTCTAATAAAGACTTTGCACCAGGAATTAACTGTCGAAATAAAAGATTTCTAATCCCCTTGGGATATTGATTTTTTTCTGTATACTTACCAGTCAAAATACCCAAACATAAAGGACTATAAGCAATTAACTTGATTCCCAACTCGTCGCAAACCTCTTTGATTCCCAACTCAGTTACAGGATAGGTAGATAATAAAGAATACTGTACCTGTAGGGTTTTAATAGGTATTCCTCTTTCACTAAACTTTTTATGTACCTTTCTCAATCTCTGAGAACCATAATTAGATAAACCAACACCCTTAACTAAACCTTGTTCGTACAAATCTGCAAGTCCATCCAAAAGCGACCATTCTTGTAGTGGAAAATAATTTGCAGTAGACCAATGCATTTGTACCAAATCAATATTTCTTCCCAAACGTTTTGCAGAAGCTTTCCCAGCAGATACCATCGAACCCCGAGTTAGTCTCCAGGGATAAGCAGCAAGTTTTGTTGCAATGCAGATGTCTTCCTGATGGGTACCGGTGTATTCTTTAATGAAGCGTCCTAAAAGTTTTTCACTTTGTCCTTTGAGTTTACCAGTTCCATAAGAATCACCCGTATCAAACAGAGTTACCCCATTACTGACACATAGGTTAAAAACCTCTTGTAATTGATTATCCATACTTTGATTGTATCCCCACAGGAGTTGATTACCCCATGCCCAAGTTCCACAACCCATTGCAGGAAGGATAAGTTTTTGGTTAGTTTGCATCTTTAACGGGAGCATCCTTACTAGCTGTAGATTTCCTAACCTTATTATTTATTAAAATAGTAACAGTTAAATTTTTTATATTGACCTAGGGGTGTGAAGACGTCAGTAAGTAATTGCTATTTATGAATGAATCGCGATAATGTCTTCACGTACCAAATTCTTGATAATCGCGCGTTACGCTCAGCTACTTATATTCCTAATATATCCCTAAATACATAGCAGTATTAATTTGCATTGTTGGTAATTCCTGTAGTTCGGCAAACCACACAATACGATATTTAATTAAAAAGACTCCACATTCACCCATTCTCAGGTATTGTCTCAAAATAAAGCAAGTACGGTAAACTCCAGTATTAGAAATACTTTGTAATCGTTAAAATCAAAGTAAGAACATAAGTTAAGGAGTTAGTAGGGATGCAAGATATTACCTATAATCCCGATAAACGCAAGCTGTTATCATGTCTTGCTCATGGAGCGATTTTCTTTAGTACAGCGCTATTCTCGATTGGAATTCCCATTGTTATCAGCATTATTTCCGATGATGCAGTAGTCAAGGAAAATGCTAAGGAATCAATTAATTTTCACTTAAACGTCTGGTTCTGGGCTACCGTAATTGGTGTACCCCTGGGGATTATATCTTGGATTACCTTTGGTCTGGGTGGTATTGTATTCTTCCCCGTTGTAGCTTTGGGTTTCGCGATTCACTGGGGACTGACAATTTGGGCGATCGCGCACGCTTTAGGTGATTCTGGTACTTCATTTCGCTACCCGTTTATTTTCCGATTATTCTAATTTGATTATTCTAATTTGAATAAGATTATTTCAGCTTAGAACGGTTGAAATATATCTAGAAAATTAAGTGATAAATAGGTGTAGAGAATAAATAGTCATAAATTAAAGAGGAGTATTTAAAAACCATTCGTACCCCTCTTTAAGCTGCTTTTTGGCATCTTTTTCTACAATCGTACCATGAGCTACAATGACTCTATGAAAGTCCCAGTTTAGTATTTTTGTTACTGATTTTTGTACTAATTGTTTATCTTTAGTCGCTAATTTTTCTAAGTAGGAAGGTCTCAGTTGATTGTAACTACCAATAATTCTGGCTGTAAATTGGGTGATTAATGGAAAGCTATCGTCAAAGTTAAAGGCTGTATCTGTTAATATTAGACTTTTGCTATCTGGGTGAAAAAAGACGCATTCATTTACTAATGATATTTCCGTGCCTAGAAATACTTGAAAACCATCAATTAATATATATTCTATCTCATTAAACAAATTATTTTCTTCTATGTTGATTGTCTCATCAACTAGAATCTCAGGTTGTTTCGCCTTTAAACCGGGCACAGCCCAGAGTTTAGCATGAGGATAAAGATTTTTGCAATTATTTATAAACGTATAATGAAATAGATTCGGGGCAATAATATTTGTGACATTCCCAATATTATTAATTTGATTGATAGTTATATCATCAAGATTAATAGGAGAAATCACTACTATTTCGTCATTTCTGAGACGAATTAAAGTCATCCTTGCACCAACTTCTAATCCAAAAAATTTCAGAGGTTGTTCAGCGACCCAAATTTTATTGTCTATTTCTATAAGCATACTTCATATTATTTCCGGTTAAATAGTTGTCATTAGGACTTATGCAAAGCAATGTAATTCCGTCCGAGATGTTAACGCTTCCGCGTATCCGCTAGGGCTTTACGTTTGAGACGTATAAGCTCTGTCGAGTAGACTCCGTCTTTGCGTAGCAAATGCGCGTTGCTCCCCCCAAAAACTCTGTATTAACTAACCTTATGTAGAAGCAAACACTTCCTTCCGCGTGTCCGATAGGACTCATACTTCTCTATACTACGTGACCGTCGCTTCGGACACATATTCGTTACCTAAGTCCTGTTTATTTTAATTCAATAATTGATAACTTCTATGCAGTAAATTTTATTTTTTAAAAGTAAATAGACTTTCTATAATTCATATATTTATCTCTATCTACTCTTAAATAGATACTTATACAAGTAGATAAATTGTTCTGAGTAAAAAGACATTACTATCTATGCCTTAAGATAGACTGCAATAGGATTTTACTTCGTTAAGGTAAACATAAGTAACAAATGTTTACGTTTTGTAAGGAGTTCCAAATGCAGACCAATACTACTGAAACACCAAACGCTACTGCTTATAACGGTAAAAACCGTAATGCTTTTCTTTTTGGTTTTAATCCTCAAGCAGAGCTTTGGAATGGTCGTTTGGCAATGATTGGTTTTCTTGCTTATTTATTGTGGGATTTAGCTGGATATAGTGTAGTGCGTGATATTTTACAGATAGCTGGCTAGTAATTAAAATCTTACATTAAGGCTTTAATAGAAATCCATTATCAGCCATTGGTAATAATGTAGAATTTAATTTTTACACTTAATTTAGTTAGGAATTATGATGTGAGAAATTGACTTGATTGTTGCAGTTTCTCTTATGTTCATAATTCCTAACTTGCATATGAATATGTATTGAAAAAGTAAAAATTAAAAAGAATTTGAATTGTGTTCCTAATTGAATTTGGAATTATTTTCATCACCTATTATATAGGCTGTTGACTTTGTGATGATTTTCGTGTTTTGCTTCATGTTGTTTTTGTGTCTTTCCTAGTTCCCAGCCGGAGACTGGGACTGTTTGCTCTAGGTAGAGGGAGTCTCTTATCCTGAGTGGAGACGGAGCCTCCAATACTGTATTCCGATGCCAGAGTCTTGGAACAAGTCATATCATATATGTTGTATGAAATTTTATGTTCCAAAAACCTACAGAGTCAACAGCCTACCTATTATCTGTCTGATTAGATATTGTTGCTACATAAAATATTTTTTTAGACGTAGCAGTGCTACGTCTGTGCGTACTTGTTAATTAATATGGAATCTCAATTAATCTGCACAATCTTATACCAATTCTTTGTGAGACTCCTATATGGTTATCTGACTTACGCAAAGCTGTACTAGAAGCTGTAGGAGGGATTTAAAGGGATCGCTTAGGTGGGAAAAGCTGAGGTTTTCTATCTTTTCTATGATTACCTTCGATAAATATTTATGAGACATTTCTGAGAGGGATGTAACAAACTTTAGTAAAATTATATTAAGTTAATAAAATAAGTATTTTTTCTTATTGACATCATGGCGGAACATTTTCCTTGGCTAACCGCAATAATTTTGTTGCCACTCCTTGCTTCCTTACTGATCCCTATATTGCCAGACAAAGAGGGTAAATTCATACGATGGTATGCTCTTGGTGTGGGTATTGCAGACTTTTTCTTGATGTGCTATGCCTTTTGGCGACATTATGATGCGAGCAGTGCAAGTTTTCAGTTAGCAGAGAGTTATGCTTGGGTACCTCAGTTGGGCTTTAACTGGGCTGTTTCCGTCGATGGTTTGTCAGTCCCTTTAGTACTTTTAGCAGGATTTGTGACCACCCTTGCCATGTTTTCGGCTTGGCAGGTTGACCGCAGACCGCGTCTATTTTATTTTTTAATGTTGGTGCTGTATTCGGCACAAGTGGGGGTATTTGTCGCCCAGGACTTACTGTTGTTCTTTATTATGTGGGAAGTCGAACTGGTTCCCGTATATTTACTAGTTTGTATTTGGGGTGGAAAAAAGCGACGTTATGCAGCAACTAAATTCATACTCTACACCGCAGCCGCTTCCATATTTATCTTAGTCGCCGCGATCGCAATGGCACTTTATGGTGGCGATAATGTAACTTTTGATATGGCTAGTTTGGCAACGAAGGATTATTCCCTGGGTTTAGAATTACTTTTGTATGCGGGATTATTGATTGCATTTGGTGTTAAGCTGGCAATCTTTCCCCTACACACATGGCTGCCCGACGCTCACGGAGAAGCTTCTGCTCCTGTATCGATGATACTAGCAGGTGTGCTGCTTAAAATGGGTGGATATGGACTAATTCGCCTAAATTTAGAATTACTTCCCAACGCACACATCTATTTTGCACCAGTTTTAGCAACTCTTGGGGCAGTTAACATTATCTACGGTGCTTTAAATTCCTTTGCTCAAACCCATATGAAACGCCGTTTGGCTTACTCTTCAGTTTCTCACATGGGATTTGTACTACTTGGTATAGCTTCCTTCACTGACTTGGGAATCAACGGTGCAATGTTGCAGATGATTTCCCACGGGTTAATTGCATCAGTACTATTCTTCTTAGCTGGCGTTACCTACGACCGCACCCATACAATGAAAATGGATGATATGGGGGGTATAGGACAAGCAATGCCGAAAGTTTTTGCCTTGTGTACTATGGCTGCAATGGCTTCCTTAGCACTTCCTGGAATGAGCGGGTTTATTAGCGAACTTTCAGTATTAGTTGGTGTGACCACTAGTGACCTTTACAGTCCTGCTTTCTGTACGGTAATGGTTTTCCTTGCTTCAGTAGGAATTATCCTTACCCCGATTTATTTACTAGATTTATTAAAACAGGTATTTTACGGTCAAGGGAAAGTTATCTGCGATATTAACAACGCCAACTTTGAAAACTTGGAAGCAGAGGGTACAGCCTGTTTCGGTACCGATTGCGTCTTACCTGGTCAATCAATTTACAGAGATGCAAGTGCTAGGGAAGTATTTATTGCAGCTTGTTTCTTAGTGGTAATTATTGGTATCGGGTTTTATCCCAAAGTTGCAATGCAGATGTATGACGTGAAGACAGTAGCGGTGAATGCTCAAGTGCGGCAATCTTATACTCAAATAGCACAAAGTAATCCTGGTATTTATGCAAAAGGATTATTTACACCCGAAATTGCAGAAGCTGAAGTTGTTCCTGTTTTGGGAGCTTTGAAGTAATCAAAAGTAGGATGATGATTTTAAAAATTACATATTGATTAACATAGAGACGTTGGGCTACAACGTCTCTATGTTATTACAAATAAAAAACATATCTAATATGATGTCCGGTTAAACAGTTGTCATATCTGTGGGGACTAAGTAATGAGTAATGAGCAACCCACAAGGTGGGAATTCAAAATTCAAAAGCGGTGCGAAGAAAGCGCTTTCTCAAAGCGCTAAGGAATGCGCACCAAGAGAATTC
>JBCCDM010000381.1:0-6270 GCA_039030795.1 Cyanobacteria bacterium P01_A01_bin.84
ATTTAATTAAACTAAATTTAAATAGTAATGCTAAAGATTAAAGATTTTAATCAAACTTAAAGAGTTATCATCAATATCAAGGATGACATTAAAAAACTAGAAAAAGTAAATTAAGTTGTTAGTGAATCACCCTAGTGCTTACATATCTCAAAAAAATTGTCCCATCAGTTTTGTTAGTAATATGGGGCAATCAGTTGAGATTTCCATTCATCCACCCAGCAATTATATCCGCACTAACTGCCAAAGGATATTACCAAGTTGGGATAATGAAAAGTCTTTTTGGATAGTGATTGTATTACAACAATCAAAATGCGAACTTGCACATATTACCAAAGAGGTAGAAGAAGAAAAAGAAAGACTTAGAGAAAAGTTTATGAGATTTGGCTGTGACATTGCGTTTAATTTACGCGATGCTCCTCACTCTAAAAGTTATTTAACAGAATTAATAGATCCACGTACTGGTTATCCCTTATTTTCCCTTCCTGGTCAAGTACCTCACGATGATACCGCAGCTGTAAAGGCTTTGTTGGGTTATCCAGTAATTCATAACCAGTGTCGTCTTCTGGTACATCCTGAATGGGGGATGGCAGTTTATCCGAGTATTTTGATATCCCAAGCACCACCAGTAATTATAGAATGGTATACCAAAGCGATCGCGCCAATTCATGGTTGGAACGATTTAAACAGATAGTTGAAAATTAGTGAATTATCCTTTCTCCCAGTCTTGTTCTTTAATGCCGGAATTCTCCCTTTACATCAAGTCCGCTTAATTAGTTACGATATAACGCTATTGAAAAGATGCTACTCATTACTCTTTACTCATTACTCTTTACTCATTACTTAGTCCCCACAGATATGACAACTGTTTAACCGGACATAATATTACCCCTTCTTAGGCTTACGTAATTTTTGAGAACCAATAGGACCTAAAATCTGATTAAGGTTTCGTAGTTGCTCTGCTGTTCCCATACAAATTAACAAATCTCCCGACATTAAAACAGTTTCTCCTGTTGGTCCACCAATTAAGGTACCATCGTGACGGCGGATTGCTAGTACTAATGCTCCAGTTCGCATTCTTAATTTTGCTTTAAATAGAGTTTGACCGACGATAGGACAGGTACTAGGGTCAACTAGATATTCTTCCATGTATAACTCTCTGTCAGTTCCGGAAATAATCCCATCCACAAAGTCCATAACTTGAGGTCTGAGAGCAGCCGCAGCCATTCTTCTACCACCGGAGATGTAAGGGGATATAACCACATCTGCACCCCCACGCTGGAGCTTTTGCAGTGCTTCTTCAGTACTAGCTCTTGCGATCGCTCGTATATGGGGATTAAGAGTTTTTGCAGAAAGGACTATATATAAGTTTTCTGCATCTGAGGGTAAAGCAGCAACTATACAAGTAGCTTTATCAACACTACCTCTAATTAAAATTTCATCTAAAGTTGCATCACCTTGCAATACATAGTAACCCTGTTCCTGGGCAAACCGGATCGATTCTAAATCTGAATCAATCACCACAAATGGTACATCTTCGGCTGTAAATTCCTTCGCAATATGACGACCTGTACGACTAAAGCCACATAATATATAGTGTTCCGAAAGCGATTCCATCAAGCGTCTCTGCCGTTGTAATTGAATTCCTTCTTGAAAGTATCCTTGAATGAGGGCTTCTGTAAATCGGTTTACAATGTAACCAATAGTAACAATACCCATTAAAATTAGAGCTATAGTAAACCATCGTCCTCGATTACCCAAAGATTGTGTCTCGCCAAAACCAACTGTAGATAAGGTAATGACAGTCATATAAATAGCATCTGACCAAGACCATTTTTCAACAAACCTGTACCAAAGAGTACCGGTGAGAAAAACTCCACCAAGAGACATTGCTCCCAAAGTCAGTTCTCGCTGGATACGCCGGTACTTTTGTTCTAATGTTGAGTACACAATTTCCCCACAACAAGTACTTATTGAGCTTTAATAAGGATATATGAGTCACCATATACTTGGTCAGAAAATAGTTCTAGAATAAGGGTTAATGACAATAATTAAACAAATTTGATCATAAATAAAGATACCTCTAAAGTACATATTAGCCGTAAATTAAAAATAATTTTTCTATATATATCAGGGAAAATTAAATCAGGGAAAATTAACTTATGAGTTTAGAAACTTTAATTGGAAAAACTGGATCAGCTTTAAATTCAAAAAATTCAAAGTTTGATCAACAAAGCTTTGATACTAATGTAATGTCTACCTATGGACGGTTCCCAATTGCCTTAGAACGTGGTGAAGGTTGCCGTGTTTGGGATACTGGAGGTAAAGAATATTTAGACTTTGTGGCTGGAATTGCTACTTGTACTTTGGGACACGCTCACCCGGTGATGATAGAAGCTGTTACCAAGCAAATGCAAAAGCTACATCATGTTTCTAACTTATATTACATCCCCGAACAAGGAAAATTAGCTGATTGGATTGTTCAAAATTCTTGTGCCGATAGTGTATTTTTCTGTAATTCTGGTGCAGAAGCTAACGAAGCAGCAATTAAGTTAGCTAGAAAGTATGCTCACACTGTTTTAGAAATTGAAAAGCCAATTATACTAACAGCAAATTCTAGCTTTCATGGACGAACTTTAGCAACAATTACTGCAACCGGACAGGCAAAATATCAGAAACATTTTGACCCTCTAGTCCCTGGTTTTCACTATATAGCTTATAACGATATTCTAGCAGTAGAAACAGCCATCACTGAATTAGACGAAGGAGATTCGAGAGTCGGAGCAATTTTAATAGAACCACTACAAGGAGAAGGTGGGGTACGTCCTGGAGATGAAGAATATTTTCATAGACTGCGTCAAATTTGTGATGAAACGGGTATTTTATTGATTTTTGATGAAGTACAAGTAGGAATGGGACGTAGTGGTAAATTGTGGGGTTACGAAAACCTGGGTGTAGAACCAGATGTCTTTACCAGTGCTAAAGGTTTAGGTGGTGGTATTCCCATCGGTGCAATGATGAGTAAGAGTTTCTGCAATGTGCTTAAAGCTGGAGAACACGCAAGTACCTTTGGTGGTAATCCTTTTGTATGTGGTGTTGCCCTGAGTGTATGTCAAACTTTAGAGAGAGAGAACTTACTTGCAAATGTTAGCGCTAGAGGAGAACAACTCAGAAACGGTTTAAGAGCGATCGCATCCAAATATCCCCAATATGTCAAAGAGGTTCGCGGTTGGGGTTTAATTAATGGTATGGAGCTATCCATAGATATTCCCTTCTCTGCGATTGATATTGTGAAATCTGCCATGGAACAAGGTTTATTATTAGTTCCTGCTGGTAATAAGGTTGTCAGATTTGTTCCACCTTTAATTGTCTCAGAAGCAGAAGTTAACCAAGCTTTAGAAAGTGTTGATAATGCTATGGGAAGTTTGACGAAGTAAGGGAATGGGTAATAGACATCTCCAGAAATTACATACGTGCCTTTCTTAAACCTACGGAGAGATGTTAGATGTAACGTCTGGGATATTCTTTTTTGGGGATGTCTAATGGGTAGGGTGAGAGTTGAATATTATACGTTTTCCCGTTTATCTCTTTGCCGCTTTCCCGTTTACCCTTTATCCTAAAACTTAAATGTAGTTCTCAATGTACCGATGAAGATATCATCATTATCCTGGTTTTGATTGGGAGAAGTTAGCCAGATAAGACCGGGGGTGATGGAAATATTATCGTTCACTGGATATCGATAAAATGCTTCCAGATGAATTGGTGTATCATTCTTAAAGTCTACAGGACGTGGGTTGAGACTGCCTGCATAAGGTTCTGCACCTGCAATAATACCACCGAGACTACCCTTTTTACCCAAATCGGGAAATGCAAGGGCGATCGCATAATTCCAAATTTCTGCTTCACCTCCGTTATTAAAGTCAACATCACTAAAGCTACCCCAACCCCTGATGCTAAACTTAGGACTTAGGTCTAGTTGAGCTTGGACACCGTAGGAGTTACTATTAATTCTTCTTTCTTCTGTACCGGGTAAAAGTCCGTTGGCAAAATTGGTTCCCGTTCCTCCGAAAGCAAAGGTTGTATCTCCTGGGTCGTAACCATTAACGTAGGTGAAACCAACTTTAAAACGTTTTGTTGGTTGTATTACCAACTGACCTAAAGCTGAATAACTACCGTTAAATAAACCTGCTTTATCTTCAGGATTGGAACCATTTTTGGCTAAATATCCCCCTTCAAGTTTAATTAGTTTATTCAACTTATAACTAAACCCCGCTCCCGTGGTAGAACGAGCAATACCAAGTCTATAAATAGGGTTGCGTTCCCCAAACCGAGAAAGGGCACCAGTGGCACCACCACCGGTATTTAAACCGGGGTTAAATACATCTGCATAGAAGTGATGAGCGCCTAAACTAGCCATTGTGGTGACTTTCAGCTTCTTACCTACTGGAAAGACATAATGCAGTCTATCAATTACTACATTATTATTACTAGGTCCATCATAAGCAAAACGTCCTTCGTTGGTACCCAATTCATCGGCAAACGAGTTACCAATATTACCCGAAGTTAAACGGGTATAAAGTTTATCTTTCCCTGTGAAACTAGAAACTAACTGTAAACGAACCTTATTAGTAAAGATAGTTTCAGTATCAGTATTATTATCATCTCCAAAGGTATCTGCTAAAGTAAAAGCAACCTCACCCTTAAGTTTAGTTGTAGTCGAAAATTGATTAGCTTCCAACTCAGCAGTACGAGCTTCCAAGGTGTCTACCCGACCCCGTAAAGTTGCTAGTTCAGGAGAAAATTCTTCTTGTAGTCTTTGCAATACAGCCAAATCTTCTTTTCTTACAAAACTGGACGTGGCTCTTGCTGTCAATTCATTTATTCTATCCAAACAAGCATTTAAACCTGCTGCAAACTCATAACGGGTCACAGCACGATTTCCCCGGAAAGTTCCATTGGGATATCCAGCAATGCAACCATACTGCTCTACTAACTTTTGTAAAGCCGAAAAAGCCCAATCAGTAGGTTGAACATCAGATAGCTGAGAAACCGAAGTTACCTGAGATATAAGTTTTTGTTTATTTTCCTGCTTATCTCGTTTATTTTGAATTTTTTGAGTATTAGGTACCCCATCACTAGCTACAGCAAGGCTTGAGTAACTTGTAAAACCTCCCGCGATCGCTATAGCAATAAAAATCACACTAAAGATTCTAGAGTTGCTTATCCACAAACTTCTCAAACTTTTATCTTTCACTTTTAACTCCTCACACCTAAAATATCTGCAAATCGAATACTAATCAAAAAAGTTGTATCTAAAGATGGATTACATAATAAGTATGTATGTTTTTCAATACTATGTTGAATTATGACTCCAGAATATAGATACTAAATCAAATTAGTTTGTATAATTAGCTACTTTTTAAAAATTGGTTAAGAA
Source organism: Cyanobacteria bacterium P01_A01_bin.84 (assembly GCA_039030795.1). Lineage (GTDB taxonomy): Bacteria > Cyanobacteriota > Cyanobacteriia > Cyanobacteriales > Nostocaceae > JBCCDM01. The sequence goes on from JBCCDM010000381.1 coordinate 5,435, forward strand.
ATTATTAATCCTTATATCCTAATATAAATTCTTGCATCCAAATTTTGGCAAGGTTGTACTATCGAAATATGATATTTAAAAAAATCGATTGGTAAACGAAACCATAATTAATATTAAGGATTATATATAATGCCAAAACGAGCGCAACAAAATACAGACTCATGGGATAAAGAATTTTTAGCTGAAGAAATAGAAGAAATAGAAGAAATAGAAGAAAAACATAGTTTCAATTACGACCCAGAAAAAATAAATATTGTTACCAAAGAACCAACTATTGAACAAGTGCTAAGAAGAATTGATGAAAAAGCTCTGGATTTAGCACCTGATTTTCAACGTCAGGCAGATATTTGGAATAATGAAGCTAAAAGTAAATTAATTGAATCTATTCTGATTAGAATTCCATTACCAGCTTTTTATATAGATGCTACAGATGAAGATAAATGGTTAGTTATAGATGGTTTACAGAGATTATCTGCACTGAAGCAATTTGTTAATGAGAAAGATATTGAAAAAAAGCTTAAGTTATGTGGATTAGAATATTTAAAAGAACTGGAAGGAAAAACCTATGACCAATTAGATCGTAAATATCAACGTCGTATTTTAGAAACTCAAATTACTGTTTATCTGACAGAAAAAGGTACGCCTATTGAAGTTAAAGATAATATTTTTAAACGTATCAACACTGGTGGAATCTCCAGGGCAAACGCATCTAAATTTAAAAGGTGTGAGTGCAGCGTAGCTGCGCTCAGCACCGTCAGTGCGAGAAGAAAGTTAAGCCTACTACGGATATCGCCCTTCAAAAGAATTGCTGCTCCGTCAATCTGTGGTAGCCTAAA
>JBCCDM010000382.1:0-6268 GCA_039030795.1 Cyanobacteria bacterium P01_A01_bin.84
GACTATATATTTATAAGTAGGCAAAAGACTCTCAACGGTAAACCTTATTTTAAGGTTCTATACATATCCAAGTTCTTTAGTCAATAGACTATCCTCTAAATTTAGATGCGTTTGCCCTGGCCCTCCTTTGCGTTTAATTATGTTTAATTATGTTTAATTAGGTTAAATTATAATTTATCCAAAAAATGAAAATTACTATATCTCAAATTAATCCTATTATTGGCGATTTATCTGGAAATTCTGATAAAATTCTGCAAAATGCTCAAGAGGTAGCAAATCAGGGAACGCGATTATTATTAACTCCAGAGTTATCTTTGTGTGGCTACCCACCACGAGATTTATTACTAAATCCTACTTTTGTAGAGAAGATAAATTTAACTTTACAACAATTAGCAAAAGATTTACCTGATAATTTAGCTGTATTAGTAGGAACAGTAACAATAAATCCTCATGCAAGTAATAATGGAGAAAAAAATTTATTTAATAGCATTGCCTTACTTTTAAATGGTCGAATTAAACAACTATTTCATAAAAGATTGTTACCAACATATGATGTTTTTGACGAACATCGCTATTTTGAACCTAGCTCCCAAGCAAATTATTTCACCCTAGATAAAATCAAAATTGGAGTGACTATTTGCGAAGATTTATGGAATGATGAAGAATTCTGGGGAAAGCGTACTTATAAAGTAAATCCAATTACCGAGCTATCAACTTTCGGAGTAAATTTAGTAGTTAATTTATCAGCATCTCCTTACAGTCTGGGAAAACAGAAATGTCGGGAGGAAATGTTACAACATAGTGCTGCTAAATTTAACTTACCAATTATTTATACCAACCAGGTTGGGGGAAATGATGATTTAATCTTTGATGGTCGAAGTTTTGCCCTGAACCGTCAAGGTAGAGTGATATTTCGCGCTTCTGGGTTTACTACGGATTTGGGAGTTGTAGAATTTAATCGAGAAAATCAAGATTTACAACCAGCCAGAATTTCCCCTGAATATGATTCCGGAGATGAGGAAATCTGGCACGCTTTAACTTTAGGTGTTAGTGACTATGCTCGTAAGTGTCGCTTTTCACAATTAGTATTAGGTTTAAGTGGGGGTATTGATTCGGCATTAGTTGCAGCGATCGCAACTGCTGCGGTGGGTAAGGAAAACGTTTTAGGGGTTTTAATGCCTTCCCCTTATAGTTCCGATCATTCTATTGAGGATGCCTTGCTACTAGTAGAAAATCTAGGTATAAATAGTACCACTCTCCCCATAGAAAACTTAATGCAGGGCTTCGATTGTACCCTCAATGACTTATTTACCGGTACAGAAAGCGGGGTTGCAGAAGAAAACCTCCAGTCACGAATTCGGGGTAACTTATTAATGGCGATCGCTAATAAGTTTGGTTATCTATTGTTATCCACTGGTAATAAATCCGAAATGGCAGTTGGTTACTGCACCCTTTATGGTGATATGAATGGTGGTTTAGCAGCGATCGCAGATGTACCGAAAACACGAGTTTACTCTCTGTGTAACTGGTTAAATTCCCACCCAGAAATATTTAATCATCAGTATACAATACCCAGAACCGAGATTATCCCCCCTAATATTATTACCAAACCACCAAGTGCCGAACTTAAACCCGGTCAAGTTGACCAAGACTCATTACCAGATTACGAAATCTTAGATGATATATTGCACCGCTTAATTAATAACCATGAATCTGCAACCCAAATAATTACCGCAGGACATGATATAACCGTTGTCAATAGAGTCATTCAGATGGTTGCAAGAGCAGAATTTAAACGTCGTCAAGCACCACCAGGGTTGAAAATATGCGATCGCGCTTTTGGAACCGGTTGGAGAATGCCTATTGCCAGTAACTGGTCATCTACAATTAAGAATACTCCTAAAGTTGAAGATATTTCTGGAAAGATTTCTGCGACAAATTATACTGATTAAAAGAAAATTCATAATATTATGTCCGGTTAAACAGTTGTCATATCTGTGGGGACTAAGTAATGAGTAATGAGTAATGAGTAAGGAGTAATAAATAGCACTACCATCTTTTCAATAGCGTTATATCGTAACTAATTAAGCGGACTTGATATAATATCTTTTCCGTTTACATCGGAATGATAAAAAAGATGTGCGAAAAAACTCTGTGTTCCTCTGCGTTTAACTCCGCGTCACTTTGCGTTTAAAAATATATAATTCCGATACAGACGGACTTGATATAACACATAAATACAGTACATAAATTTGTAGAGACGTTCCTTACAGCTCATCTCTACATTCCGATGTGGATCTTCTCATCAGGACTGTACGTCAAACTCTATAGCTATGTTAGGACATCTGAATACTTCTTATCTGGAGGGGTTTGGGAGACCTCACATCACTTCAATCGGGGGGGAGGAAAGGGGGAGATTTCCCCAATTCTTTATTCTTCTTGAAAAACGTCTTAACCACAAAGCGTAGCACTATAGAAGCAGAAAAATTACTGTAGTAAAATTCATTTACGTATTAACACTGTCGATATCAAGAGAAAATTTACATAGGATTAAACACGTTAGTATAATTAACTGGACTTGAAAGTTATTTTAAACACTTTTAAAATTTATTAAAACCGACATATATACGCATTTTATATCAATACGGTTCAGTTAAGCCTGAAAACCAAAAATAGTGTAGGTTGGTTGAGGGACAAAACCCAACATTATCAAGACTTTGTTGGGTAACGCTGTCGCTCTACCCAACCTACAATTCTCCTTAACGGCAACCATATTGCATTTTATATTTCTTGTTTCAAGGAAAATAATATTTTGTTGATAGTGTGACCTATATGAACTTATTTCACTATTCTGAAAATACTTATTTGTTTAGGAAAAATCTGTCTGAAAAGCTTAATTTTTCGTTTTTAATTCTTAAACTAATTGGGCTTTTCAGGAAAAATATTATTAGTGGGATAGATTGATGTAGGAGACATTTGTATATTTCTTATTTGGATCTGCTTTAGAGGAAAATCTCCCAATTCTAATTCTTCTCAGAAAAGGTTATAACCCGAAAGAGTAGTCCTATAACTGTGAATAATAATTAACTACCAAGGTTTTTCTAATTCATCAATATATATTTAACTTTTACATTCAACCAGTAATTATACTGGCTGATATTTTAACGATTTTATAAGAGATATTACGAGTTTCAAATAATGAAATTATTAGTAAATAAACAACTTAATAATCAAACTCAGGTAGAACCTCACAACCCTTTTTACCAGGTTAAGTATAGTGAAGAGAAGACAAAATCAGAGTCTCTTATTCCCCCAATCCAAGATATAGTTTTTATCGATAGGAGAGTAGAAGACTACCAAACCCTGGTAAATGCAGTAAAAGCAGGAATTGATGTAGTTGTACTTGACTCCAAGCACGATGGAGTTGAACAAATTACTGGGATATTAACACAGAGACAATTCTCTACAGTTCATATTGTCTCCCATGGTTCCCCCGGTTGTTTATATTTGGGTAATTCTAAACTCAACTCAAGTAATATAAGTGAATATACTCAAAAATTAAAGACCTGGTTTGAAATAACAGACATTAATTCTCCCCATCTCCCTGTCTCCCAATCCCTTTTCCTCTACGGTTGTAAAGTTGCATTGGAAGATGTGGGAGAAGAATTTCTAAATAATTTACACCATCTCACCAAAGCTAATATAATCGCTTCCAATACCCCCACAGGTCACTCAAATAAAGGTGGTAATTGGGAGCTAGAAGTCATCATTGGTAATAATGATTTAGATAATAGTGATTTAGATTTAGCATTCACTACAGCAATAAAAACCTCTTACACCGGAATCTTAGCGAACTTTGTGGTGAATAGTAATGCTGACGATTCTAGTAATGGTACTCTACGTAAAGCTATTGAGGACGCTAATACTAATGGTGAAGCAGATACCATTACCTTTGATACTAGTTTAAATGGACAAACAATTACCCTTACTAATGGACAATTATTAATAGCAGATGATATTACAATTCAAGGTTTAGGTGCAGACCAACTTACTATTAGTGGTGATAATACATCTCGTGTATTCAAAATAGATGATAACGATGCTGGAAATCAAATTAATGTCACCATTGAAGGGTTAACCATTACAGGTGGACAAACTCCCACAGTTGATGGTGATGATGACGGTGGTGGTATTTGGAACCGAGAAAACCTGATTCTGAACAATGTTATAGTTCGCAATAACCGAGCTGATGATGATGGTGGTGGTATTCGTAACGACGGTGAATTAACTATCATTAATAGCGCGATCGCTGACAACATCTCTGATGGAGTAAGTTCTCAATTTTCAGGTGGTGGGGGATTAATTAATACTAATGCAACTGGAGCATCAACAACCGTTATAAATAGCACCTTTAGTGGTAATCAAGCTAAAAATGGTGGCGGTATCCGTAATGACGGTACCCTTAATATTATTAACAGTACTTTTAGCGCTAACAATTCTACTTTAGCGAGTGGAGGTGGAGGTGCGATCGCGAACTCTACAGGTATTATCAATATTGAAAGTAGCACTATTACCAATAACACTGCTGTAGGGGTTGGTGCAGGTGTTTCAACTGCTAGTACTGTTACAGTTACCAATAGTATTATTGCTGCAAATACTGATGATAAAGATATTAGTACAATATTTAGCGGTAGTTTTACTAGCGGTGGTAATAATATTATCGGGAATGGTGATGGTGTCACCGGCTTTACTAATGGAAGTAATGAAGATATTGTCGGTACAAGTGCTGCTCCTATCAACCCCTTACTCAGTGCTTTACAAGACAATGGTGGTGTAACCCAAACTCACGCGCTTTTGAGTGGTAGTCCAGCAATTAATAAAGGTAGCAATACGAAGCTTGTTCAAGATACTTTTGATTTGGATGGAGATACTGATACTACTGAAAATATACCCTTTGAGCAAAGAGGTGTAGGGTTTGAGCGGATTGTTGATACAGTAGTTGATATTGGTGCGTATGAATTTTCACCATTGCTGATCTCGGAAATCATGTATAATTCCGGTAGTGATGAACCTGATTGGGAATGGATAGAAGTTTACAATACTGGTGATACGACTGTTGATTTAACTGGATATATTTTAGATGATGATGATAATAATGCTTTAACTATTGCTAATATTAACAGTGGTTCTATTGCTGCGAATCAAACTGCAATTCTCTACAATGCAGATGCGATTACTGAGAATGATTTTATAGCAGCTTGGGGAAATGGAATTAATTTAATTGGTGTTAACAATTGGAGTCAGTTTAACAATACAGGCGATAAAATTGGTTTATGGAGTAGTTTTGACAGCTACAGTGGAGATCATAAAACTCAGACTAATGCAATAGATACAGTTGAATATGGAACAGGTTTCCCTGATGGAAATAAAGTATCTATTTATTTAAGTGACTTAAACACTGATAACAGTATTGGTACAAATTGGTCAATAAGTAGTAATGGTAATACAACACCTGCTGGTAGAGGTTATTCAAGTACTATTACGGGTAATCATGTTGGTGGTGATATTGCTTCTCCTGGTGGACTTATACCTGTTAACATCACCTCAACTACAGCAGATGGAACTTATAAGATTGGTGACACAATAGATATTACCGTTGAATTTAGCGAAATAGTCAACGTTACAGGTACACCACAACTTACCTTAGAAACCGGGACAATTGATAGAATTGTTGATTATGTAAACGGTAGTGGAACAAATATCCTTACCTTTAGTTACATAGTTGAAGCTGATGATGAAAGTCTTGATTTAGATTATCTTTCCAACACTGCATTAACTTTAAATAACGGTAGTATTCAAGATGGTTCTGGTAACGACGCGATATTAACTTTACCAAACCCCGGTACAACAGGTTCCCTTGGTGATAATAAAGATATTATTATTGATGGAATCCTTCCCACAGTTACTAACATCACCTCAACTACAATAAATGGAACCTATAAGATTGGTGACACAATAGATATTACCGTTGAATTTAGCGAAATAGTCAACGTTACAGATACACCACAACTTACCTTAGAAACCGGGACAACTGATAGAATTATTGATTATGTAAGCGGTAGTGGAACAAATATCCTTACCTTTAGTTACATAGTTGAAACTGATGATGAAAGTCTTGATTTAGATTATATTTCCAACACTGCATTAACTTTAAATAACGGTAGTATTCAAGATGGTTCTGGTAACGACGCAACATTAACTTTACCAA
>JBCCDM010000383.1:0-6221 GCA_039030795.1 Cyanobacteria bacterium P01_A01_bin.84
AGGATTTTGACTTAAATCTGTTCGTAACACTAGAGTATTGACAAAAAAGCCAATCAATCCCTCTAATTCAGCACGATTGCGATTTGCGATGGGAGAACCAATAACTATGTCTGTTTGTCCGGTATAGCGATAGAGTAATATTTTAAATCCAGCCAGCAGAGTCATGAATAAAGTTGCTTCCTCAGCTTTAGCAATGCTTTTCAATTTATCGCTAATTTCTGATGGAAACTTAAACGAAACCGTATCACCTCGGAAGCTCTGAACTCTAGAACGGGGAAAATCTGTAGGTAGCTGAATTACTGGTAATGTACCACCAAGCTTTTGCTTCCAGTAACCAAGCTGTGTTGCTAAAACTTCTCCCTGTAACCAGTGACGTTGCCAAACTGCAAAATCAGCATACTGAATTAGTAATGGTGTTAAAGGAGACGGTAAGTTTTGAGAAAAAGCTGCGTATAAAGTTGCTATTTCCTTGACTAAAACTTCCATTGACCAGCCATCTGAGACAATGTGATGCATGGTCAAAAGAATAACGTACTCGGTGTCATCGAGTTCTAGTAAAGTGACTCGTAAAAGTAAATCTTGCTCTAAGTCGAAGGGTTTTCGAGCTTCTTCAATAACGATTTGTTTAACTTTAATTTCTTGTTCTGCTTCAGGAATAAATTGAAGATTAATTGAATTAAGATTAAGTTCTTTACTGGGAGAAATAACTTGAATTAATTCTTCGTCAACAGTTTTAAAATTAGTACGGAGAACTTCATGACGTTGAATAATAGTATTAATAACTTGTTGTAAAACTTCCACATTCAACGAACCAGTAAGACGAACGGCTGTGGGAATATGATAAGTAGAACTACCGGGTTGTAATTGTTCGAGAAACCACAGTCTTTGTTGAGCAAAAGATAAAGGTAATTTGTCAGTTCTTGGGGTAACTGGGATTGAAGTGACTGTTTTTTGATTAACTAAATTTGCTTCTTGAAGAAAAGCAATAATTTCGGGTTTACGAGCTTTTAATTCAGCAGTCAGTTCTGGTGTAAGTACTTCATCTGGTGCGCTACAATGCAGTGTTGTATCATCTTCTAGCCAGAGTTTGACTTCGAGTGAGTGGAGGTGAGTAAGAAATTGTTCTATGTTCATGGGATTTTTGTTCAGATTTGTAGGGTGGAGATATTGAAGAGGCAAGAGGCAAAAGGCAAGAGGCAAGAGGCAAGAGGATTATAGAATATTAAAGTGTACTGAGTTTTTTTTTATTTTCAAGTAGGATTCCTATATATAACTAATGAACTAATCTTTTCGTCAGGTATCAATTAATTAATAATTAAATAATTCGTCGTAAAAAATATCACTAATTTTATAACATAAATTAAATTCAAAACCTACTAACTATTACCTATTACCTATTACCTATTACCTTTATTGCTAGCAATTATAATTCTATATGTTTGTGTCCATCTTCCGATGTGTTAGGATTTTTCATTGATTTTATAGTAATTTGTAAAGCTTGAATATGTTCGGAGATTCCAGCAATTGTGGGTTTCTCAAAAATAATTCGTAGTTGTAAATCTAATTCAAAGGTTTGTCGCAAACGAGAATTGATTCGGGTAGCTAAGAGAGAATTACCACCCAATTCAAAAAAGTTATCGTAAATACCAACTCTTTCGATTTTTAAAACCTCTTTCCAAATATTAGCAATAGTTTCTTCATTAGGGTTACGTGGCTGGACATAATCAGTTAATTTTCCACCCATTTCATCCAATGCTAGTAAAGAGCGTCTATCAATTTTACCGTTTGGTGTCAGCGGTATTGATGACAAAATTACAAAAGCAGAAGGTACCATATATAATGGTAATTTTGCTTCTAAGAAAGAGCGCAAAGATTTTTGTAATTCTGTTTTATCTATATCTCGGTTGGGAACAATATAAGCAACAAGACGTGAATTGTTATTTTGATTTTGATTTTGGTTTTGACTTTGATATTCTTTAGCAATAACTACAGCATTTTTCACTTCCGGGTGTTGCAATAATACTCCTTCAATTTCCCCCAACTCAATCCGGAAACCACGAATTTTTACCTGATAGTCAATTCTTCCCAGAAATTCAATATTCCCATCTGGTAAATAACGTGCTAAATCTCCAGTTTTGTAAAGAGTGGAGGGAGCAGAGGAAGCGGAGGGAGCGGAGGGGGAAGAAGAAAAAGGATTAGGTATAAATCTTTCTGCGGTTAAATCTGGTATTTTTAAATACCCGCGTGCTAAACCATCACCCCCGATGTATAATTCTCCAGCAACTCGAATGGGAACTTGACGCAAGTGAGAGTCTAGAATGTAAATTTGGGTGTTGTGGATGGGGGTACCGATAGGGACGTTAGTAGAGTGAGGGAGTGAGGGAGTGAGGGAGTGAGGGAGAATATTATTATCTCTTTTGCCTTTTGCCTCTTGCCTCTTGCCTTCATAATAAGTTACATCAATAGCGGCTTCTGTGGGACCGTATAGGTTATGTAGTTGAGCATCAAGATGATTAAAGAACCGTTTTTGTAGTTCGACTGTCAATGCTTCACCGCTACAAATAACTCTTTTTAGAGAAGTACAAGATTCTTTTAATTGCGGTTCTTCTAAGAAAGCTTCGAGCATGGAAGGAACAAAATGTAGGGTGGTAATTTTTTGCTCTCTGATTAAATTTACTAAATATCCACTGTCTTTATGTCCTTCCGGTTTGGCTACTATTAAAGTTGAACCAGATAATAATGTCCAGAAAAATTCCCATACGGAAACGTCAAAACTAAAGGGTGTTTTCTGCAAAACTCGGTCATCGGTTGTAAGTTGATAAGTTTGTTGCATCCAGCACAACCGATTTACTAACCCACGATGAGTGTTGATTACTCCTTTTGGTTTTCCGGTGGAACCAGATGTATAAATTACGTAAATACTATTTTCTAAAGTTGTATTATTTACAGGATTGGATTGAGGAAATTGAGCAGCATTAAATAAAATTTCTTGAATTTTTTCTTGAGTTAGAACCGTTTTTAATTCAGTCTCTTCCTCTATAAAATTTAATCTCTCTAGAGGATAATCAGGGTCGAGGGGAACATAAGCACCACCCGCTTTTAAAATAGCGAGGATAGCAATTACCATTTCTATAGAGCGTTCTAAACAAATACCAACTAAAATTTCTGGTTGAACTCCAATATTTTGTAGATAATATGCTACTTGATTTGCTTTAATATTAAGTTCTTTATAAGTAAGTTTTTCGTCTTCAAATATTACCGCAATTTTATCGGGTGTACGCTCAACTTGTTCTGCAAATAATTCATGGACACATTGCTTTGGATATTCTGCTTGTGTTGAATTCCATTCTGTTAATAATTGCTGTTCTGCATCAGTTAATAAAGGCAATTCTATTAAAGAATAATCAGGATGATTAGCAATATTTTCTAAGAGAATTTGAAAATGAATTAATAAATTTTCAATTGTAGAATTATCAAAGCGATTTGAATCATATTTGATTTTAAAATTAAGCTCATTCGCTGCTGAAACTAACATTGTCAGAGGAAAACTTGTCCATTCGAGAGAATTTACTTTTTCAATTTTCAATCCAGCTTGAGATTGTAGTAATGAAGCATCAACCGGATAGTTTTCAAATACTAAAATATGCTCGAACAATGTCGAACCTCTAGGAATTTCACTCCAGCTTTGGATTTCTAATAAGGGACTATATTCGTACTGTAATGCTTCTATTTGCTGAGTTTGTAGTTGTTTCAGCCAGTTAATTAACGATGCTTGGGGGTCAATTTGGACTCTTACTGGTAAAGTATTGATAAATAATCCTACCATTGATTCAGAGCCAGTAAGTGTAGCTGGACGACCGGAACTGGTTGCACCAAAGACGATATCATCTTGGTTACAATAGCGACTCAAAAGGATAGCAAAAGCTCCTTGAATCAAAGTGTTGAGGGTGAATTGATGGTTTTTCGCTAAAGTTTTGAGATTATTAGTAGTAGTGGTTGATAAGCAGATTTCCTGTTGATTCCAATTGGGTTTTGTCGAATTTGAAGATGATTGTTTTACTTGCAGAATATTAGGTGTAGTAAATCCTTGAAGTTTAGTTTCCCAAAATGTCTTTGCTGCTGCTAAATCTTGCTGTCCCAACCAAACAATGTAATCGGCATAGGGACGATTGCTATAAATTGGTAAATTTGTACCTTTATAAAATACTTGATATAACTGAAAAACTTCTTTCAGAACTAATCCCGCTGACCAACCATCAATAATTAAATGATGTTGAGTCCATACAAGTTGATAGCGAGTTTCTGTTAATTGAATTAAAGTAATACGGAACAAAGGAGCAATTTTGAGGTCAAATCCTTGCTCTCTATCCTCTTCCAGAAAATTATCTAACTTTTGCTGTTGTTCTGATATTGAAAATTCTCGCCAATCCTGCTGTTGCCAAGGTAAATCTAAAACTCTGTATACTACTTGAAAAGGGCGATCGCGTTTTTCCCAACGAAAAGCCGTGCGTAATATAGAATGTCTTCTAAATACTTCTTCCCAAGCTTTTTGAAAAGCAATGACATCCGTTAACCCATCAACAGTAATACAAACCTGGGGTATATAAGCACCAGCATCCGGAGCAAGCAAGCTATGAAATAGTATACCTTGCTGCATCGGTGAGAGGGGATATATATTTTCTATATTTTTCTGAATACTGTTTTGTTTATCCATCTTCTGATAGAGGAGTAATGAGTAGAGGAAGGGTAGAGAGAAAAGTAGATGTATAACCCTAGCGATAGAGTTTAATTTATAGACTTAGAAAAATATATGGATGAAAGATTAAATTTTCAAGCATAATTTACTCTTAATCATCGATATCATATTACAATTCCTGAAAATCAGCGAATTTACTTATGGAAATCAGCCTTTCGTTTCAGGATATACAAGAAATCTGTCATACGGTTGGAAATTCCTTGGGTGCTACTTATCAGCAAGATAAAAATGAGCAAATTTGGCAACTTCCACCCCAATTAGGAGAAGGGACAGTACGACGATTGGAATTACGTCCTGGTTTGGAACTGTTACTGCACAATCATACTAACCGAGAACCGATTCGGTTTTTAACTGACTATCAGGTGGAACCAATTTTTTCCTGCGATTTCTGGTTGGCAGGACAAGAACAAATTACTATGTACAATTCTAGTGAAGATTTTGTATTCGGTGCTGGTCAAAGTCGGTTAGCTTTTGTACCAAGTTTTTCGGGAGTAGCAGCCCAACCAAAGGGACAAGTTACCTATATTGAAATTAATATTACTCCAGAAACGCTCTCGAATTTTGTTGATGAATCTTTCAAAGATATACCGTTTCAGCTACGTCAAATATTAAGAGGGAAGTACCCTAAAAAGTATTTTCAACCAGCACAGATGTCATCAACAATGTTAGTTGCTGCAAATCAAGCTTTTAATTGTCCTTACCGGGGAGCTAGCAGAAGTTTATATCTTGAAGGTAAAACTTTGGAATTAATCGCTGGATACTTGGAACAATTATCTACTGATATTGAAGAAATTAATAATTCTAAGATTATTAAAGCAGGGGATATAGAGCGAATTTATCAAGCGAGAGAAATTCTTTTTAAGAATTTAGAAACTCCACCATCACTAATTAATTTAGCTCGTCTGGTTGGTTTAAATGACTATAAATTAAAGCAGGGTTTTCAACAGGTTTTCGGTACGACGGTATTTGGTTGTTTACAACAGCAGCGTTTAGAAAAGGCTAAGTTATTATAGCAAGATTCTAGCCTTAATGTAACTGCGATAGCGCAACGAGAGGGATATGCTAGTCCGAGTTCTTTTCATCGTGCTTTCAAGAAGCATTTTGGTTTCAGTCCTCGCAGCAGAAGGGTTTCTTGAGCATCCGCAAAAAATCCGTTTCGGACATAAGAAAATCCGTTTGGGACAGATTACTATCCTTCAAATCCTCTAAAATTTGATGTATCTTCTTAAAAAAGATTCTCAGTAATTAATCGTACATCATTATTCAATTAATAGAGTTTTTGTGAGGAGTAATAATGACCTACGCAGATGGATTCGCTTATCAAAAATTAAGTCCAGTATTAAGGTTTATATTATTATCGGGTGCTGCTTGGGTATTAAGTACAAGTGTAGTTTTGGGTACAGAAGTATCGTCTCAAACTACACATTTAGATTCTGAGAAAAGGGAAAATATCGATACTCATTTA
>JBCCDM010000384.1:0-6179 GCA_039030795.1 Cyanobacteria bacterium P01_A01_bin.84
CAATCCTTCCTCTTCCAGAATTTCTTCCATTTGTGTTTGAGAAAACTGCGCCCAATCCTTTTCAAACTCAATATCTGCCTGGGAACGATTTTGATAGAAATTTCGTAACTGTTCTTCGATTTGTTGTTTGCGCCACAGACGTAAACCTTCCTCTACCGCAGCAGAACGATTTTTAGTCATTTGGTCTACTTCTTCAAGTAGCTGTGAATCTACGGTGATTGAGATCCGTTGTTTCTGAGAATTATTAGTCATAGAAGCTTATTAAACGTCTACATAAATAATAATACTTTTCATATTACTGGTAAAAGAATATTTCAACTTGGTCAATACGGGAAACTGTCTATTACCAAAAAACTATACTAATAATTCGGATATTTTCTACACTTATCAAAACTAATTATTCTTTTTAAAATTGATTGACGCAGAAGCATATATTTATTGTTTTAAATAAGCTATATTACTATTTTTTCTTGCTTAATAAATATTCTATTTGTTAATTAGTTAGATAGCTTCAGCGTATTTATTTTTATATAGGTAAATACTTATGAATCGTCCTCAAGTGTTCATTGAGAAAATTATGCCTGTAAAACTTCTCAATCAGCAGGTATATTACGAACACGGGGGAAATCCTTTTAAGGGGTTACATCGTTGGTATTCTCGCAAGCCTTTATCTTTTTCTCGCGCTTCGGTTTTGGCTTCTTTATTGCCCGCAGATATTTCAATGGAAGAGTTTGAATATTTGTTGGGTTTGCATCCAGAAAAAGACGGGATTTTGCTTAAGAAAAAAGAGGCGATTAAGCTATATAAAACCCCTCCTACGAGTAGAGTTATTGAGAAATTAGAAGAGTATTGCGAGAAGGTTTGGGGTAAAAGAAAGCCTGTGGTTTTAGATGCTTTTGCAGGTGGTGGAAGTATCCCTTTTGAAGCTGCTAGATATGGTTTAAATGTCCTCGCTTCGGATTTAAACCCTGTGGCGGTGGTAACGATGAAAGCAGCAATGGAATATCCCCTCAAGTTTGGGGCAGATTTACAGCAGGATATCGACAAATGGGTCAAATATGTTGGCGATGAAGCAGAGAAAAGATTAGCCGAGTTTTTTCCTTCTAACAAGGGAGAGAAGGTACAGAATTATCTTTGGGCGCATACGGTTATTTGTCCTCATTGTGAGTCGGTTGTGCCTCTTAGTCCTAATTGGTGGTTAAGCAAAACGAGTAACTACGCAGGGAAAGGAAAAGAGAGAAAAGTTACAAGTGATTGGTATGCAGTAAAGCCTATTCCTAATCCTAAAGAAAAACGAGTTGATTTTGAATTAATTCAAGGCAAAAAAGGTAAAAGTACAACAATAGAAGTTGATGGTGGTGAGTACGATCCCACAGTCACAAATACTATAAGTAGAGGAGTTGGCAAATGCCCTAATTGCAGCACCGTAATTGAAAATGAATATATTTCTTCACCTAGTCAGAAAAGTAAATTAGGTCATCAAATATATGCAGTTGCCTATAAAGAAGGTAAAGGCAGTTTACAGTTCAGAATTCCTACCAATTTAGATTTACAGGGTGTATCTTCAGCCGAAGAAAAAGTAATTGAAAAAATTAGTGAGTGGGAAAGTTCTAATCTCATTAGTCATGAAGCTACGCCTACTAATCGGCAATATTCAATGATTCGTAATTATGGAATTGTTGAATGGTCGCAGTGTTTCAACTCACGCCAGCTTTTAACTCTTATTACCTATGTGGAAATTATCAACGAAGCTAAATCAAAATTAGAGTTTGAATGTGAATCAGAAAAAGTAAAAGCTATAGTGACTTATTTGGCTTTAGTTTTCGATCAAGCAATGGACAAAAATTGTAGATTATCTCATTGGGATTCAGCAACAGCTAGTACAAAAGTTGCTACCGCTAATCATGCTCTAAATTTGATGTGGGATTATCCAGAAGTTGAACCTGAAAAGCTATGGTATTCATGCGTCAAATTTACAGCTTCAAACTATTCAAAGCTTTGTCAATTATTTGGAGCAAAAACAAATTTATCAACTATCCCAGGATTAGAACAGTACGATTTCAAATCTATCCAAATAAATGCAGTATCAACAGATAGCCTTTTTCACATTCCTAACAACTCCATAGATTCGATAGTTACAGATCCTCCTTATTATGGGACTATTCCATATGCCGATCTTTCTGACTTTTTTTATGTCTGGCAAAAACGTACATTAGGAGATATTTTTCCCGATTTATTTTGGTCGGAACTTACGGATAAAGATCGAGAAGCGGTTGCTAATCCTTCTCGCTTCCGTAACATGGGTGCATCTCCCGAAGAACTAGCCAAACAAGACTATGAAGCCAAGATGCAACTGGCGTTTAGCGAATATTATCGCGTCTTACGGGATGATGGGGTAATGACGGTACAGTTTAACCACAAAGAATCTGGGGCTTGGGATGTACTGACTAAATCTCTGATTGATGCTGGCTTTGAGATTACCGCATCTTGGGCTGTCAGTACCGAAAATCCGCAGAATTTACACCAAGCCAAGAAAAACTCGGTTTCTAGTACCGTACTGTTAGTCTGTCGCAAACGCGATCCTGATGCCGAACAAGCCTGGTGGGATGACTTGCGCCCCGAAGTGGCTAACCTCGTTGAACAACGCGCCCCCGAATTTGAAGAGAATGATATTACGGGTATTGACTTGTACCTGAGTGCTTTTGGTTCGGCTTTAAATGTCTTTTCTCGTTCCTATCCCATCTTAGACAGTAGCGGGGAGGAAGTACGCCCCGAAGTAGCTTTTGCCGAAGCTAGAAAAGCCATAGCAAACTATCGTTTCCGCAAACTGGTACAAACCGACACCGCAGGTTTCGATCCTCTGACTCAATGGTATCTCCTGGCTTGGGATGCTTTCAAAGCCCGTGAATTCCCTTTCGATGAAGCCAGACAGCTAGCCCTAGCCGTTGGTGGTTTCGACGTGAACGATTTAGCCAAAACTTATAAGCTGATAGCTGCCAAAAGCGGTAACTGTACGATCCTCACCCCCAAACAGAGACACAAAAAACGCGCATTTTCCGCCGATGCCGATAACTTCTCCAATCTTCATTTAGTCGATGCCCTCCATGCCATTATCGCCATTTACCAAGAAGAACAAAACCCCCAATTAGTCAGAAACTTCCTGCAAAAAACGGGGTTAAACAACAACGATATGTTGATGAAAACCTTGGAAATTGCTTTTAAAGTAATGCCTACCAAAACCGAAGAACACAAAACTTTAACTTCTATTTGGTTATCAATGGATGAGATTAAAGCCAAAGTTGTGATGGAGCAGAAGAAACTGTTTTAATTATAAAAAATAATATTGTATGAATATAAAACCTAAATTTGTAGCTAAATATAATGTTTGGTTAGAATTACACGACGAGCTTATTTGTGTTTGCGATAAAGACAAAACTAATAGCTTTGTACTGGGAAGTTTAACTCAAGAAGGTATTGCCCGAAATCGCGATGTCACCAAAGAGCAGTTTGAAGCCATAGCATTATTGTATTCAACTGCTGAACGCTATTTTTATAGTCGTAGCAAAAACGGTAAAAAGAATGAAATAAATAAATATACAAAACCAAAATATGTAGCAAAATACAATCTTTGGCTGGAGTTAATAGGAAAAGATATTTATATTTGCTTTGTGAATAAGGATAATGATTTTATTCTCGGTACTTTAACACAAAAAGGCATTGTAAGAAATAGAAGTCTCAGTGAGGACAGATCTATAATTGTTGGATTATTATATACAATTGCAGAAAACCATTTTTCACCATCAACAAGAGATAGTATAGATAGAACAACAGCTAGATTTATTAACATAAATAGATGGATTGATAACTATTTGATGTTTGAATGGCAATCTTGGCTTGAACTAAAAAATCAAGAGGTATATTTATATCCTCTTGCTGGAGAAAAATGTCAAAAGATTGCTTGTATTCGTGATATTCCAGAAAAATTTCGAGAAGCTTTGAAAGCTAAAGGTATTTTAGAAATAAATTCAGAATATGAAGATATAGATCCTTATGAACAAGACTCAGATAGACCTACTAAACAAATAAGCTTCATTGTAAAAAATATTTTTGAGTTTGTGAAAGAAAATGATTTACTGCTTTTCAAAGTGGAAATTCTAAATATATGTCAAACAAATGCAAGACGCTTTTTCTGTCCTAGTTATAGAAAAAATCAGCAAGCATGGAGAAAATTTAGACACGACCAGAAATACAAATTAATCCAAGATGCTATTGATAGCAATACTAGGTAATGATGTATTTATATCGCTGAAATAACCGAGAAAATAAAATTTAAAGACCAAAAAAGCGTTGCGTTTATTTCACATAGAATATAGACTAGGAGAATAAGCATGAAAAAAGAGTGTCATGGCAATATTAGACAGACAAAGGAAAATACCCATCCCAACTGAAGCAGATATCGAACTATCCGCACAAAGCAGTCGTGTCTTGGCTTCACTAACTAATTCCCACAGCCACACTCAAAAAATCACAGTAGAATCTGAAAACGGACAAGAAGAATCGCTGATGATTCCCTCAGTAGCCTATGAGCTTCTGATCGATATTCTTTCGCAGCTATCTCAGGGTAATGCAGTTACTCTCGTTCCAGTTAAAGCTGAATTAAGCACCCAGCAAGCAGCAAATCTATTAAATATTTCTCGTCCATATTTAATCAAATTGCTTGAGTCTGGAAAGATCCCCTATTTCAAGGTAGGTAAGCACAGACGCATCCTAGCCAAAGATTTATATTCATATAAGGCTGAAATTGATGAGAAGCGGAATCAGTCATTGGACGAACTTACTGCCTTGACTGAGGAATTGGATCTATACGAAGACGATTAAATAATGATTCCCAATTTCACAGTAGTCTATGATGCTTGTGTTCTTTACCCCAACAATCTCAGAGATTTATTGATGGAACTGGCTACAAAAGATCTCTATAGAGCAAAATGGACAGATGAAATTCATGACGAGTGGATTAGAAATCTCAAACAAAAGAAACCAGATTTACCCATAGAAAAGCTTTATCGGGTAAGAGATTTGATGAACGCAAACGTTCGTGATTGTCTTGTTACTGATTATCAATGGTTAATCGAAAAACTAAACTTGCCAGATCCTAATGACCGTCATGTTCTGGCAGCAGCGATTAAAGCGCAGCGCATCCGCGCAGATCGTCCGTCGTCTTCGACGACTGGCGAATCTCCGATTCGCGCGCTGAAGTTATAGTTACTAGCAATCTAAAAGATTTTCTGCAGACAGAATTAGACAAATACAATATCGAGGCGAAGCATCAAGATACTTTCATTACCAATCTTATCGACCTTCACCCCTTCCAGGTGTTTGACGCAGTACAAAAATGCCATCAGAGACGGAGAAAGCCACCTTGTACCTTTGAAGAATACTTAATGAGACTGCAAAAACAAGAGCTTCCCAACACTGTATCTATGATTAAGAATATGCTATGAAAACTATTTCAGATTTTTGAGTTTTTGAACTTTCTGTAACTGAAAGCGATCGATATCTTCTGGCGCAACAATAATAACCTTGTCATTCTTATCTGCGATAAGCCTACGGCATGACTACGTTACGCAATTGATTCGCCACGTTCTTTATGTATGGCGATTGCGAAGCTAGCCGTCCGTTATTCATAATTAATATTTTTGTCAATAGATCAAATCAACGAGCCAATAGTTTATGAACAAACCATAAAGTCAAAATAGCTGCCAATAATAGAAGTTAAGTTTACAACACTTTAGTTAGCTTCGATGGTTAGTTTTGTAGTTTTTATCATTGGCATTTTTATAGTAGTTTTAGGTGTATTTTTAAATATAATAGTATCGCTGATTCAGTTTGTACTCAATCTTATAATTGCCAATATTCTGCCAATTGTTTTAATACTATTTATTTTATTTACATTATTTGTAATTTTAGCGATATTTCTTCCCAATCCAGAACAAGATAAGGAAGAGAATAATGCTCAACATTCAACTGCACAAGCTTATACTCACATCTTGCACCAGTATAAATATACTTAATAAGCTGGGGCTAAGAATCAATTTATTTCCCTGTTCCCCTTAACCTTAACCCTTTTCCCTAATAACACAAGGAGGACAAGACACCTGGGGAACCCCAGGTGCGAGAGG
>JBCCDM010000385.1:0-6147 GCA_039030795.1 Cyanobacteria bacterium P01_A01_bin.84
CCAGTTTTTATTTTTTAATGAGATAATAACCGTCATTGCGTTGATGAGGTCTTCCCAAAGGCTGAGGAATGATGTTAGTTATAAACTTTGCGATTGCTTTGCTCCGCTCGCAATGACATTCAAAAAAGTGGGATGCTCCCGATTGATATCAAATTGCACGATGGGTAGATATTAGAAATAGAGTTAAAAAAAATCAAGTTCAAACCCTTATCAAGCAATCTTAGAGACCTTCAATTGAAGGTCTCTAGGAAAGTTTTGTTAATTTAAGGATTTAAACGATTTAAAGCGATCGCACAATAAATTAGACTACAACACATATCTGCATTCAGTGTATTAGTTCAAATTCTATCTAAAATCCGGTAAAATAAGGGTATGAGTATTCGTAAAATACGGCGTGCCCTGGGTCAATTTTTCAACGTATTTCGTTACAGTGGCAGAGCGATCGCGCTAGTTTGGACTACTAATCGTAATTTAACTATTTCTATTGCTGTATTAACTTTACTGGCTGGTTTGTTACCTGCTGGGGTGGCTTATCTTGGTAAGTTGATTGTAGATACAGTTGTTTCGACACGGGTTAATAATTCTGCAATTAATTCTGTCAGTAGTAATATATATAGTCCTTTGACTTATGTAGGAATAGAAGCTTTAGCTGTGGCTATTTTAACTGCTAGTCAACGAGGATTGACGGTGTGTCAGTCTTTGTTACGGGTACTATTAGGACAGCGAGTTAATGTTTTAATTTTAGAGAAGGCTTTGAGTTTGGATTTAACTCAGTTTGAAAATTCTGAGTTTTATGACAAAATGACCAACGCCAGAAGGGAAGCTTCTAGTCGTCCTTTATCTTTGGTAAATCGTACTTTTGGTTTGGTGCAGAGCGGTCTAAGTTTGGTAACTTATGGAGCTTTGTTAATTGGCTTTTCTGCTTGGGCTGTAGTTATCTTGATTTTAGCCGCGATGCCTGCTTTTTTTGCAGAAACAAGGTTCGCCGGACAAGCTTTTCGTTTATTTCGCTGGCGAGCCCCGGAAACACGCCAGCAACGCTATTTGGAGACTTTGGTCGCGAGGGAAGATTTTGCTAAGGAGGTAAAGCTTTATCAATTGGGTGAGATGCTTTTGGGACGTTACCAAGGGTTATTTAACCAACTTTACGGGGAAGATAGGGATTTAACTCTGCGTCGGGGATTGTGGAGCTATTTATTAAGTTTGCTTAGTACTGCTGCTTTTTATATTGCGTATGGTTGGATAGTCTTAGAAACCGTGGTGGGAAGAATCTCTCTGGGTGATATGACGATGTATTTAACGGTGTTTCGTCAGGGACAAAATACTTTCTCTGCAGCTTTGACTTCTATTGGGGGGATGTACGAAGATAACCTGTATCTTTCCAATTTGTATGAGTTTTTAGAAGAAGAAGTTCCCAAGTCTTGGGGAAAAGCAATTCAAGGTACAATTCCCCACGATGGTATAAAGTTTGAAAATGTTACCTTTACTTATCCCGGAAGCACTAAACCAGCACTGCAAAATATTTCCTTTCATCTCCGACCGGGAGAAAAGTTAGCGATTGTGGGTGAAAATGGTTCTGGTAAAACCACCTTGATTAAGTTACTAACAAGACTTTATAATCCAGACTCCGGACGTATCTTACTAGATGGTCTGAACTTACACGAATGGGATGTTGATATTTTAAGACAGCGTATTGGAGTGATTTTCCAAAACTTCGTTCGCTATCAGTTTACAGTTGGTGAAAATATTGGTGTAGGTGATGTCCAACATTTGGAAGAGAAAGCAAGTTGGGAAAGCGCTGCTGAGAAAGGAATGGCTAAATCATTTATAAATAACTTACCAAACCGCTTCGACGCACAATTAGGTAAATGGTTTAAAGACGGGCAGGAATTATCAGGGGGACAGTGGCAAAAAATTGCCCTTTCCCGTGCTTTCATGCGAGATAAAGCAGATATCCTAGTCTTAGACGAACCCACCTCAGCAATCGATCCCCAAGCCGAATTTGAAGTATTTCAACGTTTGCGATCGCTTACTCAAAACCAAATTGTATTCTTGATTTCTCACCGTTTTTCTACAGTGCGTATGGCTGACAAAATTTTAGTGATTGATGACGGTAAAGTTATAGAGGAGGGAAATCATCAGGAATTGTTAGTAAAGAAAGGACTTTATGCGAAATTATTTTCTCTACAAGCAGCAGGATACCAATAAAAGAAGATCGCAGATTGATACGGATTTAGGGATTGCACGGATTTTAGGGGAGGAGGGAGTGTTAATAAGTTTATTACATTAGATATCTGGGGGAAATGAGGTATTAACTCTGAGTATATAAGGCTTTTGTATTCTTTTTCGGAGATGTCTACTACCATTTTATAGTTATCTATGTTATCTTACTTTCCTTTCTGTTCCCCTGCTGCCTTTGACTGATAACTTGCTGCTCACAGTTCACTACTTTGTATAAAAGTATTGAGTGGGATGAGTTATTTTATTTTTGTAAGTCTTTTACAAGGCGTTTGAAGGTGAGGCTTTTGCTACCAAAGTTTATCAGCAATCCTACTTCTAATCTATAAACTTTTAAGTAGTTGAGGGCTTGAGCTAGATGGACATCTTCAAGTTGGATAACTGCTTTTAATTCTACAAGGATTTTATTTTCGACCACAAAATCTGCTCTGCGTTTACCGATGGGTTGGGGAAGATTTTTGTAGTAAATGTATTGTTCTATTTCACGGACAAATTTTAAGTTTACTTGACTCAATTCATAAGCTAGAGCGCGTTGATAGATAACTTCTTGAAAACCATTACCTAAAAACTTATGAACCTCAAAGGATGCTCCGATAATTTGTTCGGTGATATCAGCATATTTTAAGTTACTCATTATCACACAAGAGATTAACCTGATTACAAAAATTCTATGAATGATTCATTTATTCTTAATTTTCATACTCTTCCAATTGATGTAATCATGTAATCCGTACAATCTACCATTCTTCTTCAACAGTTCCTTAAACGGATCATAAAATTATACAAAGACCAAATTTATACACTCATAAAATCCTCCAATTCTCCAACTCTTCCATACTCTAATCCGTGTAATCAGTACAATCTGTGTTCTTGTTCTAAGAGTAATTAAGAAATTTAGTGATTTTTCTATACTAGATAACCTTTTTGTAAGGAGAAAATAGAAAAAATTCGTCTTTAATGGTAAAAACTCATCTTGACGACCTTAAAATTAACCTTCTTAATTTGTAGATGACAGAGAATTTCCAATTACTCCCAGGATTTATTATTCGTCATGGTCGCAGTCGCGATGCTTGGCAAATAAAAAAGGTATTATCAACGTTTGATACAAAGGAAAATAATACTGGAATTATCCTGATTATTTTTTTAGTCACAATAGTCACCGGATTGATTTTTAGTCCCGCGATCGCTTTGTATTTACTGGGAATAATACTATTATTTTATTTCTATGAAATTAATTTTAAAAATTATTCTAATTATTTAGTTGTAGAAAATATATCTAATAATTCTATAGTTGCTTGTGTAGAATTACGTAACTATAAAAAATATTCTGTTATTGTTAATTTGTGTGTTCTGAAGGAATATCGTCGCCGTCAATTTGCTTCGTGCCTAATTAGACAAGTTATTAATGAAGCTCAAAAACCAGCTTACCTGGTTTGCTTATCAGAATTAATACCTTTTTATCATCGCTTCGGTTTTATTGCTATTTCTCCAGCACAAATTTCATGGGAAATCAAAACAGAATTAGGTTTACATCGAGATTTAATTTTGTATACTTTGGTTTTGTCGTAGGTTGTTAATAAAAAGTGATGGGGGAGAGAAAAGGGACAAGGAGATCCCAAGAAAGAACAAATATCTTAACCTGATACCCCCTTAAGGGTGCCACTATACAAATAAAGACCACCTTCATAGATAATAATTATTTTAGTGGGGGCTTTTTATAAAATTCTATGCTCCCTTGCTGTGGAAAACTTATAAAATATGCAAGTTGAGGAATGGTAATTCTCTTTTGCTGGCTCTGCTGGGGAGTGCAGTTGCCAGAGGCTCTACTCTAATATCTTATAATTATGCAAAGCTTTAATATATGGGCAACTATTCAAAGACTAAGTCAAAGATTAAGAAAAAGATCCCTCTCCCCTCTCCCTCACCACTGTTAGGAGAAATTGGATAGGGATTGAAAACTTAATTACTTGTAAATATTTAAAAAACTCAAAGCTAAAAGCTAAAAGCTAATTAATAACAAGTACAATCAACCCAGAAGCGGGCAAAGAATTATTTTAAGCACTTGAGCAATAGTAAACTCTGGAGTAACCAGCGATGAGAGTAATTACAGAACCGCCGATTTCTGTTAAAGTACAAAAAATGAAGGAACGGGTGTCCTGGTTGCATCCGAGCATTGTATCCCGGGGTATTGACCAAACAAGTATGGTCATAGATGACGGTAAGGAGGAAAGTCCAGAATTTTCCTTTATGACTATTGGGGATAGTGGTGCAGGAGATCATTGGGGACATAACCCCCAACGACAAATTGCTGAAATGATGTTACCCCACCGGGATGATTGTCGATTTGTTTTACATACGGGTGATGTAATTTACTTGGTAGGCTCCCAGGATTACTACTATCCTAATTTTATTAAGCCTTATCGAGAGTTTTTGGTAAATGGTGAAAACTATAAAAGCATTCGTTACGATAATATGGTTTTCAATCAGCCATTTCTACCAGTTTTGGGAAATCATGACTATTACGATGTACCTTTAGCTTATCGAATTTTAGCTGGTATTACTTTACCGGTACGTCGCGCTTTTGGTTATAAAGAGTTAGATATTAGCTGGCATGGTTCATATCAAGGTAATGCTTATGCTAAGGCATTTATTGACTATCTACAATGTTGGAGAAATCAAGAAAAATTAGAGTCACATCTGGATCGACGCTATACGGGTAAAACTGATTTTGGTCGCTGTTTGCGTTATTTACCTGGTGAATTTACCCGTTTACCGAATCGTTACTATAGTTTTCGCTACGGTGGTATTGACTTTTTTGCTCTCGATTCTAGTACGTTTAATGCACCTCTACCCATACCCACAAGTCCAGAAACAAAACATAAACGCTTGTTTTTGGAAAAGCGGAACTCTCAAATAGAACAAGAAGAAGAACAAATTTTAAGCACTATTACGGAATTAAACCCCGAATCCCGTGATGATGCAGAACAAATTGATGACCTCAATGCAAAATTAGAACAGTTGAGTGAAATCAAGATGGATATTGAGAAACAGCTAAATTCTCATCAGGAAATTGTTATTGATACTGAACAACTAGACTGGTTGAAACAAAGATTAATTGCTTCTTGGAATAATCCAGAAGTACGGGGGAGAATTATGTATTTTCACCACCCACCCTATGTTACAGAAGCGACAAAATGGCATCAGGGTCAAACTTTAGCCGTGCGCGATCGCTTACGGGAAGTATTTGATGGAGTGGTGAATGAGTTAGGGGAGCTACCACCGGGACGTTCTATTGTTGACTTGATTTTAAATGGTCATGCTCACTGTTTTGAGCATTTGCAAACCTTTGATACAGGGCACGCTGATTCTAATCTTAATTTTATTATTGCTGGTGGTAGTGGCTTTAGTTTGCGTCGTCAAAGGGAAGAGGGTGGGATTTTAGAAGAAAATTTTGTAGATGATAATGGTACTCATAATCGTAAGGTGGCTCGCTGTAACTTATTTTTAGGACGTAATGGACAAGGTTCGGATAAACATCGTCCTTACTCTTTTGTACGCATTGATGTCAAAGATGGTACCCCTCCCAAGTTTGTAATTAGACCATTTGTTGCTGATAGATATCATCACAGTTGGGAGTTTCCTGAAATTAAGCCGTTTACAATTAATTAGAGAACTTTTAGCTTTTAGCTTCTGGCTATTAGCTATAAAATCTTGATTAATAACAAACGAATTTCAACTCTCTAAATAAACGGAAAGATTCTTAAAAATTCTGAAAGTGAGAGTAGTAAAGTTTATAATTTCTATTAACAATAACTAAATTATCTATTCTCCAGATAATATAAAAATGCTTAACAAATCTAAATATAAATTATTATCTGTAATTATTTTTATTTTTATTATATTATGGGG